>CAISJI010000001.1 GCA_903885565.1 uncultured Planctomycetaceae bacterium
CCCGCGTTCAGCGAACCCTTGTTGACTACCAGTTTGTTGAGGTGGTCGATCGAATCGCCAAGCGACAGAATCACCCGGTCGCCGATGAGCCCGACAGCGATGACGATGTCAAGTGACTCCAGCTTGGCGAGCACCTTGTCGGCGTCCTCGTCCGCCACGCCCTCCATCTGCTCCCGCAACACTTCCCGCCACGGCACCTGTGAGCCGTCGAGGGTGAGCGACACCACCTCGCCGCCGGCGATCTTGGTTCGCTTCAGCGCGTCGCCGAGCAGCGGGCTGGTCTGGGTGACCATCTTCAGCAGCACCTCGATCCGCTTGAGCTGCGAGGCTCCGGTATCGAGCTTGGATGTCTTGAAGCCCCACACCCCGTCGGGAACCACAATCGACTCGACGTTTCCAGCCAGCGCCTGCATGACCATCCGTTGCACAAGCTGCTGACTTTCGATCCCCTCCTCCACCTCGGCTACCTGCAACCGCACGGGCACTATTTCCGCGCCGCCGCGGGCATCTGTATTGTCGGGGGCATCGACATCATCCATTTCTTCGACTTCAAAGTTGAAGTCCACTTCCCCGCCCCGCGACATCTGGATGATGCTGGCCGCCTGCTGAGCACGCTGGATCTTCTGCATGAGCTCCAGAAAGGTGATGCAGGAGGGCTCGCCATACAGGAACGTATCGGTGGCCACCATGTCCTGCAGGAGTTCCAGAGCCTGCTGATTTTCCGGCAGCTCCATGAACGTCGACATCATCGACAGCGGGCTCCCGGGCTGGGTCTTCTGCTCTTCGAGGGCCTCGAGGGCGCGGACAACGAACGGCAGTTTCTTGACAGCCGCAAATGCGTTGCTGCCGATGAGCTTCTCGTACTGCTCGCGCATCCGCAGCGAGGACGACACAAACGCGGCATCCTGCGGCACCATCGCCACACCGCTCTCAAACACATCAGACCCGCGCACCACCCGCTCCGGGACGGCGCACAGTCCCACCATCACGGCGGCCCAGACCAGCGGACCGACTCTCCCGGCACACACCCCCACCAGAGATGCGCTGAACTCCCGGCGGATGGACGAACGGCAGGCAGTGAACATGCGGGCCATCAGGACTTCCTTTCGATGAGACTCGATGCGGGTGGACGCCAAACGGCGGACACGGCCGCGCTGACAAGGGGAAGAGGTTCCCTCTAGGATACGCGAAGGCTTCCCGACGGAGAATGCGAAAACCGCCGGCATTCAGGGTGGCCCGACCAGGAGAATGCATTCCCGTGCAGATCGGCTCCACTCAGATTGTCGACACGTTCGCCGAGGCCTTCCGGCTGCGGTTTGTGCGCGTGGTTGTCACGGCACACGACTCCCACTGGCTGGAGGCCGCCCTGCGGGCAGTCTGCGGCTACGGCACAAGCGTGCTGGGGTGTGATGCCGAAATTGGGGTCGAACGCCGCCTCGATCCAACCGAGACCCCCGATGGCCGGAGGGGAGCGTCGATCATGGCATTTTCCTTTTCACCCGAAGGCATCGGCCGGGCGATTGCCAATCGGACTGCTCAGTGTCTGCTCACCTGTCCGACTGTCAGCGTTTTTGACGGGCTCCCTGCCGCCGCCGAACGGACAGCACTCGGTGGCCACATCCGGTTTTTTGGCGACGGTTTTGAGAAGACCAAGCTGGTCGACGGCCGTCGGTATTGGCGGGTGCCGGTCATGGATGGCGAATTTCTGGCCGAGGAAACGGTGGGAATCGAAAAGGGAGTCGGTGGCGGCAATTTCATTCTGCAGGGGGACACACTCGAGGGCACCCTGCTGGCAGCCCGCCGGGCCGTGGCGGCCATCGATGCCTGCCCAGGGACGATTCTTCCCTTTCCTGGTGGCGTAGTCCGGTCGGGAAGCAAAGTCGGCTCACGCTACGAGGGGCTGCGGGGATCGACCAACGAGGCCTTCTGTCCGTCCCTGCTGGGACGGGTGCCCACGGAACTGGCTGCAGGAACGGCCTGCGCCCTGGAAATTGTCATCGACGGCAGCGATGAACCGACGGTTGCCGCGGCGATGGCGGCGGGGATGCGGGCGGCCGCCGGCCCGGAACTCCTGGCTATCTCGGCCGGCAATTATGGTGGCAAGCTGGGGAAGTTTCACTTCCACTTGCGCCATGTTCTGGCCAATTCCTGACCGCCGCCCGCGCGTTTGGCAGCAGTTGCTCTTCTCCACAGGCGACCACCTGTGGTATTTCCCCTGCCAGCGGCCCGCCCCTTGTCCGGCGGAGGGTGAAGCTGCGCCGTTTCCCCGTGGAGGTTTGCACCAATGTCTGACCGACCCTCCAGGCAGGAGTCTATCGTTCCCCAGAAGCATTCCAATCTCGTCTTCGGGCTCAGCGCCGTGGCCTGCGCATGTGCCGGATTCGGTCTGGTGTGGGCCTGTGGGGTGGGACGGACCCGATCCCCTTTTCCGCCAGAACCGGTCACCGCCGCCATCGCAGGCGCCGTGACTGGAGCGGGGGATGATGCCGGGCCTCCGGCGGCTGATCCAGCACCCCGCCGTTTTGCGCCGGTGACCAAAGACACCGATCAGCCTGCTGGCAGTGGCTCACCGCTGGCACACACGGCCCACTTTCCTACCGGAGATGACGCGGTTCCTCGCGAGCCTGTCGCTGCGGGCACACGTTTTTCCCGTTTTTCTTCGAGCGCGGTGGCTCCACGGTCACAACCGGCCGCTTTTGCCCCCCTTGAATCGGCCCCTGCTACGCCCACGCCGCCCCCCATGATTGCAGACACCGCTGCCACAGAGCTTCCGCGGGCGGCAGAATCGACCCTCGCCAGCGAGGCTGGCGAGGAGCCCGACCTATCCGCGAGCCCCGCACGGGAGGGCCAATTCCTGACCGCCCAGCCCGCGGAGGAGCAGGGGGATCCAGCCGCCGACCAGACAACTCCCGTCGCTTTCTCGGAAGAGCTTCCGGAAGACGTTGGCGATCTGGCGGCATCACCCCCACATTCCCTCCCGCCAACCGGCAGCCCACTTCCCTCTGGGCCGATCGCTGCCGACAGCGCTTCCTCCGAGCCGGCCGCTGCGTCTCCGCAGGCCCTGCCAGCGGAGCCCGAGACTGCCGTGGCGGTGGCCGCTCCCCCTCCTTTTCTCGCGGTCGACAAGGCCATCTCCCCCGAGACGCCGATCCTGCCGCCGGCGCGAGCCGGCCAACCGCCGGAGCAGACCACCTCCGGAACGACTCCCACACCCAATGCCAATCCCTTTCGGGGAGCTGCCGCGACGCTCCCGTTCGCCGCCGCTCCTCCGCTGACGACAGCTCCCGCCGCGCAGCCCCTGGCCGGGATGCCCCCCGGTGCCCTGCTCAGTCCGCCCCCCGGCGCAGGCTCTGCCAGCCCCGCCGTAAATCCTGTCGCTCAATCGCTCACCGGAAGCGATACACAGGGGCAGGGAAGACCCGGCCCACTGCCGCTGGAAGGGCTGCAGAGCCCGCAGATCGCTGTGGAGAAACGGGGCCCCCGCGAGGTGCAGGTGGGCAAGGCAGCCCGCTTTGAAATTCTCGTGCGTAATGTCGGCAGCGCCATGGCCCACGACGTCGTGCTGCGCGATGCGGTTCCCTACGGCACGCAACTCATCGCCACCACTCCCCCCGCCAGCCCAGGGGCGGGCGTGGTTGGTCGGGGAACCGGCGGCGAGTTGGTCTGGCTGATCGGGTCACTCGCTCCCGGAGCGCAGTCACGGGTTTCAGTGGATGTCATGCCCACGGCTGAGGGTGAGGTGGGGAGCGTCGCCAGCGTGAGCTTCCGGGCCGAGGCATCGCTGCGGGCCCGGGCCACCAAACCGGCACTGGCCATCACGTTTCCGCAGCCGCCGCCCACACTGGTGGGCCGCGATGTGCGGATCCCGATCACGGTCACCAATCCAGGCACGGGTGTCGCCACCGGAGTGGTGCTGGAGGGGGTTCTGCCGGAGGGCATCTCGCACCGCGCGGGTCGGGAACTGGAATTTGATATCGGCCAACTGCCTCCTGGTGAATCGCGCACGATCGACATGGCACTCGCCTCGACCAGCCCGGGAAGCCACTCGCTGCGGCTCACGGCGCGGGCCGACGGCCAGATTGAAACCGAGGAGATGGTGCGCATCGCCATCACCGCCCCCACGCTCGAACTGACTGCCGCAATTCCGTCGCGTCGCTATCTGCAACGGCCCGCTACGTGCGTGCTGTCCATGACCAACGCCGGCACTGCCCCCGCCAAAACGGTCGAACTCGCCGCGCAACTGCCCCCGGGCATGAAGTTCATCCGGGCCAACAACGCCGGCTATTACGAGGAACGCACCCACCGCGTGCTCTGGACCCTCGAGGAACTCCCCGCCGCGGAAACCGGCGAGGTGGAGGTGGTCATGATGCCGATCCAACTCGGGCCCCAGAAGATCATGGCGGCAGCACGATCCGCCGATGGGCTGGCAGATCAGGTCACACACACCGTCGAGGTGGAGGGCTTGGCAGCAGTCTCCTTTGAGGTCACCGACAGCGAGGACCCGATTGAGGTTTCGGGGATGACAGAATACCTCATCCGTGTGGGCAATCAGGGCACAAAACCGGCCAGCGGTGTGCGCGTGGTGGCCACGCTGCTCGGCGATCTGGAACCGCTCGAAGCCAAGGGCCCAACTGCCCACAGCATTGAAAACCTGACGGTTCTGTTTGAGCCGCTGGCCAAACTGGCCCCTGCCGAGGAGGCGCTGTTTCGGATCCGCGTCCGCGGCCGGCGCGAGGGGGATCAGCGCGTGCAGGTGCAACTCACCAGCGACGATCAGCCTGCGCCGATCACGAAGGAAGAGATCACCCGCGTGTATGCCGATCGGTAGCGGGCCAAACGCCCCCTAACTGCCCGTGGAAAAAGTCCTCCATGCACCTCTGGAGTGAAGACAGTCCACACGGTCGACGGGCATCGCATCCAGCGATGCTGCACTTGATCCACAGCCCGCTAACCCCGCAGCGCCGCCCCGCAGCGAGCGCCGCAGGCGGCTACGATCTGCTCCACCACGCCCCGGGTGGCATCGCTCGAGAGCGTGCCTGTCGTGCTGCGGAGCCGCAGGGCGATCACAAAGCTCTTCCGGCCAGCCCCCAGCCGCTCGGCATCCTCCCACACCTGCACCAAACGGCAGTCCTCGAGCAATTCGCCGGCGGCGTCCCGCACGGCGGCGGCAATCTCTCCCCATGGCACAGCCTGATCCACCACCAGATTGAGGTCACGCTGCACCGCCGGGTAGTCGCTCGGGCGTTGCACTTTCGGCTCTGCCGCCACCGCAAACTCCAGGCGGTCGAGCCGAATCTCCGCTCCCGAAACCGGCCCCACCAGATCGAATCGCTGGAGTGCTGCGGGAGCAAACTCACCCACAACTCCCACCCGCTCAGGCTCCCTGTCGGGCCTGTGGAGCACAATCTCAGCCCCCCTGCCGGAGGCGAAAATGTCGAGCGCCACCGGACGGTAGAGAATCGACGAGGCGGCCGGTCCAGATTGGTTCCAGCCCACCCGTAGCCGGCGCAGCACCGCCTCGGCCCGCCCTTTCGCCTCCGAAAAATCCCCCCCCGTAACCAGCGCGAGCAGCAGGGGTTCTTCTGCGGGAGAGTGCTCGTGGCCCGCAGGCCCACCGGCCACTCTGGCGAGATAGGCATGCGCCACTTCGAAGAGGTCGCCGTGCGGCGCCCCCACAGCCATGTTGCCACCGCGGGCCTCCAGCAGGCTCGGCAGGAGCGTGCGTCGCAGCCGATCCGCCCCCCGCACCAGCGCCGGCGAGACAACCAGACAGGCCGCTGTGCTCCACGGACTGACAGTCGCCTCGAGCGCCTCGCTCACAACGCTGCGTGTCATCGCCTCGCACATCCCGGCCGACACCAACACCGCCGTGGCCGTGCGCAGCGTGCGTTCCCGGGCCGATGGCTCGACGGGACGCACACTGATCGCATGCCCCTCAGGCACGGAGTCGTAGCCCTGGATCCGGGCGATCTCCTCCACCAGATCGATTTCGCGGCTGATATCGCGCCGCCACGTGGGAGCCAGCCAACGCGTTCTGCCGGCGGGTGCGGCCTCGGCCACGCATCCCAGCCCCACCAATATCAGGCGCTGACGCTCCTGTGGCACATCCACTCCCAGCACCTCGCCCACCCGCTGGGGGCGCAAATCGATGCTGGCCGGAGCGCAGGCCAGCGTTCCGGCCGTGGCGGTTCCCTGCTCGAGCACCCCGCCGGCCATATCCAGAATGAGCGCCGCCGCCCGCCGGCTGGCCCACTCCACCGCGGCCGGGTCAGGCCCACGTTCGAATCGATAGGAGGAAGCGCTGGGGAGCGCCAGGCCGCGTGCGGCAGCCCGCACCACCAGCGGGGCAAACTGCGCCGATTCCAACAGCACATCAACAGTCTCAGGGCCAATTTCACTCTCGGCCCCACCCATCACCCCGGCCAAGGCCACCGGGCCGCTTGCATCGGCAATGACCCCCATCGAATCGTTGAGGAGGTATTCGCGATGATTGATCGCCTGAAATCGCTCGCCGCTTCGGGCGCGGCGGATGCGGATCGAGTTCCCACGAATCTTCGCCAGATCGAAGGCATGCAGCGGCTGGCCACATTCAAACATCACGAAGTTGGTGACATCGACGATGTTGTTGACGCTTTCCACTCCCACGGTGGCCAGGCGGTCGACAAGCCAGGCCGGGCTCGGCCCCACCCGCACCCCGCGGATCACCCGAGCGGAGTAGAAGGGACAGATCTCGGGCGTTTCGATCGCCACCGCCACTCCGACGGCTGCAGGCCCTTCCGCCGGGCGGGGATCGGGAAGATGCAACGGCCGCGAGAAGAGCAGGGCCGTCTCCCTGGCCACTCCAATATGCCCCAGGCAATCGGGCCGGTTGCTCGTCACCTCGATCTCGATGGCGGTGTCGCTCCCCACCCCCCAGGTCGCTTCGTGGTTGAGCCCCGACATGAGCAGACGATGCACGAGTTCGTCGATGGGAGGCGTTCCATCGGCCGCCGCCTCCAGCCGCACATAATCGCTCAACCACCGGTACGAGATGATCATCGGGGAAACTCCCGCCGCTGAAAGGGGCGCTGGTCAGAACTGCTGCAGGAATCGCACGTCGTTGCGGTAGAAGTCGCGGATATCGGAAACCCCGTAGCGGCGGGCCGCGATCCGTTCCACCCCCAGCCCGAAGGCGAATCCAGAGACTCGCTGCGGGTCATACCCGACCGCAGCCAACACGGCGGGGTCGACCATGCCGGCCCCCCCCATCTCCACCCAGCGTCCACCCCATTCCATATCCACCTCGACGCTCGGTTCCGTGAAGGGAAAGAACGAGGGGCGAAACCGCACCTGCACATCCCCGCCGAGAAAACTGGAGGCCAGAAACCGCAGCACACTCTTGAGATGCGCCATGGTTGTTCCCGGTTCAACCAGCAATCCCTCCACCTGATGAAACATCGGATAATGGGTGGCGTCCGCGGTATCGGGGCGGTACACCCGTCCCAGCGAGACCACCCGCAGTGGCGGTTGCCGCTGTTCCATCACCCGAATCTGCACGGTGCTGGTTTGGGAACGGAGCAGAAGCGGGTCGGCCCCCCGGGCCACGGCGAGATAGAAGTTGTCGAGCGGATCGCGGGCAGGATGCTCTCTGCCGATGGCCAGGGCATCGAAATTGTGCCACTGGTCCTCCACCTCGGGTCCATCCACGCTGGCAAATCCCAGCCGCGCCATGATCTCCTGCACCTGCCGGATCGTCTGCGTGATCGGGTGGACATGCCCCGTTGGCACAGCGGTGCCCGGCAGCGTCACATCGATCGCCTGAGCCTGAACCGCCTGTCCTGCCACCCGGTGCTGAGCCGTCTCGAGCGCACGAGTGATCGCGGTTTTGAGGTCGTTGAAGTGCCGGCCGGCGGCCGGCGGGTCGGCGGCAACGAGCGCTCCGAGCAGTTTCTGAACCGACTTCAGCCGCCCGCTGCGGGCTCCCAGAAACGCCACCCGCAATTCCTCAACCGCCTGCTCGTCGGCAGCCGCCTGGAGCGCCACAATCGCCTCGGCGCGGCAGCGCTCGATCTCCGCAACCAAGGCATCCAGCGCAGGAGTGGGCACAGTTTGCGGTCTCTCAACACCCGGTGGAAAAAGCAGTACCCGCCCGGTTCCATCTGGAACCCTTCGGCAGGGATGCCGCCTTGAGGCGACGCTGCCTGCCTGCAGGATTATCCTCGAACCTCACCCCAATCCCAAGGCGTCTCGCATTCCGCCCGGGATCCCGACAGCGGCCCGTTAGGCCACCGCCACTGGAGCTGGAAGGTCGAGTGCAGCCCGTACCTTCTCGAAAATGGCGTCAAAGCCGGTCGGGTCGAGCACAGCCATTTCCGAGAGCGTGCGGCGGTCGAGATCGCAACCGATCTTCTCCAACCCGGCAATGAACTGGCTGTACCGCAGGCCCCGTTCCCGGGCGGCGGCATTGATCCGAATGATCCACAGGCGGCGGAAATCACGCTTCTTGCGGCGACGGTCACGCCTGGCAAACACACCAGAGCGAATGAGCGACTCTTTCGCCGTGCGGAGGAGGCGACGACGACCACCTACCGACCCCTTCACCCGCTTGAAGAGACGCTTCTTTGCCCTCAGACGGGGAACGACGCTTTTGGTACGCATGGGACTCTCTCACTCTTTTCAAATTCAAAAAACAGGTGCACACGAACACTCACCGGCGGGAGTTCTCGACTCCTCTACCACGACTGCAGTTGGCAGAACCGATGTTGGCCTGACCGCAGATTGAAACACTGTCATGAACGCAAACAAACAATCCAGACAATCGACCGCCGATGCTTCCAATGTCTCCAGAAAACGGCTGTTTTCAAGGGGACGGCATTTTCAACGGGGCATCCCCGCCACCACGGCGTACTGCAGCCTGCCGGCCGCCAGATCACCCCGCAGTCGGGGCCACCTCAGACTCCCCCGATTCAGTAGCTGTATTTCCCGAGGGCAGCGACGATCTTGGGGGTATCCACAGCCGCCAGCACTCCGGTTCCCCGCAGATTGCGCTTCCGCTTGGCGGAGACGCGCACCTGCAGATGGCTTGTGCCAGCGCGGCGATGCTTCACCTTCCCTGTGGCGGTGAGGCGAAAACGTTTTTTGACACCCTTGTGGGTTTTCTGCTTAGGCACCGGGAAACTCCTGAAACTGACAGCGGGAACGGTGAAACGGGGGCTTGAACGGAACGGGCCAGCATCACGACTGGCGAAGGCATCACTTGGGCGACAGCGTGCAGACAAGGCGTTTGCCCATCTGCTGCGGCGGCGAATCGGCTTTTCCGACTTCGTCGAGTTGGACAAGGATATTCCGCATCACACGCTGCCCTTCGTCAATATGGGCGAGTTCTCGGCCGCGAAAAACGACCGACACGACCACTTTGTCTTTGTGCTGCAGGAAACCCTTGGCCTGATTCACCTTGAACTCGATATCGTGGTCCCCCGTCTTGGGACGGAGGCGGATCTCTTTGATCTTGGTGTGGTGGACGTGTGTTTTGTGTTGTTTCTTCTTCTGCTGATATTTGAACTTGCCGAAATCCATAATCCGGCAGACAGGTGGCTTTTCGTTCGGAGCCACCTCGACCAGATCGAGTCCTGCCTCGCGGGCTCGAAACAGCGCCTCCTCGGTCGGAATGATACCGAGTTGCCCGCCCTCGGCGGAGATGACCCGGATCGGCGTGATCCGAATCTGTTCGTTGATGCGATGCTGCTTCTCGATGGCTCACGGCTCCGGTCGCGGAAAGGCCGCCGCAGGCCGGGAAGCAGTCATCCACTTCGCCCAGCCACCGGCAGAAATCCTCCCTGGAAAACCCCACCCGGGCCCCCCGGGAAGGGAGTGGCTTGGGTGAAATTGAAATCTGCCTGCTGTGTGTCAGCCGACTGGACCTCGGGGAAACCCCGATAGTATTCCAGCTTGGGGGGTGATGCGTCAAGGCACCGCATTTTTTTGGTTTGCTTCAGGTTTGTGGTGGTCCAAACCAGCGGCCCCCAATCCCGCTGCTGTCCGCCGGCTGCCCCCCTCCCTGGCCCCTCTCCCGGCCCAAAAAACTAACTGTCCGGCCACGCAAAACCCCCACTCTGACTAGACTCTTGGGAGCGGTGCCCCACTGGGGCCCGGTTCTCCCCTTGGAGATAACCCTTCCCAGGCAGCTTTTAAGAGCGATCAACCGGGACATTTCGGCCATCCGTGGGGGAAAACTTCAAAAAAATTGGCTCTTCGAACCAGGGGCCGAAAACCTTTTTCATTCCACGCCGTATAAATCGGGCGTCCCTCACCGGGGACACACGGGAGGCAAGGATCGCCCCCCGCTTCGATTTTGACTCCGCTGTTTTGGTTCCAGGTTTGGTTTCAGGTTTGGTTCCAAGGCCTTTCGAGCCAACGACTGCAGCCGGCATGTCCGCCGCAGGTTGTTCTCGAAGGGTCAGGCTGGAGGGTGGGCCGATGCAGATCGCCCCCCCTCGAGTCTGCGATCAACCAATGCACCGGCGACGGATGGCCGGCTAGGGAGGTTTCTCATGCGTTCCACGATTTTGGACCAGTATTCGGCTCGTTCTTTCGATCAACTGTTTCCCGCGAGCACGCAGACGGAAGGGCTTTCGTCGCTGCAGCAGGGAACCGACCCCGCAGGCCGACCGCTCGGCCTTGCGCCCGACGCTGTGCCCGGCGATTCCTCCCCCCAGACCGAGACGGCCATCGACATGGAGCCGTGCGACACTGTTTCGGGAGATCCGGTCCTCACGATCGAAGATCTGGCGACGCGATTCAATGTTTCCACGAAGACCATTTCCCGGTGGAGGAGCCACGGCTTGGTGGCCCAGCGATATGACGTGGGGGGCCGCAAGCGGGTTGGCTTTCTGGCCAGTACAGTCGCGGAGTTCATCGCTTCCAATCCGCTGCGCGTCGAGCGGGGGACCCGCTTCAGCCAACTCTCGACAGACGACCACGAAAAGATCATCGGCTGGGCACGCCGGCTGGCTGCTGCCGGCGCCTGCCCGGCCGACATCCATCGTCGGATCGCCAAGCGGTTGGGCAGGAGTGTCGAAACGATCCGCTACACGATCAAGCAGCACGACAACGACCATCCGGATGTCGCGGTGTTCACCGCCGAGGACGGCCGTCTGCGCCCCGAGACGTGCGCTCGCATCTTCCAGTTCTACCAGCAGGGCGAACAGGTGGAATCGATCGCCCTCCGCTACCGCCGTAGCAAAGCGAGCATCTACAGGGTGATCCTGGCCCAGCGGGCGCTGCACACGGCCCAGCTGCCGCTGGACTACATGCCCAACGCGCTGTTTTCCCGCACCAGCGCCGAGCGTGTGGTCAACCAGCCCTACCCTGAGACGGCAGATGTGAAGCGGATCCGGCGCCCCGCTGGCCTGCCCGCCTATCTGGCGAGCCTCTACGAGGTGCCATTGCTCAATCGGGAACAGGAAGTCTGGCTGTTCCGCAAATTCAACTACCTGAAGCACAAAGCCAGCACGCTCCGCGAGCAACTCGATCCGGAACGTCCCAGCACCAGGCTGATGGACCAGATCGACAAGCTGTACGAAGAGATCGTGTCGCTGAAAAACACGCTGGTGAGAAGCAACCTCCGGCTGGTCGTCTCGATCGCCAAGAAACGGGTTTCGCTGTCGGACAGCTTCTTCGATCTCGTCAGCGACGGCAACATGTCGCTGATCCGCGCGGTGGAGAAGTTTGACTATGCCCGGGGCAACAAGTTCAGCACCTATGCCTCATGGGCGATCATGAAGAACTATTCCCGCACGATCCCCGATGAGCATCGGTACCACGATCGCTTCCGTGCCGCAGATAACGAACTGCTGCAGGCGGCAACCGATCGGCGATCGGACGAATCGCAGCTGCGGCTGGCGGAGGGCGACCGCTTGCATCAGGTGGGCAAGTTTCTCAACCGGCTCGACTCCCGTGAGCAGACGATCATCATCCGCCGCTACGGCTTGGACCACGTGAACGAACCGCAAACACTCAAAGAAGTGGGCTCGGCACTCGGCGTGACCAAGGAACGCGTCCGGCAGATCGAGGCCAAGGCGATGGAAAAGCTGCGGATGGCGGCCGTTTCCGAAGCGGCCCTGCCAGAGCTCGAATAAGTCCTGCCCATCACACTCCGTCCAGGCGCCGGCAGGTGGCTTCAGGCCCCCTGCCGGCGCTCGGGTGGTCGGAGGTCGGGCTCTCAGCCCACTTCACGCTGGCTGCCTGAGGCCGCCTTGAGGTCTTCCCCGAGGGCCCGGCCGATCTGGCGCACCGCCTGCCGCAGCCGATTCTCGTTCTCGATCAGGGCCAGCCGAACATAGCCCTCTCCCGCGACACCGAAACCGGCCCCCGGACTGACCGCCACGTCGGCTTCTTCCAGCAGTTTCGTGGCGAAGTCCATGCTCGTCATGCGCGTGGCGAATGGCTCCGGGATTTTTGCCCAGACAAACATACTCGCCTTCGGTACGGCCACCGGCCAACCGATCCTTGCCAGCCCGTCGCAGAGCACATCGCGGCGCTTTTCGTAGACCTTCGCCTGAGCCTCGACATCGGCTTCGCCGTGCCGCAGGGCCATGATGGCGGCAATCTGAATCGGGCGAAACATGCCGTAATCGTAATACGTTTTGATTGTGCCGAGCGCGCGGATGATGTCGCGATTGCCCGCGCAGAATCCCACCCGCCAGCCGGCCATATTGAAGCCCTTGCTCATCGTGGTGAACTCCACGGAGCAGCGTTTGGCGCCTTCCACAGCCAGAATGCTGGGGCTGGTGTACCCGTCAAAAGTGACATCCGCATAGGCCAGATCGGATACCAGCATGAACCCATATCGCGACGCCAGCCGCACAACCTCCTCGTAGAAATCGGGCCCCACCACCGTGGCGGTCGGATTGTGGGGGAAATTCACGATCACCATCTTGGGCCTGGTGGTCTCGCACGTTCTGGCGATGTCAGAGAGGTAACGGGAGGGATCGGTGGTGTCGATGAGAATCGCTTTGCCGCCGGCCAGCGCCACTCCATACACATGGGCCGGATAGGAGGGGGCCGGCACAACAACGCTGTCGCCGGGGCCGATGACCGCCAGGCAGAGGTGGCCAAATCCCTCCTTGGAACCGAGGGTGCTGATCACCTCCGACTCGGGATCGAGGCGCACTCCCCATTTCTTGAGATAGCGGGAAGCCACCTCGCGTCTGAGGCTCATGATTCCCAGGGCCGGAGCATAGCCATGGTTGCGGGGGTCGTTGGCAGCCTCGCTCAGCTTGTCGATCACACGCTGGGCGGGAGGATCGGAGGGATTGCCCATGCTCATGTCGATCACATCATTTCCAGCCCGCCGCTTCTGGTAGGTGAGCTGGTTGATCCGTGCGAAGAGGTAGGGCGGAAGACTCGCAATCCGATCGGCCACGCGGAACTCGCCCGGCCGCTGCACTTCCTGAGGGCCGTCGGAAGTCTCCGAAGGATCGGGGGTGGTATCGGGCTCAGCAGGCTGCGGGGTGTCATTCATTTATGGAATTCCAGAGGAGAATGACTCTGGATTCTACATTCTGGGCTGTGGACGTCGCCAGCGACACCTGCTTATCGCGGGGGCAAAGGCATGTCGAGAGAGGCAGGACGCACACCCGAGCCCTCCGCTTGACTGCGTCTGCTGCCCGTCCGCGGCCCCTCCGGCTCTTCCGCCACGCCCCGTGCCGCCCGCTGCGGAGCAGGCCGCTCCGGGCCCACGGCAGCCGTCTGGCTGGTTCCGGCCAGAAAATTGTCGATCGCGGCCCCTTCGCGGAGGTGGGAGAACGAGCGGGCCATCTCGATGCGCTGCTTCTTGTCGAGAATGTCTTCGTAGAGTTCGTCCCGCACTTCGGCAAACTGCACAGCCATCGGCTCGGTGTACCCCTCGCAGAAAAGAACCATGAACCGATCGGCGATCTGCACAATTCCAGACAGCTCACCCGGCTTGAGGGCAAAGGCCTCCCGCTCGAGCGCCGGTTGGCCGCCGAACCGCTGGATCGGCGGCACCTCCCCACGCAGCGTCCGGCTGGTGGGATCGACCGAATATTTCTCCGCCAAATCGCCCATGCGCTCGGCAGTTGGGTTTTCTCGAGCCATCTGCCAGACCTCCTGCGCCCGACGCTGGTTGTCCAGCACAATCACCCGGCAGCGGGACCGCGGACCGAATGTGGCATCAAATGCCTTGTCGAGGTCTTCGTTGGTTACCGGCACCTTGCCCACCAATTTCTTCAGTGCCACCGTCGGCTGGACGATGTCCTCGACGTAGTGCCGCAGCGGCACCTTCTGATCGCGTGTCACCCGCTCCAGCCACGCAGACGTGTCGGCGGAGCCGTCTGGCTTGCGAAACCCCATGGCCAGCGCGGCGCGGGTAACCTCGCTATCGAGGTCGGCCTGCGTCACCTGCTGTTGGCTGCGATCGAGGGCCTGCTTGAGGAGAACTCTCGTGATGAGAATTTCCAAAACATCAGCACCGTGGCGGTCGAGGCATGTTTCCCGCACCCGCTCCAGTTCGACCGCCTCGCCGTTGACAAGCGCTGCCACGCCCGGGCGCGTCACGCTCTTGTCGGAGTCGTTCATGACATTTTCCACCGTGGAGGCGTCCTGCAAACCGCGGAACAGTTCGCTCGAGGCGGCCCGGCTCTTCCGTTCGCGAATTTCCTCCAGGAGTGCCCCACGCACATCGGCCAGCTTCACATCTGCCGCCGGCAGATGCCCCTCGCACTTGATCACGATGAATTGGTCGGCCACCTGCACAACTTCGGAGATATCTCCGGGGGCGAGCCCGAAGGCGACCGCCTCAAAGCGCGGTTCGCCGGTGTGTCGCCGAATTGGCTGCACCCAGCCGTTGGCACTGGCGCTGCCGATATCGACTGAATGCTGTCGGGCCAGGGCGCCAAATTCATCCGGTGCCAGCAGGGCCTTGCTCCGCAGGCGGACAGCCTCCTCCTGCGCTCGGACGACCAAAATGCGGGCCTTGACGGCGGGGCCGAACTGATTGTCGTAGGCCGCCAGAATGTCCTCCTCATCCGGCTCGATGCTGGCGTGGGCCAGCCGGCGCAGGGCCACCATTGGCCACACAATCTCCTCGGAATACTGCTGGGCGGTGATGCCTCGCTCCCGTTTGATCAGGTCGATCCACTTGTCGCGGGGAACATTGAATCGCCGCGACATGGCGTCGATTTCCGCATCGATATCCGGGGCCGTCACGGCCACCCCCTGCCGCAGGCAGGCCTGTTCGATGATTTTTTTGTTGACGAGCGTTTCGAGAACTCCCGCGCCGTGGCGGCTCAAGCACTCGTCGGCCAACTGCTTCCGACTGATCTCTGTACCGTTGACCATCGCCATCAGCTTGCTGGCGGCGGAGGGTTGTGCCTGACGTCCTCCAACTGCTGGCTGAGCGACGCCATCTGGCACCGCCGGAAGCGGCTGGGGCGCCGCCGGGGGGGCAGCATTGGCACTGCCACCCATCCAGACCAGCCCCACGGCCACCACCGAGGCGGCCAGCCTGCTCACACCACCCAAGCGGGTTCGCACACAACCTCGCTGCAGCCCTGCCGGACAGTTCATCGCAAGCCCTCCTTGGCGCGCATTCCTAGCCGCCGTTTCATCCGGCACCCGTCTCCAACGGCTACCGGCCCCTGCGGCGGAACTCTCGGGAAAATAGGGGATCGGGACAGTTGGATCAAGGCGAGAGTGGCGGGAGCCACCGACCGGCCTTCGGGACAGCTCTCAATTGCGAGAGCACCGAAACCGCGTGTAAGCTTTCTTTGTCGGTATGATTGCTGACACATCGGTCGGCAGACTCTGGCCAATCCCCCCGCAGCCCAGACCGCCCCTTTTCCTTATTTCCACAATTATGTCTGCCACCGGCCCCTCATCGTCCGCCGCTGATTCATTCCATCCCCCCTGCCTGACGGTGCTGGGCTTGATGCCGCCAGTGACGGCGGAGGATGTCAAGCAGGCCTATCGCGCCAAGGCTATGGCGATGCACCCGGACAGGGGAGGCGATCCGGCCCAGTTCATCCTCCTGCAAAAGGCGTTTGATGAAGCGAACGAATTCGTCAAGTTCAAAGCCGGCAAGCTCGAATGGCTGGGAGCCAAAATCGAGGCCTACGCTCAGCAGCAGGAAGTGGTGACGGAGACGATAGAACGGGGCGGCGAGGTGGGCATGGAGGATTCCGACTTCCTGCTCAAGTCGTTTGGCGAGGATTTCGCCCACGTCGCCGACAGGCTCGTCATGCTGCGGCTCCACGGCCCACGGGCCGACGATGTCTTTTCGATTTTGCTCGGCTTCCGCGCTGAGTCACTCAAAGATCTCGCCACGCTCGATCTCCGCGGCGGATCAATCACCGACGAGGGGCTGTTGCAACTGAAGGAGCTCAAGGCCCTGCGTTCGCTCGATCTGCGGGGCACGGCGGTCGGCAAGGTGGCGGCGGAAATCCCCCAGTGGTTTGAGCGGCTGGAATTCCTCGGCCTCCCCAAAGGGGCCCTCAGCATGTTCGCTCGGCTCGCGATGCCGCGGCGGATCAAACTGGTCATGGGCGATGGCACTGAAACCACCTAACTCCCCACTCCCGGAGACGAGTCAGACGACCGCTCCCGCCGGCGATGTGGAACGATGCTTCGCGATGGGCACGGTGCTGGTGTCGGCGGAGGTTGGCCGGCCGCCGGTGCCGTTTGGCTACCGTCTGCTGCGGCCGTCTCGTCTGGAGCCCGGCCAACTCTATCCTTTGATCCTGTTTCTCCATGGCGCCGGCGAACGCGGCAGTGACAATTCCCGGCAGATCGCCTATCTCCCTGTCTGGCTGGCGGAGCCTGCCTGGCGCGAGGCGTTCCCCTGTCATGTGCTCGCTCCCCAGTGCCGTGACGATGAGCGGTGGAGCGACGTCTCGTGGGCCGATGCCGCCAGCACTCCACAGGCCGCCGAGCCAACCCCCGATCTGTCGGCTGCCGCCGCGGCGCTGGCAACGGTAGTGGCCAGCGAAGCGGTTGATCCCCGTCGCATCTATCTCACCGGCTTGTCGATGGGAGGCTTTGGCGCGTGGGAACTGGCTACGCGCATGCCCGGCCGATTTGCCGCCCTGCTGCCGATCTGCGGCGGCGGGGACGAGAGCACAGCTGCCCGCTTGATTGATCTGCCAATCTGGTGCTTCCATGGCGCGGCCGACGTCATCGTGCCGGTCGAGCGGTCGAGGAGCATGATTGCCGCGGTGCAGGCGGCCGGCGGCAGCCCCAAATACAGCGAGTTGCCGGGCGTGGGACACGATGCATGGACCCCCGCCTATCGCGATCGGGCCGTGCTGGAGTGGCTCTTTGCGCAGCGCCGGCCGATCTGATCCACAGCCCACCGGAGCGCTCTTCAGGCAGCCGGAGGCTATTCCGGAAAGAGGCGGGTGGAGAGGTAGCGCTCGCCGAGATCGGGGAGAACCACCACGATCAGCTTGCCGGCGTTCTCTGGCCGGCGGGCCAGTTGCAACGCCCCCCAGGCGGCAGCGCCGCAGCTGATGCCGCACATCAGCCCTTCGCGTTTGGCCATCTGCCGCGTCGTCTCCATCGCATCCTCGTCATCGACCTTGATCACCTCGTCGATGATGTTGAGGTTGAGGATGTCGGGGATGAATCCGGCTCCAATCCCCTGGAGCGTATGCCGCCCCGGCTTCAGCGGCTGACCGGCGAGTTTTTGAGAGATCACCGGGCTGTTGAGCGGTTCCACTGCCACGACTCTCAGATCGGGCTTATATCGCTTGAGCGTCTCGCCGCAGCCGGTGATCGTGCCTCCAGTACCGACGCCGCAGACGAGGATATCGATCTGGCCTTCGGTATCGGCCCAGATCTCTTCCGCCGTCGTGCGGCGGTGGATGTCGGGATTGGCCGGATTCTTGAACTGCTGCGGCATGAAGAACTGCGGGCTGGAGCGGCTGATCTCCTCGGCATGCCGCACCGCCCCCGGCATTCCCTCCGCCGCCGGCGTGAGCACCAGTTCAGCGCCGAGAGCTTTGAGCATCCGCCGGCGTTCCAGGCTCATGCTCTCCGGCATCGTCACCCGGAGTTTGTAGCCGCGAGCGGCGCATACATAGGCCAACCCGATGCCGGTGTTGCCGCTGGTCGGCTCAATAATGATTGTTTCGGGGGTGAGCAGCCCATCGCGTTCTGCGGCATCGACCATCGCCACCGCGATCCGGTCCTTCACGCTCCAAAGCGGGTTCATATTTTCGATCTTGCCAACGACCGAGGCGACGCAGCCCTCCGTGACCCGCCGCAACCGCACCAGCGGCGTCCGGCCGATGCACTGGGTGATATCGTCGCGAATTCCTGCTGGCTGCGTAGCTGAAAGCATGTGGGCACCCACGGGGTTTGTGAACGCGGTTCCGAAGCGGCGCGATCGACTACCGTTCCGAACGGCAGCCGAATCCTCACCATGTTTATGGATTATGATCGGATTGACCCACCCGGAAGCTTGACCCAGAAAAACTTAAACCCCACAGAGCAGGGGCGTCAATCCTGGTGGAGCCTGCCAAAACAGCCTGCCGGGAGTCATGGCAGACGCTTCACGCGGATATTCCTATAGTGAACTTCGCTGCCGGGATCGTGGGCCTGCAGGGCAAATGTGCCCGCGGAGAGCTTGCGGGTGCCGGTGACACCGTCCGGCTCCACAAATTCAAACAGCACCTTGTCGTCAACGATCACGGTGACTTTTTTCCCGTTGACGACCACCTCTTCGGTAAACCAGGTATCGTCCTTGGCCGGAGCCACGAAGTTTTTCACCACGTTATAGATGCTGCCGGTGCGCACCGGATCGCTCTGGGAGTTGTTGACCTGAATCTCGTAGCCCTGGGCGGGCCAGCCGTCGGGCTGGAATTTCGTGTGGACGAAAATGCCCGAATTGGCCTGCGGGCGGGTCATCACTTCCGACTTGAAATGGAAATTCCTGAACTCCGCCGGCTGCGCTGCATCGGCTCCCACATAGAAGAGATGGCTCCGCGGCCCATGGCAGACGATCTTGCCCTCGGCAATCTGCCAACTCTGGGGGTTTTCGTTCGCCTTCCAACCAGCCAGCGATTTCCCGTCGAAGAGCGACTCAAAACCGGCCTCTTCGGCGTGAATCACTCCCGCCAGCCCCGCGCCGACGAGCACCGCCCAGGCCAGCTGTCGAACCGTCTGTCGCACCATGGTTCGAACCGTCGCCGTGTAGATTGCGTACCGCATGAAACTACTCCGCCCCAGATGTGAGAAGGACACCACGATTCACACTTCAACCGCCATGGGGGAAAAGCATACGTCTGCGCCGGGCCAACTGCCAACTGCCGGGAAGTCTGCCCCCCCTCCCTCCGTTGCGGAGTGTCTCGAGGCCGCCGGGCTCAATCACCGGCCGATGCTGTTGGCGATCGACACCGATGTGTCGCTCGATGGAGATCCGGCACACGAATGGCTCTGTGTTACCCCTGACCATCTCTCGGTGTCGGATGGCGGGCAGCCAGCGGCCCAAGCGCCGTCGGCCAGTCGCGTGCTGCGGTGTGTGCCCTGGGCCGGCGTGGAGCAGGTGCGCACCAGCGCCGGCGTGGGGGGCGGCACGCTGCAGGTGAAGTCTGCCGGAGACTGGATCGATCTGGTGCGTTATTCCAACGCCTTCGCCACAAGGTTTCACAAGGTGTCGCGGGCACTGGAGCAGGCCAAGGAGGCCCCTCGCGACGCCGCAGGCGGAGTCGCCATGCCAGTCGGGGTGCTGCCGTCATCCGCAGCCAACCAAGGGGCCACTGCCGCAGCCATAGAACACCTCTCTGATCTCGATCCGCCGCGCTGCCCCACCTGCTCCCTGCGGCTGGCCACCCGCGAGCAGTCCTGCCCGCGCTGCATGCAAAAAGGAAGAATTCTCAGCCGGGTCAGCGACCTGCTCGCCCCCCATGCCCGCGGGGCGATATTGCTGTGCCTGCTGACGCTGCTGGGAGTGGTGGCGGAACTCGTTCCCCCCAAGCTCCAGCAATATATGGTTGACGACGTGCTTTCCGGTCGGGCTCAGGAAGTGGCCGCGGGTGCCGCCGGCACGGCCGCCATCCCCGATTTCAAAACGGCGCTGTTGGTGGTGGTGCTGGCCCTGGCCTTTTCGCGGGTGCTGCTCTCCGTGGTGGGCGTCCTCAAGGGGCGACTGGCCACCGCGATCGGCACGGGACTGACCAGCACGCTGCGGCAGGAGATGGTGCACAAACTGCAAGATCTCTCCGTCGCCTACTACGACCGCCATCAGGTCGGCTCGATGATCAGCCGGGTGGCCCACGACAGCGAGGTGCTGCACGGGTTGATGCACCAGATCACCGGGGGCTTCCTCCTCCAGATTGTGCAGCTGGTCGGCGTGGGAGCGATGCTGGTGTGGATCAATCCGAAGCTCGCCCTGTTCACGCTCATTCCCGTGCCGCTGGTGATCTTCGGTTCCTGGGTCTTCTGGCGGCATGTCTACCCGCGCCACTACCGGCTGTGGGATGCCTCCAGCAAGCAGATGGCGGCGCTGTCAGGAATGCTGTCGGGGATCCGCGTCGTGAAGGCTTTCGCACAGGAACCGCGGGAGCGTGACCGCTTCCGCCAGGCCAGCGATCACCTGAGCAACTGGAGGCTGTGGGTCGAGCACACCAACTCCACCTATGCCGCGGCGATGCAGATCGTCTTCGGCCTTGGGGGGCTGATCGTGTGGTATGTCGGCGGTCGCGACGTGATCGGCGGGCAGATGTCGCTGGGTGAATTGATCGCCTTCCTCGCCTACCTCGCGATGTTTTATGCCCCCCTGGGTGCCCTTTCCAACTTCACCACCTGGCTGACCAGCTTCCTGTCGGGGAGCCAGCGCGTGCTGGAACTGCTCGACACCCCGGTGACCATCGGCGAGGCGGCCACTCCTGCCGCCTGGGACACGCCACAAGGCGCCATCCGGTTTCGGAATGTCACGTTCGGCTACGACCGCAACCAACCGGTGCTGCGCGACGTTTCCTTCGAAGTGGCCCCCGGAGAGATGATCGGGATCGTCG
The DNA here is from genome assembly GCA_903885565.1 of uncultured Planctomycetaceae bacterium. Taxonomy (GTDB): domain Bacteria; phylum Planctomycetota; class Planctomycetia; order Pirellulales; family UBA1268; genus CAISJI01. The sequence continues at coordinate 21,012 of CAISJI010000001.1, forward strand.
GCCGCAGTGGCTCAGGAAAGACCACGCTGGTGAACCTGCTCGGGCGGTTCTACGACGCGCAGGAAGGCTCGATCGAGATCGATGGCATCGACATCCGGCAACTGTCGATGCAGCAGCTGCGCGAGCGCCTCGGGATCGTGTTTCAGGATTCGTTTCTCTTCCGCGGCACGATCTGGAAAAACCTCTCCTACGGCCGGCCGCAGGCCACCGTGGAGCAGGGGCTGGAGGCGGCCAAGGCGGCTGGCGCCCACGACTTTCTCTGTCGCCAGCCACTGGCCTACGAAACCCTGCTGGGGGAACATGGCGCCGGGCTCTCCGGCGGCGAGAAGCAGCGGCTCTCCATCGCCCGCACGCTCCTCTATGATCCGCGGATTCTCGTGCTCGACGAAGCCACCAGCAACATCGACGCCGAGGCTGAAAAGGCGATTCAGGAGGCTCTGGCTGTTCTGGTGCGGGGCCGCACCACCATCGCCATCGCCCACCGGCTCTCCACCCTCCGCAATGCCGACCGCATCTTTGCCTTCGACAGGGGGCGGCTGGCGGAACAGGGCACGCATGCGGAACTGCTGGCCGCAGATGGCATCTATGCCCGGCTGGTGCGGATCCAGACGCAGGTCTCCAAGCAGCCGACCGTTGACAAACTGCTGGCCGACGAGCCCGAAGCCCTTAAGCCAGCCACCGAGGCGATTCCAACTCCCGCGTCATCCACTCCCCCCGAGCCCCCGAAGGACCTGCCGGCCACGGGGGCGATTCGCTGGCTGGAAGCGGGCCGCCACCAGTTCACAGTGGGGGAGCATGAGCGGTTGGAACTGCATGAGGACGGACAGCCCCTGGCAGTCGGCATCTTCATCGTGCGTTGCTTTCCTGCCTCGCACCCCGAATCCTATCTTTCGGTGCGGGGCTGGAATGAGACCGGCGATGAGGTGGAACTGGGCATGGTGCGGACGCTGGCCGACTGGCCTGCCGAGGACATCGCCGTCGTCCAGCGCGGACTCAGGCGGCGTTCGCTGGTGCGTTCCATCGAACGCGTGCACGACGTCAAGCTGGCCCACGGCTATCTCGACTTCGACGTACAGACCGACGCCGGCCGGCAAAGCTTCACGGCACGCTGGACGGCCAGCCAGGCGATCGACTTCGGCACCGAGGGGAAGATGATCATCGACACCGAGGAAAACCGCTACGTTGTCCGCCGCCTGGATGACCTGGCCAAGCCCGACCGGGAGAAATTCCTGCAGTATGTCTACTGGTGAGGATGGCGGATTTCAGACGATCGCCAGCGGGTTGCGGCGTTCTTCCAGCGTGCCACGCGTCACCCCCACCCGGTTGGCAGCGTTGAGGCGGGTCCACACTTCCCGGCCGCTGGCGCGCCCCTCCAGCAGGGCTCGGTAGGCCGCCAGCACCTCCGCCACCTGCGCCGGCTGTTCGTCGAGCAGTTCCACCCGAAAGTGGCCAATCCCTCGCGACAGAAGTGCCGGCACCACCTCCGCCCCGCTTTGCGGCACGGCGTTGTAGAGGGTGTTGCGGCAACCAACGTCTGCGGTGAGCGGGTGCTCCACGCCGATCCGGTCGCGGAGCTTCACCTCATGCGTATCGCAGGGACGGCCGCAGTTGGTTTTGTTGGTGCCGGGCGAGAGCACCGCACAGAACACACAGTGCTCCATGTGGAACATCGGCATCCGCTGGTGAACCACCACCTCCAGCCAGTCGGCTGGCACGTTTTGCACCAGCCCCACCAGCTGCTCCCGATTCAGGTCGTACGAGGGCACGATCCGCTCCACCCCCTCGCGCCGAAAAAATCCGGCCGAGAGCTCGTTGGTCACATTGAGTGAGAAGTCGGCATCGACCGGGATGCCGGCAGCGCGGAAGAACCGGATCGCGGCAAAGTTGCGGGCCAGCACCCGATCGGGCCCCTGCTTGGCAAGCAGATGGAAGATGCCCAGCTCATCCGGCTTCTGGATGCGGAGCGTGGCGGTGCGCAGCGTGGCACCGGCGGCGTGGGCCGCCGCGATCGCCTGACGGTAGAGACGAATGTCGGCGAACTCGGCGTCGAGATCGTGTACGCCCTCGTCGAGGCAGGCAGTCAGCTGTTCCAGCGACCGACAGAGCACATGCAGCACCGGCGCCCCCCCTGCCGACAGCGACGGCCGCCGCAGCGCCGCGTCGAACTGCGCGAGCCGGTCCCGCGCTGCGGCCAGGATCCGCACCGGGACTGTCGCCGCGACGGTCTCCTCCAAACGCTCGACAAGCATCCGCCGCACCCTGCCCAGCACGCTCAAGGGGAGCATTGGCCGCCCCTCGATGCGGGCCTCGAGGTGGCGCAGTTCAAAGGGTGTGCCGCCGAGCCTGCCGAGCTGCGTGCGGAGGAGATCGGGATCGAGCGGGTGGCGCTGCGCCTCGAGTGCCGGCTGCTCAGAAACGACCTCGCAGGAAGTTGCATCCAGCGAGGCCCGCACATGGAGCACAGCGCCGACAGCCGCAGTCACGATCAAGTCGACCGGGCGACGGCGGCGGGGCTCGGCGCCGGAGAATGTCTCCCGCAACCGCGCCGTGAGCTGTGGATCGTCAGTCTTCCAGACCGGCTGTCCGACCTGCAGAGCTGTGCAATCGACTGCGGTGGCCCCGAACGTAAGCTCCACCAGGCCGCTGCCGACGGGATCGGTGAGCGATACGTTGCCGCGAAACACCTCGTAGACCCGGCCTCCCTCGGGATCGCCCGGCGGACTGCCAGCAGCCGTCAGCGACTGCTCAAACACCACGCCATCCCCCCGCTTCACACTCGCCACAAGCTCCACCGTCACCCGGCCACGGGCCACGGCCCTCACGGTGCCCAGACGCACGCCGCGTTTGGCGCTGCTGGTGGCAGGCACGAGCATCTTGTGGTCGCACCCCTTGAGCCACCCTGGCGAAAACCCGCGGGAGAAGGAGAGCTCCATCTCCTCCACATCGCGCGGCGTGAAGGCCACGGGCCGGCCGGCCACGGCACTGTCGATCGCGGTGCGGTAGTGCCGGGTGATATTGGCCACATATTCGGCCGTCTTCAGGCGGCCTTCGATCTTGAACGAGGAAACCCCCGCGGCCAGGAGTTCTGGGGCGAGGGCATACGCGGCCAAGTCCTGTGGCGAGAGGAGGTATTTCTGCGCCCCGAGATCAACATCTTTGCCGTCGCAGACCAAGTCGTAGGGGAGCCGACAGGCCTGCGCGCATTGCCCGCGGTTGGCACTGCGGCCGCCGAGCGACTCGCTCGTCAGGCACTGTCCTGAATAGGCCACGCAGAGGGCACCATGCACAAACACCTCCAGCGGCATGCTGGTCTGCCGCCGGATCTGCAGAATCTCGTCAATCGCCAGTTCCCGCGCCACCACCACCCGCTGCATCCCGAGTTCCTCGGCCAGGGCGATCGTTTCGGCGCTGGTGAGCGACATTTGGGTCGACGCATGGAGCGGAAGATCGGGGCAGGCGGCCCGGATCAATCGCGCTGCGCCGACGTCCTGAACCAGCACAGCATCGACCCCGGCAGCGGCCAGCCGCACCGCCACCTCCTCCAGCCGGCCGAGTTCGTCGCTGAACACCAGCGTGTTGAGCGTGGCATAGCCCTTCAGCCCCCGGCGATGGAGCAGGGAAAGGAGCCGCGGCACGTCTGCCAGCGAAAAATTGGCGGCTCTGGCCCGGGCGTTGAAGCCCTCATCGAGGCCGAAATAGACCGCATCGGCCCCATTTTCGATCGCTGCCTGCACGCATTCCCAATCCCCCGCAGGGGCGAGCAGTTCGGGGATGGGGGTCGGCCGGTCAGATGCCATGCCGCAGAGTATAGGGCCGAAAAGGGCTGGCTGGGCCGGGAGCGGGCAATTTTGTGGAAAAAACTGGCCTCAAACGTCTCGGTCTCCCCGGCCGCAAAAATCCGGCAGCCCCACCCCCGATGCTTGTGGTCACCCGTCGGAGCGGGTATGAACAAAGTACCTTGATCTTCAAGGATTCCGCTGCACGGTGCGGTCTTCTGGGACACGCGTGGAGAGGAAAAAATTCTCACGTTTTGGAGTCGAACATGAATCTTGTGGACCTTGTAAAAGGACAGCTGACACCCGAGGTGATCGGGAGCTTGGGATCGCTGATCGGTGCGAACGAAGCGCAGACGAAGACGGCCACGGCGGCGGCCGTGCCGGCGATGTTGAGCGGCTTGGCAAAGCTGGCGGGCACTGCTAACGGTGCCGGGCAGTTGGCCTCCGCCTTGGGCGGCCTCGATCTCGGCTCGCTGGGGAATCTGGCCGGCATGCTGGGTGGCTCGAACGCCTCCCGCATGGCCGACAAGGGTGGCTCTCTGCTCGGCTCGCTGTTTGGCAACTCTGCCACCTCGATGATCGTTGAGACACTCGCCTCTTTCCTCGGCATCAAGTCGGGCGTTGCCCGCAGCCTGATGTCGTATATGGCCCCGGTCGTGCTCGGCCAGATCGCCAGCCAGTTCAAGGGCAAGTCGATCGACGCTCAGGGCCTGCAGAGCCTGTTTGCCGATCAGGCCCGCAACATCTCGGCGGCAATGCCTGCCGGCCTGTCGCTGGCCGACTTCACCGCCCCGCAACTGGCTTCCAAGCCAGCGCAGGGCGATCGTCGCGTCGAGCACCACCGCGAGCCGGAGCCGTCTGGCTTCCCCTCGTGGCTGCCGTGGTTGATCCTGCCGCTGCTGGGCCTCGGGGCCTGGTTTCTGCTGAATCCCAAGAAGCCAGAGGTGAAGGCTCCGGTCGTCGATCGCACGAAGGTGATTGAGCGGGCCCCAGCCGTGCAGGTTGAGCCTGCTGCTACTGGCTTGGAGCTTCCTGCTGAACTGGGCGACGCGCTCAAGATCGGCAAGGATCTGACCGGTCTGTTTGGTGGCCTGACGACCGCCCTGGGCGGCGTGAAGGACGTAGCCACAGCCGAACAGGCTGTGCCGACCCTCAAGGATCTCGGGCTGACGCTCGAGGCCCTCAAGGGCTCCACCGCAGCTCTGCCGGCCGCCGGCAAGGCTTCTATCAAGGACATGGTCGGTGCGAACATCGGCGGCATCCGCTCGCTGGTCGACACCGTGATGGCGATCCCGGGCGTGGGCGACCTGCTTGGTCCCTACATCCGGCCGATGCTCGACACGCTCGGCGCGCTGGGGCTGTAAGCCCAAGCGATCTCTGCGAGTATGAAAAACAGGCCGGGCCAGCGCAAGCTGGCCCGGTTTTTTTCGTGGGCATGCTTGTTGCCTATCTGGCACGCCCGGGCATCATGAGCGGGCCGTCTGCCAAGCCTGTGTCTTCGAGCCAGCCAGCGCGCATCCGTGATAGCAATAGCGATGACTGGTTCGTTATTGGGAGAGGGTGAGGCGGAGGGATCGGCGAACGCTTGAGGAGCGCACGCGACGAAACTTTTGCCGTCCCGCAGCCGACGCACCACGGATAGCAATAGCGATGACTGGTTCGTTATTGGGAGAGGGTGAGGCGGAGGGATCGGCGAACGCTTGGGGAGCGCACGCGACGAAACTTTTGCCGTCCCGCAGCCGATGCGCCACGGAAGTCGAATGCTCTCTCGAAGGCAACTCCAGCTCCGCCAGCTGCGTCTTATTCGTCGTTGGCCCGCAGGGCGGCCAGCGACGAATAGTCTTCGAGCGTGGTGGTGTCTCCCACCGTTTCTCGCCCCGCGGCGATGTCGCGCAGCAACCGCCGCATGATCTTGCCGCTGCGCGTCTTGGGAAGAATGGCCGCGAAGTGGATGTCGTCAGGCACCGCCAGCGCCCCGATCTGCTGCCGCACATGCCGGCGCAGCAGATCTTTTGTGGCTTCGTCCGCCTGCCCCGACTGGAGTGTCACAAACACCGCCACAGCCTCCCCCTTCACATCATGGGGCCGGCCCACGGCAGCTGCTTCGGCCACCAGCGGATGGCTAACCAGCGCGCTTTCGATCTCAATCGTCGAGAGGCGGTGACCGGCGACGTTGAGCACGTCATCGATCCGCCCCATGATCCAGTAGTAGCCATCGGCATCCTGCCGGGCGTTGTCGCCGGCGAGGTATTTTCCAGGCACGCGCGACCAGTATGTTTCCTCAAAACGGGCTTCGTCTCCCCAGATGCCGCGCAGCATGCCGGGCCAGGGATGGGTGATGACCAGCCAGCCCCCCTCTCCGGGCCGCACCGGCGCCCCGGAAGCGTCGACGATTTCGGGCATCACGCCCGGCAGCGGCAGCGTGCAGCTGCCCGGTTTGGTCGGCGTGCAGCCCGGCAGCGGACTCATCATGATGCCGCCGGTTTCCGTCTGCCACCACGTGTCAACAATCGGGCAGCGTTTGCCGCCGATCACTTCGTGATACCACATCCAGGCTTCGGGATTGATCCCTTCCCCCACCGTGCCGAGGAGGCGCAGGCTGGAGAGATCGCGTCCTTCGATATGCTCCATCCCCCATTTCATGAACGAGCGAATCGCCGTCGGGGCCGTGTAGAAAATCGTCGGCTTTTCCTGTTCGATGATCTCCCAAAACCGGCCCTCGTGGGGAGCGTTGGGGGCGCCTTCGTAGATCAGGATGCTCGCTCCGGCCGCCAACGGGCCGTAGGTCACGTAGCTGTGGCCGGTGATCCAGCCGCAGTCGGCGGTGCACCAGAAAAGATCGTCATCCCGCAGGTCAAACACCCACTCCGCCGTGGTCTTGGCCCAGAGGATGTAGCCGGCGGTGGTGTGCTTGATGCCCTTCGGCTTTCCTGTGGAACCGCTGGTGTAGAGGATGAAGAGAGGCGCCTCCGAATCCATCGGCTCCGCGGGGGTGTCGGTGGGCATCCCGGCCACGAGATCGTGCCACCACACATCGCGTCCTGGCACCATGTCGATCGCCTGCCCCGTCCGCCGCAGAACGACAACATGCCGCACGCTCGGCGACTTCGTCAGGGCCACATCGACATTCTTCTTCAAAGCCAGTTGGGCTCCCCGCCGCCAGCCTCCGTCGGCAGTGATCACTGCCACAGCCTGGGCATCTGCGTTGCGGTCGGCGATTGCCTCGCTGGAAAATCCGCCAAAAATCACCGAGTGGACGGCGCCGATCCGGGCGCAGGCCAGCATCGCAATCACCAGCTCGGGGGTCATCGGCATGTAGATCGAGACCACCTCTCCCGGCCTGATCCCCAGCGAGCGGAGCCCGGCGGCACACCGGCAGACCTCTGCATGGAGTTGGCTGTAGGTGTATTCGCGGCGCTCGCCGGTAGGCTCGCCCACCCACACCAGCGCCGTTTTGTCGCCCCGTCCCGCATTGATGTGCTGATCAAGGCAGGCGGCGGAGGCGTTGGTCCGCCCACCGACAAACCACTCAGCGTGGGGCGGCTTCCAGTCGAGCACACTGGAGTAGGGAGTCATCCACGGGAGCGATTGCGCGCGGGAATGCCAGAAGGCCTGCGGGTCGCGGGCAACTTCCGCATACAGCCGGGAATAGTCTTCCATCGAGCCGATCCGGGCCCGGGCGGAAAATTCTGCCGGAGGGGGAAAGAGCCGGTCCTCCTGCATGATGCTGGCAACAGTTCCGGCAGGCCTCTGCATATCCATATGGACTCTTCCTGTGGTTTTTGTTCTTGAATCGTTGGCCGGGAGAAATCGAAGCCTGCGCTTCCCGCTGAAACACCCCCGCCCACGGGCTACCGCACCGTCGCCCGCACCGGATCGGCGTAGTCGGCTGCAATGCGGGCTGCCTGCTCGAGCGTCATCTCCCCCGGCTGCACCCACCATCGATAGGCCACCTCGAGCGGCGCATCAGGACGCAGATCGTACTCGAAATAGGAGCCGAATCGGGCGTAATCGCGCTCGCTCATCCGGGCCTCGCCAGGGTTCGCCGGCCGGTTCACGCGCACCACGGTGTAGCGTTGTCCCTTCACGACAAAGCTGGCGGCATGCCAGGGGGCGTTGATGTAGGTCGGATCAGCCGGCCAGTTGCGAAACTCTCCCAGCGCCGCCTTCCGGTCGGGACGCAGGTAATAGGTTTGTCCCTTCGTCGAGGCGGCCACTTCCTGAGCGGCCCGGAAATGAACACCCGAGTGCTGCGGATCCCCCTCCAGCCGCACCGGTGCAGACGCCGTGAGCCGGCTGGCGAAATCGATGGCCGTTCCCCCCGGGGCCGGAATCACTTCCAGTTCCCGCGTTTCACTGGCGACCAGCGCAGCGTCGCTGCCGATCCAATCGATGGCCACCCGCTGCCGGGCCTCCAGTTCCCCGGCAGCCTGCTCCAGCACATTTTTGTGCTCCTGCCGGGCCTGCCCCTTGCAGTGCCAGCAGTCGGAAGCCGTCTGCATATCGGCGCCGTGCCGGATCTTGTTGTAGCCGAAGAAAATCCCGCGGTGATGGGTGTACTGGCCGCCGTCACCCTTGGTCAGCAGCGTGCCCCGTGAGGGATCAAAAACATGGTGGAACGGCTTGTAGGTGCGTTCCCGTGTTTCGTTGTCGGATGGGTCGTACTTCGGCATTTCGTAGCGCACAAGCGGCTTGCCGCCATCCTCCAGATCGATTCCCCCTGCCTGCTCCTTCCAGGCCAGACGGGGCGGCTGCGCGGCCGCCGGACCGCCCGCCTCCAGAACCACCTTCAGCGTGGTGCCGGCCGGAAACGTGGGGAGCATAAAGAGAACGTCGCGCCGCGTGCCCGCCTGAGGGCCTTTCGCGGCGGGGGCCTCCAGCAGCGTGGGGGCGGTGAACTGCCCGGTCACCCGCGTGCCATCGGGCAGAAGGACCTGGGCGGGGCTGCCATCGGGCAGATTCCCCTCCACCTCCACCGGCACGCGGATCGGCAGGCCGGAGCGATCAACCTTCCCGGCCTGCAATTCGATTTTCCAAGGACCATTGGCGGCGTGAACCGTCGCCGGCAGCCCCAAAACAGTGGCCAGCCAGAGGAGAGCCAGCCCGGAGCAATGGCAGGCATGTTGGGCGCGAGGGACGTGCATAGTTTCTTCCCCAGTCACAATGGAATGATCCGACCGCGGCCTTCCGTTCCCGGCGGTGGCCGCAGACTCCAAAGCAGACCATTCCCGGGGATGCCGTGCAACTGGCGTCACGCAACTGGCGGGGAGTGAGCCGCCGGGCTCCGCTCCCCGTGGGCAAAGGGGCTGAGCAGTTCCGCCGCATCTCCGAAGCTGATGCCCAGTGCCCGCGCTGCCTGCACGGCTGAACTCCCGACATCGACCCGCGACAGCGAGCGCACCGCTTCAGAGATCGCGACGTTGTCAATCTGGGGCGGATGATAGGAAACCATCTGACCAAACTGGCCATCGTGGACCAGACGCACCGCATGCGCACCAAACTGGGTGGCGAGCACGCGGTCGAACGTGGTTGGACTGCCACCCCTCTGCAGATGCCCCAGCACAACAGTGCGCACATCGCGTTTGAGCCGGCGCGAAACCTCCTCCGCCACAACCAATCCGATGCCCCCCAGCCGCACCTGCTGGCATTCTCCTGCCGCGGGGGTATGAACGGTTCCGCCCGCCGGCAGGCGGGCCCCTTCGGCCACGACAATCAGCGTAAAGTGCTTTCCCTCCTCTTCACGGAGCAGCACCTTGCGGCAGACATTCTCATACGTCCAATCGATCTCCGGCATGAGAATGACATCTCCACCGCCGGCGATCCCCGCGTGCAGAGCGATCCAGCCGGTGTGCCGCCCCATCACCTCCAGCACCATCACCCGTTCATGGCTGGCGGCGGTGGTGTGGAGGCGGTCGAGGGCATCGGTGGCGGAGGCGACCGCCGAGTCGAAGCCGAATGTGAAGGCGGTGGCCGCCAGATCGTTGTCGATCGTCTTGGGAACGCCAATCACGGGGATGCCGAACTCATGCAGTTGCTGCGCGATCGTGAGCGATCCGTCCCCTCCCACGCAGATCAGGCCGCAGATGGAGAGCTGTCGCACTGTCTGCGCCACCTGCTCCAGCAACCAGGGATCGAGCGGCACTCGCTGATCCTCGCCGGTGGTGGCCGAGAAGCGCCCCTTGTTGGAGGAGCCGAGAATGGTGCCCCCCTGCGTGAGGATGCCGGCAGTGGCGCGGGAATCGAGCGGCATGTAGCTGACCGGATCGACCAGTCCTTCAAAACCGCGCAGAAATCCGATGCAGCCATAGCCCAGCCGTTCAGCTGTCTTGACGGCGGCCCGGATCACCGCGTTGAGCCCTGGGCAGTCGCCACCGCTGGTGAGAATTCCAATCCGCGGTTTACGGCCTGTCATGACTTCGCCCCCTGCACCCGGTTCCACCACTCCAGCACACCAGCATAGGGCACGACTCCCAGTTCCTCGCGCCGCAGCGGCTCCTTGGCGGCAGCCGATTCCGGAACGATTGCGGCGGTGTGCACGCCGGCGGCGCGGCCGGCCTCCCAGTCGACTGCCGAATCGCCGAGCATCCATGCCTGCTCAGGCACCATTTTCTGTGCGGCGAGCATCTCCAGAATGAAGCGGGGGGAGGGCTTGCGATAGAGCGACGGCTCGTCCGGTCGCTCCGGGGCGATGCAGGTTGCCGTGAAGACCCCGCCTGCCGGATCCAACAAGGCCTCAAGACGCCGGTTGACCGCTTCTGCGGCTGACAGCGGGAACATGCCCCGGCCAATGCCAGACTGATTGGTAAACAGGAAGAGCTTCACCCCTGCCGCCTGTAACCCCGCCACCGCCTCCCGCACCCCCGGCAGGAGCACGACCCCCTCCGGCTCGTGGAGGTAGGGGACGTGCTCGATGAGCGTGCCATCGCGGTCGAAAAAGACGGCCCTCGGCGGCTGAAATGCAGGCGGATGGGGCATGGCTGTGGCAGATTCCTCTGCGGCTATCTGTCTGTGGAAAAAGCCATCCCTGGCCTTTTTCCACGAAGTCGACCGCAGGAAACGCCGAGGGTTTCCTGGGTCAACACCCGCCGCATCCCGCGGCGGATCACTTTATCCACAGCCTGCTAGCATAATCCAAGACTGTTTCTCTCGCTGTCCGTGGAAAAAGTCATCCATGACCCTCTGGATTGAAGACAGCCCACTCGGTCGACCGGCGGAAACGTCGAGGGTTTCCACGGTCGACAGGCATCGCCTCCAGCGATGCTGTATTTTATCCACAGCCTGCTAGGCAACGCACGCTTCCCACGCAATTCTTCCACGGAAAGAGCCTCCATGATCCTGCTGACCGGGGCCGCGGGCTTTATCGGCTCCAATATCCTCGCCGCCCTCAATGCCCGGGGGCGCAGCGATGTGATCGCAGTCGATGACCTCACCGACGGCACCAAGTGTGCCCGCCTCACCAACCGCTCGTTCGCCGACTATCTCGACGCGACAGAACTGCTCGCCAGCCTCGACAGCCTCCCGCAGCTCTCTGGCATCCTGCATCAAGGCGCCTGCGTCGATACCACCGCGCGGAATGGCCGGGACGTGATGCGGACCAATTTCACGTTCTCCAAGCAGCTCCTCGCCCTGGCGCAGCGGCACGGCTGCCCGTTCATCTACGCCAGTTCGGCGGCCGTCTACGGCGATGGCTCGGCGGGGTTCCGCGAGGAGCTGGCCTGCGAAAACGCCCGCACCCCCTACGCTTTCTCGAAGTGGGCCTTCGATCAATACGTGCGGAGAATGCTCCCGGCAGCCAGTATCCTCATGGCGGGCCTGCGGTATTTCAACGTCTATGGCCCGGGGGAAGATCACAAGGCGCGGATGGCCAGCGTGGCCTGGCACTGCTTTCAGGCGGTGCGCCGCGGCGAGGCTCCCAAGCTCTTCGCCGGCAGCGACAGCTTCGTTCGCGATTTCATCAGTGTGGGGGACGTGGCGGCGGTGAATCTGTTCTTCCTCAACGAGGCCGCTGCCGGCAGACAACCGGGAGGCATTTACAACGTAGGCACGGGAGAGCCACGGTCGTTTGCCGATATGGGGCGGATCGTGGCGGAGGTGAGCGGGGGCCTGCCGCCGGTGGCGGTTCCTTTTCCCGATGATCTGCGGGGGCAGTATCAGGCCTACACCTGCGCCGACATCAGCCGGCTCAAGCAGGCGGGCTGGTCGCAGCCGTTTGCCTCGCTGGAAGAGGGCCTCGCCACGTACTGGCAGACTGTGCAGAAGGGGTAGCCAGCATTACGGAAAACAAGGAGCGACAATCCGGAAACTTGCTCGGTACAGTTACCCACCCGGCGCTCCATGAACAGCGAAGCGTGCCGGGGCAGGATCAGGCCTGCCGGACGCGTTGGCTGGCGAGGGCCAGCACCTGGCAGACGCGGTCGAAGACCTGCCCAACCGTAATCGCCTGCATGCAGAGGTTGTTGGTGCAGGCCGACATCCGGTTGTTGGCGGCGTTGACGCATGGGCTGCAGGGCAGACCGGCATGGATGATGTGGCTGCGGGGGCCCTTCACGCCGAAAACGGCCGGCGTCTCCGGTCCAAACAGCGTGATCACATCGATGCCGGTGAGCGCCGCGAAATGGGCCGGACCGCTGTCGTTGGTCACCAGCAGATCGGCCAGCGTGTAGAGCACGATCAATTGTCGCATGGTGGTACGGCCAGCCAGCGAAAAACAGCGGGAACTCCCCACCTGCCGCACCAGTTCGCCAGCGGCCGAGGCCTCGCTGGGAGCGCCTGTAAAGGCAATCCTCGCCGCTGGAAATTGTTGCAGTAACCGGCGGGCGAGATCGACGTAGCGATCGCTGTTCCACTTGCGCAGCGGCAGGAGGTCGCTGGCATTGGCATTGAGCAGGATCAGCGGCCGACCAGCGGCTGCGCCCCCCTCCGCGCCGATGATCCGAGCGACCTCATCGCGTTCAGCAGCAGGGGGCTCAAACCGCATCAGATCGGTGCCGAGTCGCTGGGTGTCGATATCGAGGGCGGGCAGCGTCTGCGGATCGCTGTCGAGCGCCTCCACCATCACCGACATCACCGTCTGCATATGCAAGTGCGGATTGCAGCCGAGCCGGTGGGTCATCAAATCGCCGCGCCATGGCCCATCGCCGTGGAAGCTGTGAAAGCCGACCCGCCGGCGGGCGCCGCTGAGATAGGCCAGCACCGCCGAAGACCGGGCGAAGAGTTCGTAATCGAGCACCGAATCGATCTTCTCGCGACGCACGCGGGCAATCGCTTTCAGCATGCCACGCAGCGTGGTAACCAGCCCCCCGGTGGGCACCGCGATGATATTTTCCGGCGGTACGATGTTGAGCAGATCGAGGATCGGCCGGTTTTCCGCCAGCACCATGAAGAACACGTTCTCCGCCCCAACCCGCTCCACCGCCGCCCGCAGGGCTGGGTAGGCCAGCACCGTGGCCCCCTGCTCGACGAGTTTCAGAAACAGGATCCGCTCCACCTGTCCTGTGGCGGGACGGCGGTCAAACAGCCGCCGCCAGAGCGTCAGCAGCGCGCAGGCGGGGATGCCGAGCCACCGGTCAGCCACACGAATTGAATCTGCTTTCATCCCGCCAGAGCTCCCGTCCGCTGCCTACAACGTGAATCCCGCCCGCACCGCATCGTCATAAAACATCTTGACCGTTTCGAGCGACACATCCTCCGGATCAAGCCCCACCCGTGTCAGCTTGGCCAGAATATCGGCTGTCACAGTGATGATATGGCAGCCGGCACGATCGGCATGGAAGATATTGAGCAGTTCGCGAGGGCTGGCCCAGATTATTTCCACCCGAGGATGCGACCGGGCCAGGGCCAGGCTCTCCTCCACCATCGGTACCGGGTCGCGGCCCGTATCGGCAATTCGGCCGGCAAATACCGACAGGTAGGCGGGCACAGCAGGATCGAGGCTCGCCAGCGCCTGCCGCACCTGCTGGAGCGTGGTGATGGCGGTGACATTGAGCTTCAAGCCGCTCTGCGCGAGCCTCTTGATCAGCGGGCCGCTCGATTCCCCTCGCGTGTTGGTGATCGGGATCTTCACATACACATTCCCGCCCCAGGCCGCGATCTTCCGCGCCTGTCGCTCCATCTCAGCGAAGTCGTCTGAAAAAACCTCCAGTGACAGTGGCTTGTCGGCGATCGTGGCGAGAATATCGCGGGAAAAGGCTTCGTAGTCGGTAATCCCTGCCTTCGCCATCAGCGTGGGATTGGTTGTGAAGCCTTCGATTTCCGGGCGGGCGTAGAGGGCAAGCATGCTGGCGCGGTCGGCACCGTCAGCGAAAAGCTTAACCCTGAGGTGTTTCACTGCCGGTGGGTTTGTCATGCTCTGTGCTCCGAGAGAATCCATGCCACTGCCTCGCCGAGAGAAGAGCATACGTGGTGGGGCGGATGCTCGGGGAGTTGTTCGCTGTAGCCCCGGTCGATGAATACGGTTTGGCAGCCTGCATTCCGGCCGGCGTCAACGTCGCGCCAGCGGTCGCCCACCATCACCGAGCGGTGCAGATCGATGCCATGACGCTCGCTGGCTTCCAGCAGCATTCCCGGGAGCGGCTTGCGGCACTGGCACTCCCCGTCGTCGTGCGGGCAGACCAGGCAATCATCGAGGGGCAGCAGTTCATGCATGCGGGCATGGAGGGACTCGATGACCTCGCCCCGTACCTTCCCGCGGGCAACATCGGGTTGGTTGGTGACGACAATCGTGAGATACCCCGCCTGCTTCAGCCGCGCGATCGCCTCGGGCGCGTCCTCATAGATCGAAAATTCCTCCAGCGCCATCGGGGCATAGGGCTTGCCGTCGCGGACGAAAACTCGATTGATCACCCCATCACGATCGAGAAACACCGCTCTGCGCTGCTGGGAAGCGGCAGCTCCCGTCGATGGCGGGGTGGCGGCAGGATCGAAAGGGGGCTGGGTGGGGCTCACGATGGCGTCGATTCCCATTTCGTGGGCCGGGCCTTGAGCAAAGGATGCGACACGAGCAGATGCCAGATCACCGCCTGAAAAGCCTCGGCATGGGGAGTGACGGTGTCGGGGTTGACCGTCGGCACGATCACCACGGCGGTGCCCACCCGGGCGGTGAACCCGCCGTCGCGGCCGACGATGCCGAGGATCGCGGCGCCCACGCTCTGGGCATGCTCAAGCGCCCGCACCAGATTGGGGCTGATGTTGTTCTCCAGGCTGCCCCCGCCCACCGACATCACAAAGACGGCGTCGTCAGCATCGAGGCGGCTGGTCTTGAGCCATTCCACAAACACCGTGGCCCAGCCCTCATCGTTGGTACGGGCGGTGAGTTCCGACACATTGTCGGTTGGTGCATAGGCCTCGATGCCGGCGATCTTGCGGAAATCATTGACCGCATGCGAGCAGTTCGCCGCGCTTCCGCCTACACCGAGAAAAAAGAGCCTGCCACCCCGCTGACGCACGGTGGCCATCTGCTCAGCCAGGCGCTCGATCTGCCCGGCGTCCAACCGCTGGATGATCTCCACAGACTCGGCAAGGTGACGGGTTGCGTAGGATGTCATGAGCGGGTCTCCGCAGAAAGGTGCCGCGAGAGTTCCTCGATGCCGGCAAACGAACCAACCTCATAAAATCGCTGGAACACCTCAAACGCCGCCAGGTGTCCGCTGGCAGCCAACTGCTGGTAGAGCACGGAGAGATCGCTGGAATGCTCCCGGCTCACTCCGGCAAAGACCGCGGCGGAGAACGCGCCTAGGCCGTAGTCGATATGCGTCATTCTGGTCGACGGCACGCGTTTATCGTAGGCAAGGATGCGATTCCCGTGAAATTCGACATTGCTTGAGTCCCAGCGGCCGAAATTGGCAAAGACCGTCATCAGGGCCGGCTGGCCGGAGGCCAGAAAAGCTGCCGCCGCCCCGCGGTAATCGCACTCCAGATAGGAGTCGCCGTAGAGGACGAAAAACTGCTCGCCGAGCAGCGGGCAGGCCCGGGCCACGGCGCCTGCGGTACCAAGCAACCGCGGGCCATCGAAGCAGTATTGCACCTGGAGCCCAAACCGGGAGCCATCCCCCACCACCTCCTCCACCTGCTCACCAAGGTGCCCCAGGAGATAGACCACCCGCTCGATGCCGCTGCGGGCCAGCAACCGCAACTGGTGGCACGCAAACGGCTCGCCCGCCACCTCCACCAGTGCCTTGGGGATGCGTTCAGTCACGGGCCGGATGCGGGTCGCCATGCCGCCGGCCAGGATGGCCACAGGGAGCGTCATGACACCAGCACCTTGGTGCCCTCGAAATCAAACCGGCACCGCACCTCCTGCAGGCCGGCCTGCGACATCGCCAGACGCAGCCGATCGCGGTCGGCTGCGTAGAAAAGCAGAAACCCGCCGCCACCGGCCCCAACCAGCTTGCCCCCCACGGCGCCGTTGGCCATGCCCAGCTCATACCACTGGTCGATCTGTGGATTCGACATCCCGGCTGACCGCCGCTTCTTGTGCTCCCAGTGCTCATGCATCAGCAGGCCAAAATCGGCTATCCGACCCGCCTCGATCAGCTCCCGGCTGCGGTACCCGAGCGTCTTCACATAATGGAGATTCTCAAGCATTTCTCCCTCGCTCTGCACCGAGCGGGTGCGTTGGTCCTCAAGGATGCTGCCGGCCCGGCGAGAAAAACCGGTAAAGAACAGCAGAAGATTGTCCTCCATATCGAAGAGCGTGCTGGAGGAGACACTCAGCGGCTCCACCTTCACAGAATCGTCGCGTTCAAAGGTAAAGCAGGTCAGACCGCCGCAGGCGGCGATGTATTGGTCCTGCTTGCCGACCGGCTCTTTGAGCCGGTTGATCTCGATGTCGCAGGCCATCTCGGCCAGAGCGCTCGGCTGGATGGTCTTGCGACGAAACACATGCAGCGCCTTGAGCAGCGCGGTGGCAAAACTGCCCGATGAACCCAACCCCGTGCCGGAGGGAATCCCCGCAAGGGTCGTGATCTCGATCTGGGGCGTACGGAATTCCATCAACCGCAGCGCCTCGCGGATGATCGGCTGCTGCACCTCATCGATGGAATCGACCGCCTCCTGCTTCGAATATTTAAGCAGAATACCCGGCTTGAAGGGACGGGTGACGGTCACATACACGTACCGATCGATGGCGCCGGCCAGCAAAAACCCGCCATGAGAGCGGTAGTACGACGGCAGATCGGTGCCCCCTCCGCCGAGCGAAATCCGCAACGGGCTACGAACGATGATCATCGTGGTCCAATCCTGTTTTTCGTATGCTTCTTTCAACCACCCCGCTGCAGGTTGCCAGTCCCGGGCACTGCCCACCACAGACCATCAGTCGAGCGTATCCCCCTCGGGGAAAAAACTGCGGAGAGGTGCCAACCACATCCGCGTGATCATCCACAGGCAGAGGGGCCCGTCCCGCCACATGCGAATCTTCTTGCCCTCCGCATGAGACCGCGACCGATAGTTGACAGGCACCTCAACGGGCCGATAGCCCTTGCGAACCACCTTGATAAGCAACTCGTGATCGAAGTCAAAATAATTGCCGCGAAACAGCAGGCCTTCGATGCAATCCCGGCGCACAACTTTGTACATCGTCTGCGGATCGTACAAATGAAGGCCGAATAACAGATTGATATACCCCGTAAAAAGAACATGGCCCACATTGTAAAACAGGGCCAGCAGCGGCTTGGTGAACTGCCTTAGTTTCCAGTGGCTTTTTCCACCATGGCGGGATCCCAGCACAAAGGACTCATGCCCCCGCAGAATGGGTTCGATCAGAGAGTGGTAGTCCTCGATATCGTATTCCAGATCGGCATCCTGAATGATCAGAACGTCGCCCGTCGCTCGGGCAATTCCCTGACGGGTCGCATGCCCCTTGCCGCGTGGCCCCTCCTCAAACACGCAGGTGACCCGCGGGTGGTCGGCATACCGTTGCACGATTTCTCGCGATCCATCGGTGGAATTGCTCTCCACGATGATCACCTCAACGTCCGCCTCGGCGAACGATACACACAACACGGCATCGAGCACGGCGGCGACCGTGGGTGCCTCATTGAAGACCGGAACGACAACCGACACCACCGGGCGTTCAGTTTTCCTCGGCTCGGCAATCACCACCGTGTCGATCAGCCGCGCCGTCGTCGTCACTGTCCGCCTGATCGCCGCAGGCAGAATATGCGCCGCAAGCAGCGCCCAGCGGTCGGCCTGAAAGAATCGTCCCCCATCGGCGATCACCTCCTCGAGCGATACCCTCGCATGGAGATGACACACTCTTCGCACCCGGAATCCGGTCAGGAACAACAGGGTCAACACCGCCTGCGTGTCGAGATAGGCCTCCTGCCCGGCCATCTGGCCGGACGCCACGCTCGCCGCGGAAAGCCCGCCAGCGTGCCGCATATCAGAGAACACCATCGCGATCGATTCGCCTCGCGCCAGCAAGGCCGCCCGCAGGCCGCGCAGCGAAGCCACCGGATCATTGAGACCGTCCAACTGCCCCACTGAAAGATTGACGGCCCTGCCACCATCCCCCTTGCCGGCATCGGGCGAGTCGCCGCGAAGCGCCGTGGCGGCCGGCAGAAACCGCGACTCCGGCCCCGACCAGTCAACACATCTGATCTGCTCGAATGGATCGGTTTTTGACCACAACTTCTGCAGCAGGGCCTGCTCCCCACCCATCCGTTCCACAAAGGCACGAAATGCCGGCAGAGGCTGCACGAGGCTCTGGCTGGGTTGGGCTCGAAACGTGAAGCCGCAATCGGAACAGGCCAGCACCCGCGTGCCCTCCACGGAGAACGCATAGTGCACGCGCCGCTCCCGGCAGACAGGGCAGGGCAACGACCGGAATTCCGGCCACTCCACAGGCATCGAACTGCTTGCAGGCAAGCCCTTGGAAGCAGGAGGTGGAGTTGTCATGCGTGTGCGGTCTTTCAGAGAACCCTGGCAACCTGTGGATACAGTTCAGCAGCACTGGACGCGATGCCCGTCGCCGGCAGAACCACTCGGCATGCCACCGGTCGACGAGGCGAAAAAGCCCATATTACGACTTTTCGCGAGGGCAGTTGTGGCCCCGATTCAACCGACATTTCTTGCCAAGAGAAAGAGATTTTTCCCTACAGCATTCCTGAGGCCAATGGCATCCATCCCCCGACTGATCGGGAAAATATATTTGTCATAGAAAGACAAACTGCCATCCAATCCGGCCGTTGGATCGGCGCCGCTCGAGCGAAACTTCAACAACATCCAGGCGAGAAACCCGACGGAATCGACGTAGTGGCAACGTACGACCTGAAGCCCGACAGAGCGCACCTTCTCTACCAGTTCCCTGCGGCTGTACCGTCGATAATGCCCAACCGCCGAATCGTGTTGGGAATACAGACACATGAAGGCCGGCACATAGATCGCGACTAGCCCTGCGGGCTTGAGGTGACTGCGCAGGAGGCCAAGCGTTTTCACATCATCTTCAATATGCTCAAGCACATTGGAGGTGAAGATGGTGTCATACTTCTTTTCAAGGCTGGCAAGCGATTCATGGGTGACGAACCCTCGCGACTGCAAAACCCCTCGGAGGCTTGCGTCGATCTCGAGGCATTCCGGCCTGACGCCCGTCGACCGCCACCACAGTTCCGAAAGCGTGCCGATCCCAGCTCCAAAATCGAGGACATCGGCAGCGTCGCGACTCTGCTTCGAAAGCATCGAGACCACGAAGGCGTTGTACCGCTGCAGGCACCTCTCCGTGTCCCACAGGTTATCCTCGCTGGCGTAATCGGTGCGTTCTTCGGTTTGTTTGGAAACCGACAACTGCGGTCGCGCGGCGGCTGACGTGGGTGAAGTCTTGGTCATTTGCACGGCCGCCCTCGCTCCAGACACAGACCTCGCCCTGTCTGCCTGCGGGCGATTCTGACAAACAACCTCGAGAATACCACACAGCCCCCGCTCCCTCAACTGGCTCGGCTTTCCATCAGTTCGTGAAACAACTCGTCCATGATGACTGCAAATAGCCCTCACTCTGGCAGAGCGGTTGCTGGCTCCCCCAGCCGACCGCACTGCGGTGGCCCGGTGAGCGGTTTTGTTTCCTGAGCCATCCAGTAGAATTCTGGGACGATCGGCCTCCGCGACTGCCCCCTCACCGGCTGATGCCCGCTTCTCCCCACTCTGAACTCCGATGTCCTCCCGCCCACCCCTGATTCCACGCCCCCCGCACGCGGCGGGCGGCCCCGCGCCCCAACCTGCAGGCGGGCCTCCGGCCGGGAGAGTCCGCTGTGCTACTGAAACCCAAGATCCAGTCAGCCGGTCGCTCCTCTGGGTGATGGAACAGTTGCAGCGTGCTGAAAAGATCTGCGGGCATGCCGGCTGGCAGGCATGGACGCTTGTCTTCGTGATCGCTCTTTATCTGAGCAGCACTGTCGTCCCGCTGGAGATGCTCCCGCAAAACCGCTACTACAACCTTCTCGCCGACAGCTTCCTCGCAGGGAGCCTCTCCCTTCTGGAGAAGCCTTCCCCGGAGTTACTGGCGCTGGCCGACCCCTACGATCCTCAACAGAACGGCCCCTACCGCCTCCACGACGTCGCCTTGTACAAAGGCAGATACTACCTCTACCACGGCGCAACGCCGGCCCTCCTGGTGTTTGCCCCAGCCAAAGCGCTGCTGGGCGTCGATGTCAGTCAGTCGCATGCCGTCTGGCTGTTCTTGTGTGGAGGGCTGATTGCTGCCACCTGCGCTCTCGGGGTCCTCATCCAGTACTCCCAGCCTGCCAGTCCGCGCTGGCTCATGCTCGCGGGCATTGCCACCCTCGGCTTGGGGAACGCCGGACCGTTCCTGCTCGTTCGGCCAGACGTCTACGAGGTCGCAATCTCCTGCGGTTATTTCCTCGCCATGGCCTTTATGGCACTCGCCTTGTCGAGCGTTCTGATGCCCGATGCCCATGCCGGCCGGCGGCTGGCAATTGCGAGCCTCTGTGCCGGCATGGCGGTTGGGGCTCGCCCGAACTTCATCGTGCTCGGCCCCATTCTGCTGGCCGCAGCATGGTGGCATGCCGGCGCGCAAGGCGACTCCCCACTGGGGGCACGTTTTCTGCGCAGAATCATTGGAATACTGGCGCCGTTCACCTTCTGTATTCTGGCGATTCTGCTGTACAACTACCTGAGATTCGAAAACGCTCTGGAGTTTGGGCCGCACCATCTTTTGATGGCCACGCACCCGCATATTCCCTTCTTTCGAATCGACACCTATCCGGAACGGCTGTGGCGGTTTCTATTCACCCCCGGCATTGTCGACCAGCACTTTCCCTGGGTGCACCTCCCCTCGGGAACCAGCTTCGGCGAACCGGAGATCGGGGGAATTTTTATGGCCCCCCTGATCCTGCTCGCGGGAGTCGGCATGGCTCTGCTGTGCCTCAAGCCCGTCCGGGCCAGCCTCCGCCTCGATCCCCTGCGGCTGGTTGTGATCTTTGCCGCCGGCGTGCTCATGCTGCTGCTGCTGCCGGTCATGGCCATCCCGGTCATCCGGTATATGGTCGATTTCGTGGGGTTGCTCCTGCTCGCGAGCTTCTTCGTCTGGTCGCAGGTGCGGGTGCGCCTGGCCCCGCAACCTGGCCTGCGGAGAGCCTTCGACGCCCTCTGCCTGCTGCTGGTCGCCTGGGGCTGCTGGGTGGGGGTGGTTTTTGGCACCAATGCCACTCCCCCCTCAGCCATCCGCCACTTCTACTCCGCCCGCAAACTGGTCGATCAGGGGCGCCAAGCGGAGGCCTTGAAGGAACTCTCGACGTCACTGACTGTCGCCCCCGACTTCTACCGGGCCCGCAGCCTGCGGGCCCGCCTCCTGGCATTCACGGCGGGGGCCGATGCCGCCGAGGCGGCGGCAGAATTTTCCCGCGCCATGCGCGACTACACCTCCCAGGCAGCCGCTGCCCAAAACCGTGGATATATGCCGGCGTTTCAGGGGCTGGTCATCGGCGATCCAGTCGCTGAATATGCCCTCGTCGCGCAGCCGCTGTTGCAGCGGGGCGAAACCGCAGCGGCCCTGTCCGCCCTGCGCGGCATGGCCGATGCCTTCGTAGCGGCAGGCTTCGGCCCACAGGCTCTGGGAATTCTGGAGGCGGTGAAGTCTGTCGCAGCGCGCTCGAATCTGCCCGACTTCGCCCGGATGGTGGGCGAGATGATCGGGCCTGCCGCGAACCAGTCTGCCCCTCCCCCCGGCCCCTGATCTCCGCGGCGGCTCCCGGCACCGACCATGCACCCCTCCCACGATTCGATAGCCTCGCCTCTCGCGTCGCCGGCCTCTCCCCCGCCGATCTCGCTGCAGGCGACGGTGCTGGCCGCCATCACGCTGGCCGTTTTCTTCCCCACGCTGTGGTCGGGGTTTGTCTACGACGCCCGGATGCAGATCCTCACCGATCCCTTTTTGCACGATGGCTCGCACTGGCTGCCAGTGCTCACGCTGCAGGTGCTGGGGATGGATGTGCTCGACGGCAACCGGCCCGTCCAACTTGCCTCCCTGATGCTCGATGCTGCCGGGTGGGGCCGGCAGCCCTTCGGCTACCACCTCACCAGCGTGCTCATCCATACGGTGAACACGCTCCTGGTGTGGCTGCTGATCCGCCGGGCCGGGACGCTGCAGCACTCCGGCGCATCGGCTGCCACGCCCCCCCCGGGCCCCCTTGCTCCTGGCTGGCCCGATACAACCGCCTGGCTGGGAGGACTGTTCTTCGCCGTGCATCCGCTGGTGACGGAGGCGGTCTGCGAACCCTGCTTCCGTGAGGATCTGCTGGTGGCGCTGTTCACGCTGGGCGCCCTCGTGCTGGCGCTCGGGCATGTGCAGGCCGCCGCCGGAAGCCTCGATCCCCGCCGGGCCGGCGCCTGCGCGGCCTGCTGTTTTTTGGCCGTGGCGAGCAAGGAATCGGGCGTGGCGGCACCGCTTGCGCTCGGCCTTGTGGGCCTGTTGGGCGGCCGCAACTGGCAGGCCGATCGATTCTGGCCGGCGGCGGTTGGGGGGGGACTGCTCCTGGTGGTCTGCTTCCTTGCCGCCCGGTTCTGGCTGGCGCCTGAATCGGTGATCTTCACATTCAAGCCGACCTATCTTGGCGGCTCACTCGCGGCGGCGCTGGGGATTCAGCCGCGCATCCTCGCGCTCTATGCGCATCTTGTTGTCTGGCCAGCCAATCTCTCGGCCGACTACGGCGCGTATTCCATCGATCATCTGCCAGCACCGGTGGCGCTTTCGATCCTTCTGCCGCTGGTGGCTGGTGTCGGCTGGGCGGCGTGGCGCGACAGGAGAATGGCGCTCGCAATAGGCTTGGTGCTGCTGCCGCTGCTCCCCGTTTGCAATCTGGTGCCGATCTACCGGGCCGCCGCCGACCGCTATCTCTATCTGCCATTGGCCGGCGTGGCGCTGGCGATGGCCTGCCTGCTCGCAGCACCGGCGATCGCTCAGCAGAGCCGCACGCGAAAAGCCGCCTGCCTTACCGCCACACTGCTCCTGTGCCTGTTGGCGGCCAGTTGCGTGTGGCGCCAGCGGGTGTGGTCGAGTCCGCTGGCCCTGTGGGAAGACA
>CAISJI010000002.1 GCA_903885565.1 uncultured Planctomycetaceae bacterium
AGCGGTGCCGCCGGCCACAATTTCCAGCATTCCAGCCGCCAGCAGCGGCCCCAGCGCCTCGCGCAGCACCGGCTCCAATTCCGCATGGAGGGGATGGAGCTTGAGCAGGACGGCCCGGCCATATTCGAAAATCTGGCAGATTGCATCGGCGGCGGCCAAGCCGGTAACATTTCCCGCCCCGAGCACCAGTGCCACGCCGCCTGAGAGCGGCCGCGACTCGATCTCCCGGGCCCATGTGCGGGCAAACCCGGCCATGTCGCCCGGATTCGCGCAGCGGACGGTGCCGCGGAAGCCGCGAAAAATCGCCCAGTCGTGGAGGCGGGTGGAGGCCGCTGCCGGCAACACATCGACCTCCACATGGGGCGGCAGGCCGCTGTGCGCTCGATCGGCCTGCCGGGCGGGGTGGCCCGCCCGGGGACGGGCGGAGAGGCGGGGCAGGCCGTGGCGCTCAGTATCGGCGAGTGCCCGCGCGGTGATGACGAGCAAGCGGACCGTGGCCAGCGGGCCAGTCGCCATCTCCTCGGCCAGCACGGCTGCCGGGGGAGATGGCGGGGCGGCGGCAGCGAGCCCGCGGCTGCCCTGCTCGAGCTTCAGTTTCATGGCGCAGGCGGCCCCGGCCCAGCGATCGGCCGCCGCCGCAACCGTGCGGGCTGTGTCGAGCGCGAGGCGGATGCGCTCGGCCGGGGCCTGAGTGGAGTGCCGGCGGGCCCCGTCGGCCAGCCGCTGCAGAGGCCCGGCAAGCTGGAGGCCGCCGGATTGTGAGGTCGAGTCCATCGGCAGCTCCAGGCGTCGTCGGCCGGTCGGGGGCAGGGAGGCACTGAGCCAGTTGTAGGAAAAAGCTGGCTGCAGTGCGACCCGGCACGCCACAATCAGGCCCCCGATCAGCAGGCCTGTTGGGCGAGAGCAGAGAAAGTCGGTCCGGCCGAAAGGGGGAGCGGCCGGCGACGGAAAATTCTTTTCAGGTTCGTTGACAGAAGCTGAACAAATCCTTATTTTCGACGTAGGGATGGGGTTGACACGGAATTTCCTTTATTTTTCCGTTCCGGGCCAACGTTCATCCTGCCATCGATCTGACCGGCAACTCTTTACGCCGGGTGATCGACGGAGCGGTTGTGGGGAATAGATTTGCGTTTCGGGGGCTTTTTCTCGCGGCACTGTGTGCGATTGCACGTCCTGCGAGCCGTTTTCCAAGGCGTTTTTTCTTTTATTTCATTGCGCGTCAGAGGAAAGGTGATTTCATGAAAATCTCGTCTCAGTTTCAAACAGCCCAGTCTCGCCGAGGTTTTACCTTGGTCGAATTGCTGGTGGTGATCGCGATTATCGGCACGCTCGTCGGCCTCCTGCTGCCGGCAGTGCAGTCGGCCCGGGCTGCGGCCGACGGCAGCAAGTGCAAGAACAATCTGAAGCAGATGGGCTTGGCGATGCTCAACTATGAGTCGGCCAAGAAGTCGCTGCCCGAGGGCTCCAAGGGGTCGGCCAATCTGGTCAGCAATGGCGCGTACGGGATGAGCATCAATCAGGGTGCCCATGCCCTGATCCTGCCCTTCACCGAAGATCAGAATCTGGCCAATCTCTATGACAAGACGAGGGACTGGAACGCCCAGACGAGCGTTGTGGCCAACACGTTGATCCCGATGTACCTCTGCCCGTCGAGCGGCGGCGACCCGATCATTACCGATCCGATCCTTACCTATCTCAACAGCCAGGATGCCTCGAACTACCCGTTTAAGAGTGGGGCCGTGACGAACTACCTGCTCTGCAAGGGGTCGGGCACCGGATGGGCGATGTCTCCCAAGGCAGACGGTCTTCCCGGCGTGGGCATGTTTCTCCTCAACATGAAAACGACTCTGGCCAGCGTGCGGGATGGTACGAGCCAGACGCTCATGATCGGTGAGGGATCCAGCAGCAAGAGGTTCACCGTGGCCAACGGTGCGACGCCGACGACTGTGGTGCAGGTGAGCAGCGTGAATACGCCGGCTGCCGCGATGTGGATTGCTCCCCAGCCGGCTGCTGATTCGTTCAAGGCGATCGTCGGAGCCTCCACCGGCGGCAACTATGCCGGCACGGCGGTGGCGATGAACACCAACCCCGTCATCGGCAACCAGTATCCGTTTGCCGGAGCCTCCACGCCGATCGACCCGAACGCAGCCGGAAACTTCACCTCAAATTTCCGCACCGATCATCCGGGGGGCGGCAACTTTGTATTCGGCGACGGCCACGTTGGAACGGTAACCGACGGTGTTGCTCTGGCGGTGTACCAGGCGATGTCGACGAAGAATGGCGGTGAGACGGGCACCTCCGAGTGATCAGCCTGGTGCAGCGAGGTTTTTGAAAATCCGGGCCGAACCTGATGCGGGAGGGGTATTTTTGATGGTTGCCTCCCCTGTCGGCTTGACTATGATTGTAGTTAACCCGGACAACTGTGAATGAGGGGCACCCGGGTGGGAAACCGCCCGGGTGCTTTTTGTTTTTTTCCAGCCACTGGCTGTTTCCGTATTCATTCTGCCCGTCCGCACTTCAAAGGAGCCGGTGTGATGCGATCGACAGCAATTTTCGCCCGCATGCTATCGGCGGTTGCGGTTGTAACGTTGGTAACGGTCTGCCCGCAGCGAGCCGCTGCGAATGAACGTGCTGGGGTATCGCCGGCGGCCGAACTGGCCAGCCCCCACAGTGAGTCGGCGGGGAGCGTCTGCGGTGCCGCTGGGCCGGCGGCACTTGAGTCGCAGGTCTATTCCGTCGCGCCCGGAGCCGATGTGTTGCGGAAGATTCAGGAACATATTCTGGATGCCGTGCCGGGAGATGTGATCCAGCTGGAGGCGGGGCGCTATCAGCTGCCGCGGCAGCTCGATATCGCCGTGGCGGGCCTCACGATCCGTGGCCGCGGGCCAGAGCAGACCGTGCTCTCCTTCAAGGGACAGATCGATGGCGGCCAGGGGATCGAGGCGACCGGCAACGATTTTCTGCTGGAGTCGCTGGCGATCGAAGATACCTCCGGCAATGCCATCAAAGTGCTCGGCGCGAAGAACGTCACGTTTCGGGATGTGCGCGTGGAATGGACCGGTCCCCCCTCCCACGATAACGGCGCCTACGGTCTCTATCCGGTGCAGTGCGAAAATGTGCTGATCGAGAAGTGCTCGGTGTATGGGGCTTCCGATGCGGGAGTCTATGTGGGGCAGTCCAACGGCGTGGTTGTGCGCAATTGCCGCGCCGAACGCAACGTGGCCGGCTTCGAAATCGAAAACACCACCTCTGCCGAGGTCTACGACAACGTGGCGACCAACAACACCGGCGGCCTGCTGGTGTTTGATCTGCCCGGTCTGCAGGTGAAGAAGGGGAAGAATGTTCGCGTGTATCACAACGATGTCGTAGGCAACAACCACGTTAATTTTGCCGACGCGGGGAGTGTTGTGGCGGGAGTGCCGCAGGGAACCGGCGTGATGGTGCTGGCCACCGACGATGTGGAGGTGTTCGACAACACGATTGAAAACCACCAGACATCCAACGTGCTTGTCATCAGCTATCTCGCCGTCGGCAAGAAGAGCAACGACAAGACCTACGATCCGATTTCCACGCGCATTTCGGTGCACGACAATCGGATCTCCGGGGGGGGCGGCAACCCGCAGGGGGAGCTCTCCAGGCTCCTGAAGACGGCGATCGGCAGGAAGTTTCCCGACATCCTCTGGGACGGTGTCACCGCCGCCGAAGAGGAGGGGCCCGCCTTGAGCCTGAAGAACAACGGCGCCGCAACATTCGGCAATTTCGATCTCCGCAAACTCGACCTCAGCAACCTGCTCACCGGCGGGTATCAATACAAGACCGACATCACCGCTCATGCCGCCGACATTGCGCCGCTGCCGGTGATCACGCTTCCCCCTCCCGGCCCCCTCAGCCGCGACCTGCCGGCGGCGGTCCGGTTCTACCGCTCGATGCCGCGGCAACTCTCTGCATTCGGCCTTTTCTCGGGACCTCTGGCGGCGCAGGTGCCGGCGGCAGGGGTGGTGCGGTATGAACTCAACACGGCGCTGTTTAGCGACTACGCCGACAAGCGGCGCTTCATCAAGCTGCCCCCCGGCACGCAGATGGAATATGCCGGCCCGGGACTGCTGCAGTTCCCGGTGGGTGCCATCATGGCCAAGACTTTTTCCTACCGCCACGATTTTCGCGACGCCTCACTCGGCGAACGCCTGCTCGAAACGCGGATTGAGATGCGCTGCGAGGAAGGCTGGTTTGGCGCGTCGTACCTCTGGAATGCCGAGCAGACCGATGCCGAACTGGCCCTGGCAGGGGCGGAGTTTGATGTGCAGTGGATCCACGACGACGGGCAGGCTCGCAGCACGCACTATGAAGTGCCCAACGCCAATCAGTGCCTCAACTGCCACGCCCAGGATAAGCAGTACCAGCCGATCGGGCCGACCGCCCGCAATCTCAACCGGCCGCTGCCGACGGGAGAGGCGGGGATTTCGCAGGATGTGCTGGCTCAGTTGCAGGGGGCGATCCGCACCGCTGTGGAGGGGAGTCAACTGGCCTATCTCTCCACCGTCGGCATGCTGCACGGCCTGCCGGAGGGAGCCGCCGACGTGGCGGCGATCGGCAGCGTGCCGAGCCTCGCCGATCCCCACTCAGGCTCCGTCGATGGCCGGGCCCGTGCCTGGCTCAATATGAACTGTGCCCATTGCCACAATCCCACCGGAACAGCCCGTACCACGGGGCTTGATCTGAGCTGGAATCAGGACGACTTGGCCAAGCTGGGTGTGTGGAAGAGCCCCGTGGCGGCCGGGCATGGGGCGGGCGGCCGGAAATACGATATTGTCCCCGGAAAACCGGACGATTCGGTGCTGATGTACCGGATCGAATCGCACGATCAGAGCATCATGATGCCGAACGTGGGCCGCCGCTTGGTGCAGGACGAGGCGGTGGCGGTGGTGCGGGACTGGATCGCCGGGCTGCCGGCGAGCGAAACCCCCTGATGGCGGCCAGTTTTTACCCCCCGGCTTTCTCCACCTGCTACAGTCGGAGCAGTTGATACGCCCCGGTTCCTGTTGCAGGTCTGATGTCTTCCGTCGGTTTTCCCGCCATTCCTCCCGTGCCTCGGCCGCTGGCTGCTCCTCAGCCGGAGGAGCCCGCGCGCTTCACCGCGCGCACGCTCGAAGGGCTGGAGTGGGTGCTGGCACGCGAACTGGAGGGGGTGGGAGCCCGCGACCTGCGGGTCGGTCGGCGCACGATTGAATTTTCCGGACCGGGCGATCCCGCCTCTGACCGGGAAACGCTCTACCGCGCTGTGCTGGAGAGCCGCACGGCGATCCGCGTGCTGGAGCCGCTGGGGCGATTCGTCGTCGATTCCCCCGACTCGCTCTATGCGGCGATGCAGCAGGTCGACTGGACTGAGCAGCTCAAAGTTTCCGACACGCTGCGGGTCGATGCGGCGATCCATGATTGTTTTCTCACCCACTCCCTCTATGCCGCTCAGATCGTCAAGGACGCGGTGGTCGATCAGCTGCGCACCCCCAGCGGCCGGCGGCCGAGCGTGCAGCTCCGCGGAGCCACGCTCCGGTTGGCGCTCCATCTGGTCGGCAACACCGCCACCATCTTTCGCGATGCGGCCGGTCGGTCGCTCCACCAACGCGGCTGGCGCATGGGAGAGGTGGAGGCCCCACTCTCTGAAGTGCTCGCCGCCGGCATTCTCAATATCGCCGGCTGGCAGCCGGGTGAACCCCTGCTCGATCCGCTGTGTGGTTCGGGCACTTTTGTTGTTGAGGCGGCCACAATCGCCGCCGGCATGGCCCCCGGCCTGTGGCGGGCCCGCCGCCGGTCGCATGGTTTTTTCAAGTTTCGCGATTGCGATCGTCCCCTGACCGACCGGCTTCTGGCCGAACTCGAGGCGCGGGTGCAGGTGCCAATCGGCAGTTTTGCCGCCAGCGATCTCGATCCCTCCGCGGTCGAGGCGGCCCGGGCCTGTGCTACAGCGGCCGGAGTGGCGGAGAGCATTGTCTTGGAAGTAAAGCACTTCGAGCAGGTGCGGCCGCAGGGGGGCAGGGGGCTGATTGTCACCAATCCACCCTACGGCGAGCGGCTGCCGCTGCCACGGGCAGGAGCCCTGTTTCGCAGGCTGGGAGACTGGCTGGTGCAGCAGTGCCCGGGCTGGCGTGCGGCGATTCTGGCTTCCGACACACCCGCCGCCGGGCACCTCGGATTGCGGCCGACGTTTCGGGTACCGCTGTGGAATGGCCCGATCGGCTGCCGGCTGGTGGAGGTGGAGGTTCGGCACCGGGAGGCACCTGCGGTGCCGGCCCCGGCTCCTGCACCCGCAGCGTTCGACGAGGACGAGACAGATGTGGCCGCACCAGCCACCGCAGGGCTCACGGAGCCGAGTGCGCTTGCGCCCACCAATCCCCCAGGCCTGTCGCGCCGGACGGTTGATGATCAGGTGGGGGATTTCCGCCGCCGTCTCGCCAAGCGGTTCAAACATCTCGGCAAGTGGGCGCGCCGGCAGGGCACGGAGGCCTTCCGCATCTACGATCGCGACATCCCCGAGATTCCGCTGGTGATCGATTGGTATGCCGGTTGGCTGCATGCGGCGGAGTATGAACGCCCCCACGATCGCACCGACATTGAGCATGACGTCTGGCTCGACAAGATGATCGAAGCGGCTGGTGCTGAGCTGGGAGTGCCGGCGACGCAGATGTTTTTGAAAGTGCGCAAGCGCCAACGAGATGGCGGGCAATATGAGAAAGTCGATCAGCGGCAGGCGGTGCTGGAGGTGAAGGAAGGAGGGCTCGTCTTTGAGGTGAACCTCTCCGACTATCTCGACACCGGGCTATTTCTCGATCACCGCCAGACGCGAGGGATGGTGCGGGCGGAGGCGCAGGGGAAGAGAATGCTCAACCTCTTTTCCTACACAGGCGCTTTTTCCGTGTATGCAGCGGCGGGCGGAGCGGCGGAGACCGTGAGCGTCGATCTTTCCAATACCTACCTCGATTGGACCCGCACCAATCTGGCCCGCAACGGTTTCCGGGATGCCGGCCGCCACCGGCTGGTGCGCGACGAGGCCCGGGCCTTCCTGGATCATCGCTCCCGGCGGGGCGAAGCCCTCTTTGATCTGGTGGTCGTCGATCCGCCCACCTTCTCCCGCTCGGCGCGCAGCGACACCCCCTGGGACATCCAGCACGACCACGCCGAACTGCTGACGCTGCTCGCGCACAACCTTTCGCCCGGCGCGGTGGTCTATTTTTCCACCAACTTTCGGCGCTTCCGTCTCGATACGGAGCGATTGGCCCCTCTCTATGCTGTGCGCGAGATCACCAACCGCACGATTCCCGAGGATTTTCGCAACGAGCGCATCCACCGTGCGTGGCGGCTGGTACATTCAGGCGGAGCATGAGTCACGCTGGGCCTGTGCCGCTCCCGCCGACAGTGGCCT
>CAISJI010000003.1 GCA_903885565.1 uncultured Planctomycetaceae bacterium
CAGTTGGCACTAATTGCCTTGAGAATCTGGCTGAGATCACGCCCACGGTCCGGATACCGCACATAGAACGCCCCAGCGAAACAGAAGGCGTTTTTCCGCAGATACCGCTCGATCGGGTTGGTCGTGGCGGGCTGGCAGGCAAACGGCAACAGATGGACGCGGTCATGCCCCACTGCGGCCCGGTAGCCGGGAATACTGTCGATGTCGGTGGTGAAGATCCAGTCGAACTGTTTGGCGGAGGTGAGGAAGCCGTCGAAGTGAACGGGGTCCTCCTTGTTCCAGAACACCGTGGGCACGCCGTTCGCACGACACCAGGCGATCACCCCGAGCAGCTCCGGGCAGGTGCTGGAGACCTTCTTGGTCCACTGATCGTCTTTCCCTCGATGTGCCGACTCGACGAACAATAGCTCGGGCCGAAATGCATCGAGCTCGTCCTGCCATCCTCCCAATGACAGCTGCAGAAGCTGGCATTCCGGCCTGAAGGAGCTCTCGGTGAACTCGTCCATGATGGCCGCGACCCGCAGCCGGCCACGCAGCTCGGGGTGGGCGGCGCGTCCATCGGCCGTGAGAGGCAGTGCGCCGACGCGGGTCACGCCGTGATCATCCTGCGATGGCTGAACCCCGAGCCATCGGGAGCAGACACGTCTGAGCCAATCGCTTGTTGCTGCAAACGCGGTCATGGTCGCCCTGATGCCGAAAGAACCCCGGTGACATCGATCACGTGCTTCCCCTGCAGCAGATGTCGGGGCAGGTCGCGAAACTCCTGATGGCCGACCAACACAGCCACGATGTCGGCCTGCTCGAGAGCCGGCTCGAGATCTGCCCTCTCCACGCGGCCGAGGCCTGCCGGAAGCTCCGGCACATTCGGCTCGACCGCCAGTAAGCGGGCGGTCGTCTGCGCGGACAGGGCATGGGCCACCTGTAGCGCTGGGCTTTCGCGGAGGTCGGCAACGTTCGGCTTGAAGGCCAGCCCGAGCAACGCAACCACGACCAATGACTCCTCCCGGCCCGCCGCCGCTGCAGCGGCAACAGCCCGTCTGATCTGCTCATGCACCCAGCGGGGCTTGGCATCGTTCACTTCCCGGGCGGTGCGGATCAGCCGGGCGTCGTTCGGGGCCGCATCGACGATGAACCAGGGATCGACCGCAACGCAGTGGCCGCCCACACCGCAGCTCGGCTGGAGGATCTTCACGCGAGGGTGATGGTTGGCCAGAGAGATCAGGTCCCACACGGGGATGCCGAGCCTGTCGCAGATCATCGACAGCTCGTTGGCGAAGGCCACGTTGACGTCTCGGTAGGCATTCTCGGCAAGCTTGCTCATCTCCGCGGTGCGGGCATCGGTGATGTGCATCGTGCCCGCAACGCACGTCCGATACACCTCCTCGGCCCGCCGGGAACAGGCCGGGGTCAGGCCCCCGATGATCCGGTCAGTCTCCACCAGCTCGCGGATCACATGCCCCGGCTGGACGCGCTCCGGGCAGTAGGCGATGTGCACGTCCCCCACGTCTCCAGCACTGGGGCCCGGGAAACGCAGATCGGGGCGTGCCACCGACAACCAGACCGCCAGTTGCTCCGTCGTTCCCACTGGAGAGGTC
>CAISJI010000004.1 GCA_903885565.1 uncultured Planctomycetaceae bacterium
CTCCGCCTCGTCCCCCGTCCTGATCGATGTGCGGGGAGGGGCTGCCCGTGCCCCAGGAGCCGGCGTAGGCGGCCAGCGGAGCCAAGGAAGGCGAAGCGCAGCCGACTTTCGAGTGAGCGGATTGCCCGGAGGGCCGCAGCGAACGGCAGGCGTCGGGTATGGGTAGTCCCGGACCTAGAGCGGGTACGTCTTCCGGGGAGCCCCCGGCTGCGGGACGGCAAAAGTCTCGTCGCATGCGCTCCTCGAGCGTTCGCCGACCCCTCCGCCTCCGTCACCCGCAGGTCTGCCAAAGCCCTCTGGCGAGAGAGTCTGCTACGCCTCTACCCGCTTGGCGACGCGGAAGACCTCGTCAAACGTCGTGATGCCGCGGAGCACCTTTTGCACGCCGTCGTCATACATCACCCGCATTCCCTGCGAGCAGGCCGCCTTGCGGATGTCTTGCGTGGCGGCCCCCTGAAAGGCCAGTTCGCGGATTTTGTTGGTCATCACCATCAGCTCAAAAATTCCGAGCCGCCCCTTGTAGCCCGATTTCTGGCAGTTGGCACATCCCCGGCCCTTCATGAAGGTGGCTCCCTTGAGCATCTCGGGGGTGATCCCGGCGGCCTCGATCTGGCTTTCGAGAGGCTGGAACGGCTGCTTGCACTTCACGCAGTTCACGCGGATGAGCCGCTGGGCCATCACGGCAATCACGCTGGAGGCGACCAGATAGGCTGGCACGCCCATGTCGATCATCCGCGTGATGGCACCGGGGGCGTCGTTGGTGTGGAGCGTGCTGAACACCAAGTGGCCGGTGAGGGAGGCCTGGATTCCCATCTGGGCCGTTTCCGTGTCGCGCATCTCGCCGACCAGGATCACGTTGGGCGCCTGCCGCAGCATGGCCCGGATGACGCGGGCGAAGTCGAGGCCGATTTGGTGCTTCACCTCAACCTGATTGATGCCCGCGAGATAATATTCCACGGGATCTTCGGCCGTGATGATTTTGGTGTCGGGGCGGTTGAGCTCGTTGAGCGAGGCATAGAGCGTGGTGGTTTTTCCGGAGCCGGTGGGGCCGGTGACAAGGATGATGCCGTTGGGCCGGCGGATGAGGTTTTTGAAATTGCGGAAATCGTTTTCCGAGAGCCCCAGCTGCCGGATGCCGACTTTGATGTTGTCTTTGTCGAGCACCCGCATCACGACGGTTTGGCCGTGGTTGGTCGGCATCACGCTGATGCGAAGATCGTAGTCTTTGCCGTCGGCGGAGATCTTGATGCGGCCGTCCTGCGGCCGACGGCGTTCGGCGATATCGAGCTTGGAGAGAATCTTGATGCGCGACAGCATCGCGCCGAGCAGACGCCGCGGCGGGTTGTCGCGTTCCACCAGTCGGCCGTCGATGCGGTAGCGGATGCGGATGCGATCTTCGAAGGGCTCGATATGGATATCGCTGGCCTTCAGCTGCACAGCCTCGGTGATGATCAGGTTCACCAGCTTCACCACCGGAGCGTCGGAATTGTCTTCCTGAACCTGCGAGGCGGCCTGTTCGATTGCCGTTTCGGTGAAGTCGATGGCGGTGTCGGTGAATTCCTGGAGCATTGAATCGGCGCTCTCGCCGTCGCTGGCTCCGTAGTGGCGGTTGATCGCCTCCACGATCTGCTCGCGGGGCGCCAGCGCCATCGTCACATCCCGGTTGAGGATGAAGCGCAGCTTGTCGTGCGTGTCGATGTCGGTCGGATCGCAGCCGACAACATGGAGGCTGCCGCCATCCACGGAGACCGGAAAAATCGAGTTTTCACGGGCCACGCTCTCCGGCAGCAGTTCCACCACCTCCTGCGGCACGGCCACCCCCGTGAGGTCGACGAATTTCAGCCTGTGGGCCTTGGCCAGCGCCTTCATCACGCGCTCGGCCGGCGCATATCCCAGCCGGATCAGCTCATCGTGCACCTTTTTGCCGGTGGTTGAGTTGATGCGCACCACCTCGGCGAGCTGTTCGGCGCTGACGATCCCCTCGGAGGTGAGAATCGTGGAAAAGGCGTCGGGTGGGGGCATGGGCTGTTACTGCGCGAGGAAGGTGTCAGAGGCTTCATAACCGGGGGAGCAGGTGCAGAGAAACACCAGCTCCTGTGAACCGGTGTTGCGGATGGCGTGGATGGCTCCCGGCGGAACGCCGATGGCATCGCCCGGCACCACGGCCCGGGTTTCTGGGCCAACGGTCATCTCTGCGGTGCCTGAGAGGATGTAGTAGATCTCCTCGGTGACGGCGTGGTGGTGGGGGGCGGTGGCGGCGCCCGGCGCCAGCCGCGCCTCCGCGAGGCTCTGTTTCTGAATCGAGGAGTTGTGGCGGGAGAGCAGGTCGCGGATTGTCGAGCCGGCGGCGGAGGTGAAGGGCACAGCATCGCGCTGGTTGAGGAGATCCATCGGTCTTGGCTCCAGCAGAAAATTCAGGCGAACGGGAGCAGCAAAGAATACCAAACCGGCCAGCGCGAGCGGAATGGTGGGGCGTGAATCTTCCCCCTCCCGGCCAGCCTCAGGCGTCGGCTGGCGACTCCGCGGTGTGGTGAAACAGCAGCACCGCTGGGGGAACGGGGCGGCTTTCCCAACCCTCCGGCTGCGGCAGGAAGGCTGGATCGAAGCTGGTGTCGGCCTCGACGACGAGCGTGCTCCCCGGGGGGGCGGCGAGCCGGAGCGTATCGATCAGGGTCATCAGCTCCGCTTGTCTCTCGGCAAAAAAAGACCACGGCGGCGAGACGAACACCAGCCAGGGGGCCGCTGTGGGTAAATCGGGCAGCCGTCTGCCCCACAGCAGGGTGTCGCCGGAACGCACCGTCACGCGGTCGGTCAAGCCGAGGGCCGCGGCACTTTTTTTGATCCGGTCGGCAGTGGGGAAATGGCGTTCCACCAGCACCGCCGCGACCGATCCCCGGCTGAGTGCCTCAAATCCGAGCATGCCGGTGCCGGCAAAGAGGTCGATCGCCAGCGTGCCTGGCACGTCGGTGCCGAGGAGCTGGAAGAGCGTTTCCCGCACCCGCTCCTTCATCGGCCGCGTGCGGGGATCGGGCACAAAGAGCAGCCGCCGGCCACAGAGCTCCCCCCCGCTGATGCGCGGCGGACTGGCCGCCTCCTCGGGCCCCTCGGCAGCATCGGGGCGCGGGCCCCCAGTTCGGGAACCAGCGTGGAGGTCAGCGCGGGGGTCAGCGCGAGAATCGACGCGGGAATTGGGCCGGCGGGGGGACATGTGGGGTTTTCCAGTGAGGGGGGGCTGCGGATATGATATCGCTAGATGTGGCTCAGTGGGCGTTCCTTGGCAGGAGGAGAGAGCGGATGCATGCGGGCAACGAGCGAGCGGTGAGGGGCGGGGTGAGTGGGTGGCTGGCGGCGCTGCCGGTGGTGGTGGGGCTGTTTCTCTCCGTTGCCGCCGCGGAACCTGGCGCCGTGATGACTGTGGCCAAGCTCTCGGCGGCAGAGGCCAAGGCGGCCTATGACGCCGCCAAACTGCAATTTCAGAAACACCTCGCCACCATGATGGTGGTTCAGTCGGACTACCAGAAGCCGGGAGCCAACAAGAAGGCGTTGGAGGCCCGGTTTGATACTGCGAAGGCCGATACGCAGGCAGCCAGCGATGCCTTCGAGAAAGCGGTGCTGACGTTGCTCGTGAACGATCCGGGGAACGACGAGGCCAACACGATGTCGGCCGCGATCGTGGGGATGACGCTCAAAACCGATGAGCCGGAAAAGGGGATCGCCCTGACCGAGATGCTCGACGCGGCCGGGGTGGCCGATGGATTCATTCTGTTTTGCGGGGCTCAGTGTGCCCGCAAACTGTCGCAACTCGACAAGGCGGAGGCTTTTCTGCAGAAGGCGAAACAGGCCTCGGGGGAGAAGCCGGCCGGCATGCCCGATTTCGCCAAATTGCTGGAAAAAGACCGCAAGCAAGTGGACGACGAAATGGCCAAACGGGCCAGCGAGGCTGCGGCCGATGATCTGCCACGCGTCAGACTCGAAACCTCCAAGGGGCCGATCGTTGTCGAGCTGTTTGAGAACGAGGCCCCCAACACTGTCGCCAACTTCATCTCGCTGGTGGAGCGGGGATTTTACAACGGCACGAAGTTCCACCGTGTCATCGGCGGCTTCATGGCGCAGGGGGGCGATCCGACAGGCACAGGCAGTGGCGGACCGGAATACACCATTCCCTGTGAAACCGAAGTGCCCGGGGCCCGCTATCACTTCCTCGGCTCGCTTTCGATGGCCCATGCCGGCAAGGACACCGGCGGCTCACAGTTTTTCCTGACGTTTGGGCCGGTTGAGCATCTCGATGGCAAGCACACTGTGTTTGGCAGAATCATCGAGGGCTTGGAGGTGCTGCCGAAGCTTCTCCGCACGCAGACTCCCGAGGGACAGCCGCTGGTGGGCATTGTGCCCGATCAAATCGTGAAGGCGGAGGTGATCCGCAAGCGCGACCACGCCTACACTCCCAACACGCTGCCGAAGTAGCTGGCGGATGAAAAGCAGCGTGTGCCTTGCATGAGCCATTGGTTCAAGACTTCCTGACACCGTTTCTCCCTGCTTTGCAGGGCTTTCAGCCGGAGAAGCAAGCCATGACCAGCATGACCAGCATGAACCACTTCACGATATTCCCCCTGCGCATCGCTCGAGCGCCACGCGCCCGCTGGAGGGCAGCCGCAGGGCCGTCAGCCCTCTGCTTGGCGGCGCTCGTGCTGGCCGGAGTGAATGGGCCGCTGCTGCGGGCCGCTGACGACGCTCCCGCCCAGCCCCCGCGTCCCCAAAAGTCTGTCGAAAAAACGCCAAAAACACCTGCCGCAAAGCAGCCCACCCCCCAGGGAGCCACTACCCCGATGCCCAGTCCAGCCGACAACGCCCCTGCCGCCGACGATCTCCCCAAAACACTGGCTGAATGGCGGCAGCGGCTGACGCCGGAGCAGTTTGAGATCACGCGGATGAAGGGAACGGAGCGGGCCTTCACCGGCAAATACTGGAACACAAAAACTCCCGGCACCTACAAATGCATCTGCTGCGGCGAGCCGCTGTTTGCCTCAGGGGAGAAGTTTGACAGCGGCTGCGGCTGGCCAAGTTTTTCGCTGCCGATTGATGGCGTGCGGGGAAAGACGGTGACGGAGCAGCCCGATTTCACCGCCTTCATGCAGCGCACCGAGGTGAATTGCCGCAAGTGCGGCGCGCATCTGGGGCATGTGTTCAACGACGGTCCGCCGCCGACCGGCCTGCGCTACTGCATCAACTCGGCATCGATCCAGCTGGAGCCGAAGGGCGAGGCTGAGGCAAAGCCGGCGGGAAAGTAACTGCCGCTAGGCACATGGAGAGAGTGCCGGATCCTCTCGGGCAGCGGCCAATTGGTAGTTTGACCTGCCAGCCTCTATCGCGTTGCTGTTTTCAGACCATGATTTTTGCGGAGATGGTCGAGGGCATCGGCGATCGCCTGCCGATTGGTGTCGTCGTAGGCACGCTCGACCGGCGATTTCTGGCGATAGCGATACCAATTCAGCAGATTACGGATTGTCTTGCCGGGCGAACTGCGAAAGATGTTGCCAAGCGCATACCTGAGTGTTGGGTCGGGAGGGATCTCGGGCAGCGGTTCTCCGTAGGCGTAGTTCATCAGCACCCTGGAGAAATATCGACCTCTGGCCAGATTCATCAGGTAGTCGGGCGTCACCCGCCGGGCAGCGATCAGATGCGTGATGCGCAGGGCCGGAAACAGCCCCTTGCCGAAGCCCATGTCGCAGGCCGCATACGTGAATTCATCATCGCCGCCACAGAGGAGGTTTTGCCCCACGCGATCCAACTGCTTGCGAACCGGGCATGTTCCGACGACATCCTTCACCCGCTCGGCCACGGCCCGCCTCACGGCGAGCCCCGCTCCCCAGGGAATGATGCAATCGCCCGGCACATTCGACCATTGGGGCGACGCGACAGTGCGCAGTGCCAGATAGTGGATGCGCGACATGTATTCAGGAGCTGGTTGCTGCTCAAACTCCGGCTCCAGCCGGCCGGCTCCAAAGCAGGCCAATTGCGGGTTATCGGCCGCCAGTTGCAAGAGCACGGCGAGATAATCGGGCTGGAGAATGTTGTCGTCGTCGACAAACAGAAGCAGATCGCTGGCCGCCGCGCGGATGCCGCAGAGCCGGGCCGGTGTGAGGCCAAGGCTGGTCTCGAGCACGTGGCGGCCCTGTGGATGCCAGGAGAGATCGACCGACGTAGCCAGTGGCTCCTTCGAGGCATTATCGACGAGCAGCAGTTCCCATTTCTCACTGGGCAGCGTCTGAGCGCGCAGGGATTCGAGCGTGCGGTCGAGGTAGTCCCGCCGGGGGTTGTGCGTGCAGATGATGACGGAGAGGGCAGGCATCGCAAGTTTGAGATTTAGGATCGTGTGGAAATACGACAGGGGCCTCGGCGCTCAGGCCCCTTCGGAAAGTGGGTGGGGCGGCAAAAACTCGCATCGCCCGGTCGATCGGCAGAGGGCTATCCCGCCCCCAGACGACGTTTGATTTTGCCCGATAGGGCCGTGAACGGAGTAGAGAGATACCAGGCCGCAGGCATGCCCCCTGCTTCAATCTCCTGCACAGTCTTGGCACGGGAAGTGTCTGCAGATTGCTTCAGCGTGGCCATGTCGGGATGCAGCACCGCAGGGATCCGCTTCTCTTTCCCTGCCGTAGCAGGATCCCGTCGCGCCACAAACATATTCTGTCGATACCACGGTTCAACGGCAGCATTATCCCAGATCGCCCAGCGGGCGGAATCGTCGCAGGAATAGTGCCGCTCGTTGAAGAGATGTTGCCAGTATGCCGGCCACTGGCAATTGACATGATGCTGCCCCTGCTGGTTCGGGCAGGCGGCCGAAAAGAGGACTGTATCGGCAAGGTTCGTCAGAGACTCGACCAAGACGGGGCCGAATTGCTCGTCGAGATGTTCGGCCACCTCGAGGCAGATCGCCAGATCAAACCGCCGATCCACGTTGATAGAGGTCGTTAAGTCGTGGATCGTGATAAGCGAGCGGGGAACTGCCAACGCACCCTCCGGGACGGCGACGCCATCGATTCCCATGGCATCTGCAATACCGTTGTCGAGCGCCGCCCGCAGCCATACGCCAGTGCCGCATCCCACATCGACCATGCTGGCGGGCTTCACGGAAAACAGTTTCAAGAGCCCAGGAAAAGCGGCCTGCGGGCCACTTTTTGTATGGAGGTTGAGGGCGTGGTCATAGCTGATCGTTTTCGGAAGCATGATGGTCAGCGGCGATCCTTATGGGGCAGCGGGGTGGCTTGCAACCGGCGCATTCAAAGCGTGCCGAGAGTGTTGCGATGTGCCTAGGTTCCGGCAGGGGCCTGTCTGATCAGTTTGGTCAACTTCGGCGCTCGGAAGCAGTATGAAAGGGAAATCCTGGTCAGGACGGGGCAAAAGTCCAGTGGGCCTGGGTGGCAACGAAGCCTGTGATCTCAGGGTTTGGCACCAGAGGAGGGCGATGTCCATGCTTGAAATCGAAGGCGAGCACATCGCGCTTACTGTCGTAATCGGTCTGCCAATCGCCCAGCCAGACCGAGAGGCTGTAGGTGTCGCCATAGACGGGCAGATTGTCCACGCGCATCTCAAGGATGCCTTCCGATGCCTTCGGCTGCCCAAAACCCTCGTTATGAAACCGGCAGTTGGATCCGTACACCGGAGTTCCAAGCTGTGAGGAAAGAAGAAGACCGCCGACGGGAGGGGAGAGCGGGAAGGGAGAGCGGAATCCCAGCTTTACAAGCAGTGTGCCCTGATCGAGGGAAGGCTGATCAACGCTCACGTGAGTGATGGAGGGTCTGGTTGGATCAGTGGGAAAGTGTGCCTCGGTGTTCATTTTCGTGCTGCTTGAATAACGCTTGATCGTCTCGGCAGCATCCCCACAGCAGGTAACACGGCCCGACTCCAGCAGGATGCCGGTGTTGCAGAGCGACTGCACGGCACTCATGCTGTGGCTCACGAAGAGAACGGTTCGCCCGCCGCTGGCGACATCCTTCATTTTTCCCAGGCACTTCTGCTGGAACTGCGCGTCGCCCACCGCCAGCACCTCATCGACGATTAAGATCTCCGGCTCCAGATGGGCCGCCACGGCGAAGGCGAGTCGCACGTACATGCCGCTGGAATAATGCTTGACGGGCGTGTCGAGGAATTTCTCCACCTCGGAAAAAGCCACGATCTCATCAAACTTGCTGCTGATCTCGGTCTTCGTCATGCCGAGGATGGCGCCATTGAGGAAGATATTTTCCCGACCGGTCAGTTCGGGATGGAAGCCGGTGCCAACCTCCAGCAGGCTCGCCACGCGGCCGCGGAGCCGGATCCGGCCTTCGGTGGGCTCGGTGATTCGCGACAGGATCTTGAGCAGCGTCGACTTGCCGGCGCCGTTGCGGCCGATGATCCCCACCACATCGCCCCGCGCGATTTCGAAATTGACTCCCTGCAGCGCCCAGAACTCCTCCGCGGTTACGGCGGCCGCCGGTTTTCTGCCGGAACCACTTCTCAAACGTGCCGCCAGCCGGTTGACCCTGTAGGTGATCGCTTCGCGCAGGCTGGTCGACGGTTTTCGGGCGAGATGCCGAAGTTTGTAGCGTTTGCCCAGATTTTCGGCACTGATGATGGAGTCAGCCATGCTTGAACGCATCGTCGCTCACACGACGTCTGCAAATCCCTTTTCGGTGCTGCGGAAGACGCGAAGGCCGAGCCAGAGGAAGAACACAATCATCGCCACCGAGATGCACAGTCCGCCCAGATGGAGCTCAGGCTCCACGCCGATGCACCAGCGAAAGCCATCGATCACACCCACCATCGGATTGAGCGAATAAATCAGTCGAGCGAACCATCCCAGCCGCTCCTCGATCAGCGATGAGCGGAAGCCAACCGGCGAAATATAGAGCCCAAACTGCACGACAAACGGGATCAGCACCCGAAAGTCGCGGTATTTCACATTCATCGCCGTGGCGATCAGGCCGGGGCCAGCCGCTGCAGCAACCGCCAGCAGCGTAAACACCGGCAGAAAGACGATTTTCCAGGGGGGCAGATATTGAAACCAGAGCATCACGGCCGCCAGCATCGCCAGATTGATCATAAAATCGACCAGCGCCACGATCGCGGCACTGGCCGGCAGGATGAGCCTGGGGAAATAGATTTTCGTGATCAGGTGGCTGTTATTCACCAGGCTGTTGCCAGTGTTTTCGAGCACGGTGGCAAACAGCTGCCAGGGGAGCAGGCCGCCGAGCACGATGATCGCGTAGGGCAGGCCCTGCGAGGGGAGGTTCGCCACGCGGCGGAAGATCACGACAAAAATCACCATCGTGACAAAGGGGCGCAATACCGCCCACAGCACACCAAAAACCGTCTGCTTGTAGCGGACGATGAAATCCCGCCAGGCCAGGAATGTGAACAGGTCGCGATAGCGCCACAGATCGCGCCAATAATGAGCTTCTCCCCGCCCGGCCTCGAGAATCAGTTCATCCATCACAATCTGCTCGTTTCATCCGTTTCCAGCCCAGCATCGTCCCAGCCCGATTTCTGCCGCCGATGGGCCCTGGCCGCGACCAATCACCAGAAGGGGCAGGGCGAGCCCGAGATCCGTGCAAAGCTCCAGCATACATGCCTTGGGAGGAGTTTTCGAGTCTGCCGCGGATGGCCGCGGCAAACGATTCCGCCTGCTGGAAACTGGCCCTCTTGGCAGTCACTTGCCGCTCTGTCGCCCGCGCTCGAATCAAGGGAACAGAGCGGTGGCGGAATCGACATCGATTCTGTGGTGATGTAGAATTGGTGTCATGATACGCACGCAGATCCAACTTCCGGACGACCTCTATCGCCGTGCCAAG
>CAISJI010000005.1 GCA_903885565.1 uncultured Planctomycetaceae bacterium
CTGCGGATCGGCGGGATTGGTGAGTTCCCCGTGCTCCCAACACCACACTGGATTCCCCAGTGGGCGCTGCGGCTGGCAGGGCTGCGGTAGCGTTGCCAGCCAGAGAGATGTCAGGGCAGCTGGATCGTGACCGGCTCGCTTGCCATGGCGGCAGCCTCTGCTGCTGCCATGTCG
The DNA here is from genome assembly GCA_903885565.1 of uncultured Planctomycetaceae bacterium. GTDB lineage: Bacteria > Planctomycetota > Planctomycetia > Pirellulales > UBA1268 > CAISJI01. Next base: position 175 of record CAISJI010000005.1, read on the forward strand.
CGGATGTCCTGTGAGATCTTCATCGAGCAGTACTTCGGCCCGCACATGCTACAGAAATGCGCACTCTTGAACGTGTCCTGCGGCAGCGTCTCGTCGTGGTACTTCCGCGCGGTCTCGGGATCGAGCGACAGCCGGAACTGCTCGTTCCAGTCGAAGGCAAACCGGGCTCGTGACAAAGCGTCGTCTCGCACGCGGGCGTTCTTCCGGTGCCGGGCGAGGTCGGCGGCGTGGGCCGCGATCTTGTAGGCGATCACGCCCTGCTTGACGTCTTCCGCGTCGGGCAAGCCGAGGTGCTCCTTGGGCGTCACGTAACAGAGCATCGCCGCGCCGCTCCAACCGGCAAGCGCCGCCCCGATGGCGCTGGTGATGTGGTCGTAGCCGGGGGCGATGTCGGTGACGAGCGGGCCGAGCACGTAAAACGGCGCCTCGTCGCACTCCTCCATCTGCCGCTTCACGTTCATATCGATCTGGTCCATCGGCACATGCCCAGGCCCTTCCACCATCACCTGACAACCCTTCTTCCAGGCCCGGCGGGTCAGCTCGCCGAGCACATGCAGTTCGGCAAACTGCGCCTCGTCGCTGGCATCGGCAATGGAGCCGGGCCGCAGGCCGTCGCCCAAGCTCCACGTCACGTCGTAGGCGCGGAAGATGTCGCAGAGGTCTTCGAAGTGGGTGTAGAGCGGGTTTTGCTGGCGGTGGGTCATCATCCAGCGGGCGATCAACGCACCTCCGCGGCTGACAATACCGGTGATGCGGTTCATCGTCAGCCCGAGGTGCTCCTGGAGCAGGCCGGCATGAACGGTCATGTAGTCGACCCCCTGCGAGGCCTGCTTTTCGCACATGTCGAGGAAGTGCTGCGGCCGCATGTCGTCGATGTCGCCGCCGAGTTCCTCCAGCATCTGGTAGATCGGCACCGTGCCAATCGGCACCGGAGAGGCGTCGATGATTGCCTGCCGGATCGTGTCGATGTTCTTGCCGGTGGAAAGATCCATCACGGTGTCGGCACCGTGATGCACCGCCATGTGGAGCTTTTCCAGTTCTGTCTGCTCGTCGCTGGTGACGGCTGAGTTACCGATATTGGCGTTGATTTTCGTCAGCGAGGCGATGCCGATAGCCATCGGCTCCAGCCGCTTGGTCAGATGCACCCGGTTGGCGGGAATCACCATGCGACCCCGGGCCACCTCCGCGCGGATCAGCTCCTCGGGAAGGTCTTCGCGGGCGGCGACGAACTTCATCTCGGGGGTGATTTCGCCGCTCTTGGCACGTTCAAACTGGGTCATCGCCGGACTCCCTGGGGACTGATTACAGATCGCTTATACGGTAGCAAAAGTTTGCGCTTTATGGGGGATTCGAACGAGAAAAAGAGCCGATCAGCGGCCTGAGGCGTCAGAGCGTCTTCAGGTATTCGAGCACGGCCGTTTTTTCATCTTCTGTGAGGGCATCGGGAAAGTCGTGGCCAGCCGCACTCTTGCCGGGCCGCCTGGTGTCGAAATGCCGCCGCCGCTGCGAGGGGAGCAGCTTGCCGGCGGGCATGGCGGGCATCTCCTCCACCTCCAGCCCCATCTTCACCCGGTCGTACCCGGTGGGCGAACGTTTCCAGACGACCGGCCGGGCCGCCGGATGGAGCAGGTGCCAGAGCGTGGGCACCGAACCATTATGGAGGTAGGGAGCACTTGCCCAAATGCCATCCAACGGGGGCGCGACGTAGCCCACCGGCGTTTCCCGGCCCGCCAGATCGGCCGCCGCGCGGGCAGTGGCGTCTCCGGCAAACCAGCTGTCGTTGAGATCGAGCCGCTCCTGCGCCGCGAGTGAGTCAAACCGGGCACGGTCGGTGCCGATCTCGTCGATGGCCACGATCCGCTCGGGATAGTCGGCCGGTTCGCCCGGCTCACTCCCGTAGGTGCCATGGCAGGTGGCGCAGTGGGAGAGGAAGAGCGGGCGGCCACGGGCGGCCAGTGCGGCATCGATCGCGCCGGGGAATTTCGGCGGCTGCAACTGCTTCAGCCAGGTCTCGATGGCGACGAAATCCTCCTCCCACTCCGCAAACCGTTCCGGGCCGTTTTCCTTCACCAGGAGAAACTGCATCAGCATCCGGTGCCCCGTGGGGGCGAATGCATCGGCATAGAGAAAGCGTCGCTTGGAATAGTGCCACCAGGCCGGAGCATCCATATCGTGATGGGCGAGATCGAAGCGGGGCGGCCGCGAGACAACATTCAGCTCTTTGTCGCGGTGCCGCATGAGAGCCACGCCAAACATCACCGCATTGGTCGTACCGTCGGTGGTGCCCAGGGGGAGCAGGAGCGAGCCCATGTCCATATGCCCAAACGGCTTCCGCAGCCGCACTTTCACGCTGCGCACCTCTTCGGTGAGCGTTTCAAGGGCATAGTTGGAATTGGGAAGACCGGGGATCGTGCGCCCTTCCACCTGCCCCTGGTGGCAGGCGAGGCAGCTCATCGTCCAGCGGCCATCCTCCCCCACGGCATATTGCAGCGACCGCGAGGGGTCATCGGGGTGGGGGGAAAGCCCATAACGCTCCATCGCCATCCGGCGGCGCTCCTCGACCGGAGCCCCCTCGGCCCGCGACCGCAGCGGCTCTTCCCAGGTGGTCCAGAGGGCATCAAACACCTCCTGATCGAAATCGGCGGGAAGATAGGCCCGGGTGAGGAGCAGTTCCCAGCCCCGCTGCGATTCCCCCTCACGTCTGTCGCCCCCCCTGCCCTCTCCTGCCGCCCGCTCACCAGCCTCCGCCGCCAGGGCCAGCCGAAACGGCTGAAACAGGAGGCACAGCCCCGCCAGCAGGCACGCCATGCAGGATCGGCTCCTCAGCCACTCTGCAGCGAGGAGAGGCCGAAAAAAAGCCGCCGCTATCGTCTCAACTTCCATGGCATACTGGTCGAGTGTGGAGAGATGGATGAAGGGCATGGTGCCGCCGAAAGTGGGCCGCCAGAGCACTCCAGCCGGCATCTCTGGCCAGACTGGCTGCGGCATCCAGCCCCAGTATAGGCATCATCCCCGCTGCGACTGCCCGTATGGTCACTGCCAACCCCATCCTGTTGCCGGAACTGCGGTTTATGCTCGCCGAGGGCGACACGGCCGGCCTGCGCGAGGTGGCCGAAGAGCTCCATCCGGCGACGGTGGCCGAATTTTCCACCGGCCTCACCGACCTCGAACTCTGGCAGGTGCTCGCCGCCCTCCCGGTGGAGCGGCAGGCCGATATCTTCCCCTACTACGAACTCTCCCGTCAGGTGGAGCTCGTGGCTGTGGCCGACCGGCAGACACTCGGGCAGCTGCTCGAATCGATGGCCCCCGACAGCCGGGTCGAACTGCTCCGCGAACTGGAGCCGGAACTGGTCGAGGAGATCCTGCCGCTGGTCGCCAAGGCGGAGCGCCACGATATTCGGATGCTCCTCTCCTGCCCCGAGAACTCGGCCGGGGCGCTGATGACCACCGAATACGCCTCGCTGCCGGCCGACATCACGGCCGGAGAAGCGATCGCGCGGCTGCGTTCCCAGGCTCCCAACAGCGAATCGATCTACTACATCTACGTGCTCGACGCCGAGCGCAAGCTGCTGGGGCTCATTTCGCTGCGCGACCTGATCCTGGCCCGCCCGACGGCGTTGGTGGCTGATCTGATGCAAACCGACATCATCAGCGTGTTGGTGGAGGAGCCGCAGGAGGAGGTGGTTCAGAAACTGGCCCGCTTCGACTTCCTCGCGATTCCCGTTGTGGATGATCAAAACCGGCTCGTCGGCATCATCACCCACGACGACGTTCTCGACGCCGTCCGCCAGGATGCCACCGACGAAGCCCAGCGGATCGCCGCAGTCGCCCCGTTGGGCGAGAGCTACCTGCAGGCGGGACTCACGACGATGACCTGGAAGCGGGGCGGCTGGCTGACAATCCTGTTTGCCACCGCAGCGGTCACAACCACGGTGCTGGCCCGCCGGCCGATCACCGATCCCTGGCTGATCGACTTCATCCCGCTGGTGATGGCCAGCGGCGGCAACTCCGGCAGCCAGTCGGCCACGCTGGTGATCACGGCGATGTCCACCGGCGACTGCCGGCTCTCCGACTGGCCGCAGATCCTGCGGCGCGAATTCATGCTGGGGATTCTGCTCGGCCTGCTCTTGGCCGTGCCGGGCTATCTGTTGGCCCTCCTCTATGCCCCGACTCCCTCGGCCGCCTTGGTGATTCCGCTGACGATCCTGGGGGTGGTGATGCTCGGCACGCTCGTCGGCAGTGTCTTGCCGCTGATGTTCCGGTCACTGGGGCTCGACCCCGCCCTCATGAGCAATCCCTTCGTATCGGCAATTGTCGACGTGGTCGGCATTCTGCTCTACATGTCGGTCGCGATGCTGGTTCTGGGCTGAGAGCCTCACCCCAGCGTGCGGCCCAGCGCCTCGGCCACGCGGCGGCAGAGGTCCATCATCCGGCCGAAGGCAGGGAAATCGAGCGACTGCGCCCCGTCGCTCGACGCGCACTTCGGATCGGGATGCACCTCGACGATCAACCCATCCGCCCCCGCCGCAATGCTCGCCGCGGCCATCGCCGGAACCAGATTCGCATGGCCCGTGCCATGGCTGGGATCGACCACCACCGGCAGATGCGTGCGGGCATGCAGCCAAGGCACCGTCGCCAGCGGCAGCGTGAAGCGGGTGTGCGTTTCAAACGTGCGGATGCCCCGCTCGCAGAGCATCACCTGCCGGTTGCCCCCGTCGAGAATGTACTCGGCCGCCAGCAGGAGTTCCTCCACTGTCGCCGCCGGGCCACGCTTCAGCAGCACAGCCACCTGTGTGCGGCCCACCGCCTCCAGCAGCCGGTAGTTCTGCATATTGCGGGCCCCCACCTGGAGCACATCGGCATAGCGGGCCACCAACGGCACATCCTCGGGAGAGACCACCTCCGTCACAATCGCCAGCCCCGTCTCCCGCCGCGCCTCGGCAAGCAGCTCCAGCCCCTGCTCCTTCATCCCCTGAAAGCTGTAGGGACTCGTGCGGGGCTTGAAGGCGCCGCCGCGCAGAGCCGTGGCCCCGAGTGCCTTCACCTGGCGGGCCGTCTCCACAATCTGTTCAAGGCTCTCCACCGAACAGGGACCGGCGATCACGCCGATCGAGGTTCCCCCCACCACCAGCGATCCGGCCCGCACCACTGTCGGCTCCGATTGCACCTCGCGACTGGCCACTTTGTAAGGCGCCAGGATCGGCATCACGGAGGCCACGCCGGGGAGCGTTTCAAATCCGGAGCCGGCCGCGTCGCGTTCGTCCCCCACCACAGCCACCACCGTGCGTTCGGTGCCGACGATCACATGCGGCCGCAGCCGCAAACCCTCCACCCGCTGCACCACCCGGTCGATGTCGGCCTGGGATGCGTCTGCCTGCATGACGATGATCATGGTGATTCGCTCGCTGAGGGAATTGGAGAATCAGAAAACACCGCCGGGAGCCGTTCCCCCCGCCGGGCTACCGCCGCGCGGGTGGTGATCAGGATCGTCTCTCTGGCCTCCCGGGTGGAGAAAATATAAACCAGTTTCCCGGCGGAATTGCTGCGGGACAGGATCGTGCGCAGGATGCTCTCGGCTGGCTTATCGCGCTCATCGAGCGCAAACGACTGATTCTTGGTGATCCCCTCCTGCTGCAGGTCGGAGCCCAGAATCTCAATCGGCACGCCAACTTCGTCCGCCAGCATCTGCACGGCCGTTTCGAGCGTGTCGCGGGCAAACACGAGCGAGATCGGGCGGGCCAGTCTCGCCTCGAGGCTCAAGGCCCTTGGCTGGGCTTGCTGCAGGGAAGGCCCCGGCTGCTCGGCCGCCGCCAGTGTCACGAGCGTCGCCAGCGCAAGATTGTGGGCCGCATGCTCCGGCAGATAGGCGTTGACCACCACGCCCGCCTGCTCGACGCCGGCCCGCATCTGGCTCGCCACCACCCGCAGCATCTCCGGCAGCCGCACAATCAGGCTCTGCCCGGCCGCTTCCGCCGGCAGGCGGCTCGTGAAGGCTGCCGCATCGGCCGGCAGCGATTCAAGCGCAGCATGCAGTCGATCGGCGAAAATTTTGGCCGGGGCTCCGCTGGCCGGGATGGCATCGATTTCGACATAACAACTGCTGCCAAATTGCAGCGACAGCGCCAGCGCCCGCAGCGAAGGCCCCAGAAATTTCTGCAGGGGTTCGGCCAGCCCGGCCAGCGGTCCGATCAGGGCCGCGCGGCCGTCGCGCAGGAGATAGTCGGGAGAGCCCAGCAGCGTGAGATGCCGGTTGGCGTCGAGCATGCCGACGAGCGTTTCCCAATCGCGGGGCAACGCTGTGGTTCCGGCCACCACCATGCTCCGCAGCCACTCTTCCGGCGCCGCCACCAGCACCCGCCCCCCTTCCGCCACCGGCAACCAGCAGGCGATGTCGGCCCCCACATGGATCGTCTCGCCGTCGCAGGCAACTTCCCGCACATTCCCCCAGGCCCGCTGGCGGGTTTCCAGATCGACCGCCACCGGCAGCGGCTCCAAGCCGTGCAGACAATAGCCCCCCAGAATCGGTTCGGTGATCCCTGCCTGCCAGGCCGCCTGAATCAAGGCGATCTCTGCCAGCGGGCAGCCGGCCAGCGCGATCAAACGGTCAAGTCCGGTCGCCACCTGCGGCCCCAGCGCCGTGAGAAAGAGCCGCCCCTCAGGCTGGGCCAACATCTCGGCCGGGCGGGCGAGCACGACGAGTTGGGAGCCGGCCGGCAGAAACGAGAGCGGCGGTGGTTTTCCCTGTGGCCCCGGCGGCTCCCAGAGGGGCGCGGCGAGCGGCCGACCAGCCTTTGGCATTTGTGCGGCAGCCGGCTGCCCGTTAGTGGCCGCAGGGGTCTCAGCCGGCTCGGCCGGAGGCGCGGTTTCCCGTGCCGGGGCGGGCACCGGCGCCCGCTGCGGCGCAGCCGGCCTCAACACGAGCAAAGCGACCGCCCCGAGCAGACCGATCAGCCCGAGGATCGCCAGAGCGACCGGCAACCAACGCCCCAACCCCGCCTTCCGCGGAGAGGCGGTCGATTTGCCTGAGGCTGTGTTGATCACCACAGCGGCGGAATGAGTCGGGGCGGCCGCTGGTTCCACCGGCCCACTCCCCGGCGTGAGAAACAGCCGCTGGGCCGGCAGCGACTGCGTTCCGGCCGGCTGCCCCAGATATGCCGCGATCGCCTCGGCCGCCTCAACCGCCGAGGGAAACCGCTCGGCAGGATCGCGGGAGATGCAGCGGGAAACGAGCGAGGCCACCTCCGGCGGCGCGGCAGCGGGCTCAAGCGTGGCAGGGCCGGCGCTCGATAGATGGGAGAGCGTGCGCTGGGCGTCCCCCTGCCAGCCGGGCGGGCTGCCGATGAGCAAGGTGTAAAACACGCAGCCCAAGGCGTAGACATCCCCTGCGGTGTCGCAGACCTGCCCCTTCTTGAGTTGCTCCGGAGCCACACAGCTGGCACGCGTTCCCAGCCTGGCGACGGCATCGGCTGTTTCGAGCGCCAACCGCGGCGGCACGAGATGCGGATCAGCCACAAGCGGAAACTGCATCAGCCGCAGCCGGCCCGAATGATCCTGCTGCCCGGCTGCCGGCGACTCGCGGCGCACCGTGTCGAGCGAGATCGCCCCATGCACCAGCCCCAGCCGGTGCAGATGGGCCACCGCCTGCGCCAGTGGCAGAAGCATGCCGGCGGCCTCGTCGGGGGGCACCGGTCCGCGGCGAGTGAGTTCCTCTTCGAGTGACACCACAGGCACATCCTCGGCGATGATGCACATCGTGCCAGCCACTTTCTTCGTCTCCAGCGAGCCGATGAGCGTGTTATCGTTCGCTTCGCGCGTCAGCTTGATGCGCTGCTTGAGATCAGCCCCCACAGCGGGCTGCTGGCACAGCTTCGCATCGAGCACCGCCAGGCTCACGAGGCGTGCGGGGCCCTCGGCCGGTTCGTGCCGGGCGCGGAAGATCATTCCACCGCGGCCTGTCGGCAACCGCTCCAGCAACCGGTAGTCGCCGAGGAAAAACGGCCCCTTCTTTCCCAGGAGCACCTGTTCCGCCTGCCACCGGGTGAGCACCTGCTGCTTTTCCAACCAGCCGACGAGCAGATCGGTGATCGTCTTCGCATCGGCTTTGGGCGGGATCGGGATCCCCTCAAATTGCCGTCGCAGGCTGTCGAGCCGGGCAGGATCGACGAGTTTGCTCTCGCCGAGAAGCGCCCAGAATGCTTCGGGGGATGGGCTGGCCATGATCCGGACTCCTCAAAAGTCGTGCGGCTCTGCAGAGAGCCACCAACAGCCAATCGTAGCCGCTGCTGGCGATCCTCTGCCACGGGCGCCGGCTTGTGAGCTGGAAAGGGGGGCCGGTAAGCTCGCAGGGATATCTTGGAGAAAAGTCGTTTCCGATCCTCTCGGTCGAACCCAGCCCACTCGGTCGACCGGTGGACATGCCCCCGCCGAGGGCCTGATCGTTCGTTCCCCGGTCTCTCTGCTGCGCCGCGAGTGAGGCGTCACATTTCAGAAGGATAGCCATGCGATCGAGTGATGCCACGCGAGTCTATTTCGACCGGGCCGCCGACCAGCTCGATCTCTCCTCCAACATGCGGCAACTGCTCCTCACCGCCCGCCGCGAGGTGCAGGTGCAGATTCCGGTGGAGCTCGACTCCGGAGAACTCTCCACCTACATCGGCTATCGCGTACAGCACAACAACGCCCGGGGTCCGATGAAGGGAGGCCTGCGTTACCATCCGCAGGTCGATCTGGAGGAGGTGCGGGGGCTGGCAGCCCTGATGACCTGGAAGACGGCGGTCGTCAACATTCCCTATGGCGGTGCCAAGGGGGGCGTTGCCGTCGATCCCTCCAAGCTCTCCCACCGGGAGCTGGAGCGGCTCACCCGCCGGTTCGTCGATGCGATCCACGAACTCTTCGGCCCCGATGTCGATATCCCCGCCCCCGACATGGGCACCTCCGCCGAGACGATGGCTTGGATCATGAATCAGTATGGTAAGTACCATGGCTTCTCCCCCGCCTGCGTGACCGGCAAGCCGGTCGAATACCATGGCATTCCCGGCCGCGAAGAGGCGACCGGCCGGGGCGTGGGGAGCCTGACGCTCAAACTCCTCAGCCGGCTCGGCCGGCGGCTGCCCGGCACGCGGATTGCGATTCAGGGGTTTGGTAACGTCGGCACTTTTACAGCCCGGTTTCTCCACGATGCCGAGTGCCGGCTGGTGGCGGTGAGCGATGCCAACGGCGGCTTCTACCGGGCCGAGGGGCTCGATGTGCCGGAGCTCTTGCGCTATGCCCAGAGCCATTCTGGCCGGCTGGAGGGTTTCCCCGGCGGCGAGAGCATCAGCAATGCCGAACTGCTCGCCGTGGAATGCGATGTGTTGATCCCGGCGGCGCTTGGTGGCGTGCTGACAGAAAAAAACGCCGCCGGAGTGCGGGCTCCGCTGATCGTGGAGGGGGCCAATGCGCCAGTCACGCCCGAGGCCGATGCGATCTTCGATGCCGGAGGCATCACGGTGCTGCCCGACATCCTCGCCAATGCTGGAGGCGTGACGGCGAGCTGGTTTGAGTGGGTGCAGAACCGCCAGCATTATCAGTGGGGGATCAACCGGGTGCGACAGGAACTCGACCAGATCCTCGGCGAAGCGTTTGAGCAGGTCTGGCAACTCGCCTCCTCGCGGAAGGTGAGCCTGCGCACGGCCGCCTACATGCTCGGCGTCGGCCGCGTCGGCCGGGCCACCGTCCTCGGCGGGATCATGTAAGACGCCGGTCCCGAAAATATGTTCCATCCGGGGTCTTCGTAGGTGAAGCCGCAGCCCACCCGCTGGCGCCGCGGGGCCCGGCGAGCCCATTCACGCTCTGCTCGCAAGCAGCAAACCGAGCACTGCCGCGCCTGAGGAAATCATGGACCGTTCTCTCGTGACTGGGCTCATGGCGCGGTGGCTCCCCCAACAGCCGACTTGCGCCGCAAGAAGAATTTACGGATCGTGAATGCCGCCAGCACAAAAACGGCCAGAAGATTCAGGACCCAGAGCCATTTGGCAAGAGGATTGTTCTTGTATGGCGACGGGGGCAGAGCGACCCCTCTGAGCGGCTTACCATCGGGGCCCATCACGTACACGCGATAGCCCTCCGGCGGATGAAATTCAAACTCGGCCGCGGAAATCGGGATGTTTACCCGCGCGTTTGAGATGGCGTAGGCGGTGGTCCAGTGCTGGCCGTCGGGCTGCCGCCTGACCCACTTTTTCTGGCTCGGGATTCCCTGGTCGTCAAAGCCGTCGGCGGTGACGACAACCGTCTCGATTCCCGTCTCAGCGAAGATCCGTTGCTCGTAGACGAAGCGAAAGTCGGCGGCCTTGACGACGATCTCGGCAGAGTGAATGAGCTCTGTCGGGGCCGGAGTTTCCGAGTCGTTGGGCGCCAGAAAGCGAATGCGGAGCCGCTGCTGGCCAGCGACTTCAAACTCACTCACCCGCAGCTTTATAGAGCCCTTATCAGCGAGGAGGTTTTCGATTTTTTGCCGATTGAGGGGTAGCTCGCGTATGTCAGGGGCCTGCTTGAGCGAGGGCGGCGGAAGATCACACACTTCCCCAGCCAGTTTCTCGAGCACCAGCCGCTCGATCCCGATCAGTTCCTCCAAGACAGGGCGTATCCATGCTGTATGTCGGAAATTGCTGCTGTAGGCATTTCCCGGTCCAGGCCGCCAGACGGAAGTGGCTGGAACTTCAGCGGCCGGCCGCAGATTGGGGTATTGATACTTGAATTCCCTCGTGTCTCCTTTCTGCAAATCCCCCGGTTCAATGACGGTCCATTGATACGGGGTAGCAGGAGATATCGGCTCCAGAATAAAGCTGCCGACGGAATCGAGGCGCACTGCGTCATCCAGCCGCAGATACCGCTCGCGGTGGCGGATCTGCGTCTCGTGGGCCTTTAAGTTGATTCTGACGTGCATTTGAATCCAGTCCTTGAGTTCGTCGTCTGTAAATGTTTTCCCGTTGGCCTGCTCCCACTCGGCGCCCTCGCGAACCAAATGTTTCCCACTCTTCGCGGCTGCGCTTGGGGCGATCTTCTTTTGAGAAGATCTCCACCACTGCCGAGCGGGGCAACGGAGCAAACCACGCTTTCAACATTGCATCGAGTTCATGTGTCGAAATGGATCGAGCGGCAGTGGAATCCTCAGGCGCCGCTGTCGTGGGCGCGGCGCCGCTCATGAGAAGCAGCACAAGTAGAGCCGCCAGTAGTGCCTGCAGCCGCCAGCCAATCGGCCGCTTGGGCGCCTCGGCGATGCAGGACAGCGAGTTCGATCCCTCTGCGGCCTTTGCGGCGCTAGTGAATCGATACCTACGCAAGGGAATATTTCGTTGGTGATAAGAAAGCATGGTCACAGTTCCGAAATGCGTTTGCCGACTCTGCCGCCCCAATAGCCACCAGCCGATTTTAGCAAAGCAGGAGGCGCGTCAAGATTTTGGCACGGCGGTGCACCGACAGCAGAAAAAAATACCAGAAAAAAGTCCGAAATGCCCTGCTCGCTACGGGCCAAGCGCGAGATCAAACACACACAAACCCGTTTGTTGATAGGTTGGCGGCTGCCTATGGCGGGTATCAGACGGGGCTTGCGGCGAGCCAGTTGGCGACAGGCGCGGAAGTCAACCAATTGGGCGTTGCGACCGGTAGGCAGCTCACACCGGCAGAGTTAGGCGAAAAAGCCGCCGATGTGACCGTAGGCGGTGCAATGATTGGCGCCGGGGCTGCTAGCGCCCTGAGGGGTCGGTGGGCGGCACAGGCGGTTGCGGGAGCGGAGGCTCAGGGAGCGGCTGGTACATGGAGGAGTTGGCTGTTTAGACGAAAGGCGCCGAATAAGCCGGGTTCGCAGGGCAATAAGGCTCCTGCTAACCCCAGCGAGCCAACACCATATGGAGGAGAAAATCCCGACCCCTGGACGCCACCCCCTGGTTCTTCGCAATCCGGGGGATCCCCTGTGGCCGGACCGGGCACTGGGGCTGGGGCGGGGAGCAATATCCTAAACGCCTTTGATCCATTTGTAGGAACAGGAAGCAATAAGGGTTTTGGTCAGCTCATTGGATGGGGAACAGGGGCGCAGGATGCAACGTCTCGGGCGGCATCTATTACGCTCAAAGAAATACAGCAAGCAGGGATCACCCGTTCTGTTGCTGAGTATTTGCTAAACTTCTACAAAAACGCCGTTGCAACTGGCAAGGGCGGCGCCACTGCACCGGAACGGATTCGGCTCATGCAACGGGTTCTGGAATTGCTCGGAGAATAAGAATGTCTGATCTGTTTATTTCTAAACTCGGCATCTGCAACTCGCGGAAAGCTCCGCAGATAGTGGCTGTCGAGCCGTGGGCCAACGACTATACGCTTATGCCCGGTGAGGAACTGCAAATCGTGGCATTTGGCAAAAAAGCAGTTCCTTGGTTCAACGTAGTTGAATGGGATGGCACCACGCAGATCTACTGCGAGGAGACCGACGACTTCAAAGTTATGCAGCACGATCGCCAATTGGAGTGCGGCCACCAACGACAGAGCTGATTTCGTTTTTTTCGTCGCTCAACCATAGACTTCTCAGCGTCCCGCTATGCGGGAGCGTTTGCGACCCCTTCACCGAAGAAAAAGGGTCTATCAAGATTTTTTGTGGGTGATTCCATGATGGTGATTACCGTTACCGGCATGGATTCCTGTCCCAAGGAGAATGAGGTTCAAGGATGGCCGACCACGGCAAACAGATCGAGTGATGGAGGCGAAGGGGCGCTGAAGGCTTTGAGCGCGCACGCGACGAAACGTTTGCCGCCCCGCAGCAGGCATTCCACGGAGGGCACATGCGATCGAGTGTCCCGCGAACGCCTGCGATACCACTCGCCCCGCAGCCAGTCGGCTGGTAAGGCAATCTGCTGCGCGGGCAGAATCGGTAGGCTCCGCTGCTCCGCCTTCCCGAAGGCCGGCATCCGATTCGTTGGTGTCGCCATAGAAGCGCTCGCGTGTCGGGTCGGTGATGATCCCCACCAGCTACTCCCGCGATCCCCAACCGGTCAGACCGGGGCCGCTGCCGCCGGGCGTGCCGTCCTCGAGCGGATTGACAGACTCAGGAAGTCGCCTGTACGGCGTTGATCCGGTGCGCCACGCTCCCTCAGTCGGAATGGAAGAGGCCGGCACTGGCTTTATGCGTGGCGGCTTTGCGCCGACGGCAGAAAGAGGCATGGCAAACGGCCAAAATGCCCTGCTCGCCACGGGGCAATCGCGAGCTCAAACACACACAAACCCATTTGCTGACAGGTTGGCAGCAGATTGAATATTTTTTTGAGGGGCCACAAGTCCCGGGGTGTTTGGGGAAAACGTTCAACCGGGAAATCTCCGCTTGAGCACGGCGGCTACGGATTTTGCACGCGTTGCGGACCAGATTGACTCGTTGGCGCAGGCGGAGAAGAATGACGTTCCCGCGGCTCCAGGCAGTGCGATTACTGGCCGATCATTCTTGGAGGGCCCGAGGGGTAGCGAACCATGAATCCAGCGAAGAATGCAGACGAGCCAACGTTCGGGCAGGGTTTTGTCACGGGGCTTTGGAACAACGGCGTGTCGATCGTCGTGGCGGTCGGGGTGGTGGCCGCCGGGGCGGCGCTGGTCGCCGTCGCGGTGCCTGTCGCCGTCGTGACGGCTCCGGTCGTGGTAGGCGGTGGCGTAGTCGCCGCCGCGGGGGCGGCTGCTTATGGCGGGTATCAGACGGGACTTGCGGCGAGCCAGTTGGCGACAGGCGCGGAAGTCAACCAATTGGGCGTTGCGACCGGTAGGCAGCTCACGCCGGCAGAGTTAGGCGAAAAAGCCGCCGATGTGACCGTAGGCGGTGCAATGATTGGCGCCGGGGCTGCTAGTGCCCTGAGGGGTCGGTGGGCGGCACAGGCGGCTGCGGGAGCGGAGGCTCAGGGAGCGGCTGGTACATGGAGGAGTTGGCTGCCTAGACGAAAGACGCCGAATAAGCCGGGTTCGCAGGGCAATAGGGCTCCTGCTAACCCCAGCGATCCAACATCATATGGAGGAGAAAATCCCGACCCCTGGACGCCACCCCCTGGTTCTTCGCAACCCGGGGTATCCCCTGGGGCCGGACCGGGCGGTGGGGCTGGGGCAAAGGGCGTACTGTCAAAGGAAGATCAACTTCGTATTCAACGATTCGCGAACACGTATGACACCGATGTTCACGTCGTAGGAAGCCGTGCGAAGGGAACTGCCGGTCCAAAATCTGACTACGACTACATTTTAGGTGAATCCGGTGGGAATAGCCGGTTGCGGCAGAAAGCACGGGGCGAACTACCGCGCGGGAATGCCGGTGGAGAAATCCATCCGACTCGCGGGGAAACCGGCATTGACGTGTTCAATGAACCGGTTGACCCATCTCGCCCGCACATCACCATTCGACCCAACCACCTGGGAGGACAATAGTATGAACGACCCATGTATTACTCGCATTTCGACTACTACGAACGCTACTGTCGTTCAGTTGCCAGAAAGAAGGTATCCAGGAGTCGTTATCCAGGGGGACTCGCTTCAGAACCTACATGCGCTGGTTTTGGACGCAAGGAAACAAATTGATTGCGGGAATGTCGCCGAGTGTCGAGACGTGCTTGAAGAGTTGGAAGAACTCCTTAGAGGTTATCTGGAGAGCTATCGGGAGGCAACAAAGCTCTCGGAATAATGACTCGCCCCAAAGGTGATTCTTCGGGGATTTCCGTGGCTTAAACCGGCCGATTCAAGTGGGGCGACGATTCGTTAAAGTGCGGAGATGGAAACACTCTTATCGCATTACGCCCGTTTTCTCGGCCTCAGTGACTCTTGGGTGGTGGAGTCTGTCGACCCCTATATCGAGGAACGACGAGTCGAGATCCGCCAGTCACACGTCGGTTCTGGCGTATTCTGTCCCGAATGCGGCGGGGCCTGCGGCCTTGCCGATCATGGCGACGAGCGGCGCTGGCGGCGTCTGGACACGATGCAGTTCACGACGGAACTGGTCGCCCGCCTTCCCCGGAGCCGGTGCGCGGAGCATGGCGTTAAGACCATTGTGCCGCCGTGGGCAGGGAAGCACTCCCGATTCACCCTGTTCTTTGAGGCCTTTGCCGTCGAAGTCCTGCAGGCCTGCCGGACCGTGAAGGCGGCGGCCGCCCTGCTCGGCCTCTCCTAGCTGCCCGTGGAAAAAGTCCTCCATGCACTTTTTCCACTCGGTCGCCCGGTGGAAAAGCCGAGGTTTTCCACGGTCGACGGGCATCGCATCCAGCGATGCAGCACTTTATCCACAGCCTGCTAGGGTGCCGTGCAGACGATCATGGATCGGGCCGTCGAGCGCGGGCTCGATCGGCGCGGCGCGACACCCATCAAGCACCTCGGTATCGACGAAAAGAGCTTCGGGAAGGGGCACGATTACATCACCGTTCTCACCGCTCTCGATGGTTCCCGCGTCCTCGATGTCGCTCCAGAGTGAACGCAGGCCGCCGCGGAGGCGGTCCTGCAGACCCTTTCGGTGGAGCAGCGGCAAGGAGCGAGTGCTGTCGCTGCCGACATGCTCCCTGTCTATGCCAATGTCGTGACCAAACAGACCCTAAACGCGGAATGAGTGCACGACAAATTCCATGTCGCCAAGTATCTCACAGAGGCGGTGGATCAGGTGCGGAGGGCTGAAAACAAGGATCTTCAAACGCACGACGATGACCGGCTCACGGGCACGCGGCAGCTCTGGCTCTACAACACGTCGAACCTTTCGCCCAAGCAGCGCCGGCGATTAGCGGCCATCAAACGAAAGGGCCTGAAGACCGCAAAGGCATGGGCGATCGAGGAGAAATTCCGCTGGTTCTGGAGGCGCGTGTATCCGATGAGTGCCCGGGACTTATTCAAGCAGTGGTATGGATGAGGAGTGCGGCGCCGCCTTCAGCCGATCGTCAAGGTCGCGGGGATGCTCAAGCGGCACCTGCCCAACCTCTTGACCTACTTCAGCTATCGAATTACCAACGCCGCGAGTGAGGGCTTCAACAGCGTCATCCAAGCCCTTCAATACGCAGCCCGCGGATTCAAGTCCTTCAAGAACTACAGAACCCGAATCCTGTTCTACTGCGGCAAGCTGAATCTCAGACCGCAGCTAGCTTGCCACTGAAATACCGGAAGAGCCAAGCCAGCTCTTCCGGACTTTTTTAATCCGGGGATTTTCGTGGGTGAACCCGCCACCCGCCGCCGCAAAATCGTCGGCCATAGCTGCACAAGCCGGCCGCAAGCACGCAGGCTTCCTAAAAAAACGCCGGTAAATCAGGCGGTCGCCGCAACTCAGCCTCCATCACCCGATGAGCAAGTTCTTGCTCCAGCTATGTCGGATGCGGTGGCGGGCGACCCGAGCGCGCGATTGATGACCGCTGTGGCACCTACGAGGCTTGCAGTTGCCTCACCGTCATTACCTCGTCGGCGGCCAGCGGTTCGATCGCCGACTCGGGAACGGTCACCGTCGCGATGGAATCACCGACCGCGTTGAAAACTTCGAGTACGCAGCCGCGATCCCCACCGGTCGGATGCTCCACGTGATCAACGAGATAGGCGACGTCACCGGCACGCAACCAGTGGCCCTCCACATCCCGCCGCAAGGCGACTTGTGGAAAGACTTGTGTCTCCATGGTCAGTCACTTTCGCAAGGGTTTGAGGGGAATGAATCGAAACCGGCCATCGAGGTGCCACTGGAGCGCTCTAGTGGCCCGCGACTGCCGGGCGATACCACTCGCCCCGCAGCCAGTCGGCGATTAAGGCGATCTGCCGCGCGGGCAGCATCGGCAGGCTCCCCTGCTCCGCTTTGCCAAAGCTCGGCATCCGGTCGTTGGTGTCGCCATAGAAGCGCTCGTGCGTTGGATCGGTGATGATCCCCACCAGCCACTCCCGCGAGCCCCAGCCGGTCAGATCGGGGGCGCTGCCGGCGGCCGTGCCGTTATCCCGAAATGTGTGGCAGCTCCCGCAATGTTCGCTGCTGGCCAAGAGCACTCGCCCCCGCTCCACCAGAGCAACTTCGGGGGCCACAGTTGTTTCCCCATGCGTTACTCCCGCCTCTGCAGCCAAGCCCGCGATCACCGCCGCGATATCCTCCGGCTTCCAGATGGACCGGTCGGTCAGATCGTGCTGCACAAAATTGACCATCTCCCCTTCCTTGTGGGCGGTGTTGCCAAAGTAGCCAGGCCCCGCCACCTGCTCGGGATCGAGCAACCCCCGTACCCAGGCCTGCGTGCCGAAGCCATGCAGATTGGCTGCGGATGTTTTTGCCAGCAGCGCCTGCGCATCGGCCTGCTGCGGATCGATATGACCGTGGCAGGAGGCGCAGTTGGCTGCGAATAATTTTGGCCCCTGCGAGAGCGCGTCGCCCCGCACCAGTTCAAGCGCGCCAGTGGGGGGAATCCGTTCCGGCCGACCAGCCAGAGCGACAGCCCGAGCGGCATCGACCTCGGCCTGCTCAGAGGCATCCATAAATGCCCGGGAATGCCGAGCGGCATCCCAGCTCTTTTTCCGCGTGGCAAACGCCCTGATTTTTTCCGGATCGTTCCCTAGCGTTGCGGCGATCTGCGCCTCGTCGCCGCCGGTCTTTTCGATCAGCTCCCCCACATCGGCAAGCGCCGCTGCGTCGATCCAGGTGGCGCAGTAATCCTCCCGCATGGCCAAGGCTGTCAGCAGCCCCACGCCGGCCAACAAGGCAACAGTGAAGCCAACATTAAACCGGTGGCCGAGATCCCAGCGCCCCACGATCGGCATCAGAAACATCATCCCCATCACAAGCCCCGGCACGACGATCGCGCCCAGGAATTCGCCGCTGGCCCCCCAGCCCTCAAACACCTTCAAGAACTGAAACAGGAAGAGGAAATACCACTCCGGCCGGGCGGCGGCATAGGGCTGCGAGGGATCGGCGGGGGCGCCGAGCTCGGCGCCGAGTTCCCCCGGAACGATTGGTCGCCCCTCCAGCACCGCCCGCAAGGCTGGCAGGAGAATCACGCCGAGTACCACCGCCATCACCGCCAGCATCGCCACGGCATCCTTGAGCACCTGATCGGGCCAGAACATCGCATCGGGCCGGGTGATCGGTTGGCGGGCACAGAGGCCATGCTTGCGGAAGAGCGTCAGATGCACCACCAGCAACGCCACCAGCGTGGCGGGCAGGAAGCCGGCGTGGAGCGCGAAAAACCGGGTGAGCGTGTGATGGCCATAGTCGGGCCCCCCCACCACCACCTGCTGCAGACTCGGACCAATCAAAGGCACCAGCCCCGCCAGATTCGTCGCCACGCGCGTGGCCCAGTAGCCCTTCTGATCCCAGGGGAGCAGATAGCCGGTCAGCGCCATGCCGAGCACCAGCATCATTAGGATCAGCCCCAGCCAGAAATTGACCTCGCGGGGGGCGCGGTAGGCCCCGTCGATCACCACCTGCATCAGATGAAGCGCCAGCAAGACAACCATCATCTGCGCCATCACATGGTGGATGCCCCGCAGCAGCCAGCCGCCGGCCATCTCATGCTGGATGTAGTAAACGCTCTCCCAGGCGGTCTGGGCGCTGGCCGAATAGCTGGCCCACAGAACCAGCCCCGTGATCACCTGCGTCATGAAGGCAAACACCAGCGTGCTCCCCCACACATAGCGCCAGCGGGCCCCGCCCGGCACGCGTTCGTAGAGGGCCTCATGCACAAAGGCCCGGTAGCCGGTGCGGTCTTCGAAAAAATCGGCCAGTTGGCCGAGCAGGCCAGGCTTGCCGGGGCGGGAGGAGGAGGAGGAGGAGGAGGATTGCTTCATGACTTGACCACCTTGGCGGCCACGCCAGTGAGAAAGTTTTGCCACTTCACCGCGATGCCGCCGGTCGGCTCCACCCGGCACTCGAGGCTGTCCATCGCGCGCGGGCTGGGACTCGGAGCAACGATTCCGCCATCGAGCGTAAACGTGCTGTTGTGGCAGGGGCAGCGGAAGCAGCGGGCCGCCTTGTCGATTTCCACGAAGCAGCCCGCATGCGGGCAGGTAGCGGAGAGCGCCTCAACCTGCTGCGACCCCGGCCGGCGACGGAGGTAAACCGCCCCGATCGGCTCCGCGACAAACCCGGTCCAGGCGTCAACGCGGTCGTCTATCACAGTGAACTGCCGCGGCATCCCGTCGTCGGGCACGCTCGGCAGTTCTGTGACGGGCAGAAACGCTGCTGCCCCTCCCTGCCGCCGCAGCGGATCGAGCACCACCCATAATCCCGCCACCAGCGGCGGCAGCGTGGCCAGGCCGCCGCAGACAAGCGCCAGCATGCGGGCGAGGAATCCGCGCCGCTGGTCAGGAGTTGGCGGACGCTTGACAGATTCTTCCGGGGAGCCAGCCATCGTGAACATTCCCTTGCTGCGAGTCTGGGCGAAAGGTTTTCAATTTTTCATGCGCTGATTCCGTCCGCGCCCGGCATTCACGCCGGTGCCGCAACCGACTGCAGCCATGCCTCATCGACCGCCGCGGAGACCAGGGCAAGCGCCTCATCGAACGGGCCGGGCAGGATCGAACCAGCCGCCGCCTTGTGGCCACCGCCGCCAAACCGCCCGGCGAGGGCGCTGCAATCGACTGAGCCGCGGCTGCGGAAGCTCGTCTTCACCCGGCCGTCCGACTGCTCGATGAGGATCACCGCCAGTTCCGTGCCCTTCACTGCCAACGTGAGGTTGACGAGGTCTTCAGTATCGCTCGGCAGCGCCTGCGTCTCGCGCACGTCGCTTTGTCGCACCGTCGAGGTGATGATCCGCCCCTCGCGCGATGGCTTCGCGCCGGCGAGCGTTCGCCCCACCAGATGGAGGCGGGCGATCGAATCCTGCTCAAACAGTTCGCGGTAGACCGCCGGCGGGCTCGCCCCGGCATCGACCAGCCGGGACGCCACGCGGAAGGTTTCCCCCGAGGTGGAGGGAAAGCGGAAGCCGCCGGTATCGGTGGAGAGCCCGGCGTAGAGCGGCGTGGCGATCGCCTCGGTCAGCGGCACCTTCAGCCGCAGACCCACTTCCGCCACGATTCTCGCGGTCGCTTCGGCGGTGGAATCCTTGAACCAGCGGTCGGAGAGATCGTCTTCACTGACATGATGATCGATCACCACCACGCGGCTGCGCAACTCCTTCACCACATCGGCCATCGCTCCCAGCTGCGCCCAGGCGCTGGTGTCGAGCACAATCACCAGATCGCGGTCGAGCAGATCGGCCTTCTTCACCCCTTCCGCCAGCGATTCGATCCGCTTGTGGGGATCGATCCAGGCCAGCGTCGGAGGTGTGGCTTGGGCATTGACGATGCGCACATGCTTGCCGAGGGCCTCGAGGATGCCGAGCATTCCCAACTCGCTGCCGAGCGCATCGCAATCGGGGCGCACATGGCTGGTGAGCACCACCCGCTCGGCGTTCTTCAGCACCTCCACCAAACTCAGCCAATCAAGTCGCATGCCTGCTCCAGTGCGTCTGTTTCAAAAAGAACCGAAGGGGAAAAGATGCGCTCAGCCGCTGGCGGCCAGCGCCACGTCGGCGGCCAGCTGGGCCTTGAGAGCCTCCACGGAATCGAACCTACGAGTTTCGCGCACCCGCCGGAGGAAGTCAACGTGGAGGCTCTTCCCGTAGAGATCGCCGCTGAAGCCGATCAGATGCACCTCCACAGTGGCAGAAGTCTCGCCAAACGAAACGTTGGGACCGATGTGGACGGCCGCCGGCCAATCTCGATCGGCACCGGCCACTCCAGCCCGCGCCGCATAGACCCCTTCCGCTGGCAGCAGCGTGGCCACGCCTCCCAGATTGGCGGTGGGAAATCCAATCGTCTGCCCCCGCTGCCGGCCAGTCACGACGAGGCCCTGCAGCCGATAAGGAGCGGTCAGCAGTTGCCGCGCGGCGGCCACGCTCCCCGCGGCGATAAGCGTCCGGATCCGCGAACTCGAGACCGGCTCGCCGTCGATCACAACCGGCGGCACCACCTCCAGCTCCACGCCGTCGGCTTGTGCCAGCCCGGCGAGCAGCGTCACGTCGCCACGGCGGCGGGCGCCAAACCGGAAGTCGCTCCCCTCGACCAGCGCCTGAGCCTGCAGGCCTCCCCGGAGGATCTGACTGAAAAAGACTTCCGGCTCCAGAGCGACAAGGCGGGCATCGGTCGGCTGCACGACGGTGGCATCCACCCCCAAGCCTGCCAGCAGTTCTGCCCGCCGCTGGGGGAGCGTGAGCGCAGCAGGAGCCTGATCGGGGCGCAGAATGCGGGCAGGATGAGGATCGAACGTCAGCGCCACCGCCGGCACCCCCAGCCGGACGGCGTTTGCCAGCAGCCGCCCCACAATCGCCGCATGGCCAACATGCACTCCATCAAAATTCCCCACCGCCACGGCGCACGGCCCCATCCCCCCGCAGGCGCGGGGATCGGTGGCCCGGCCCCAGCGGCCGGTGGAAGCGAAAATCTGGATGGGTGCGACGTCTGGCAACGGAACAGTGGTTGGGCCGAGGCCCGTGGCGGCCGTGAAACGGCCCAGGAACAAACGCGGGGAAATCAGAGCCGGTCACCGGGCCTGATCGAGGGAAATACCCAAGGTATGATAGCGTGGCCTCACTTCCGCGGAGCGTCGGCCCCCGGTGGCCCTCCGGCTTCCCCACAGCATTGCAACCTGAGATGACGGAAGACAAGCAGATCTACCTCTCGGCCGAGATGACCAGCCGTCTGGCGGCCATCGACATCGGCTCAAACAGCGTCCGCCTCCTGGTGGCTGAGGCTCTGCGCGGCGGCAACTACCGCATTCTGGACGAGGAACGCGAGCCAACCCGGCTCGGCCGCACGGCCTCCTCCACCGGCCAACTCGACGACGATTCGATGGCCCGCACGATTGCGGCGCTGCGCTCCTTCCGGCAGATCGCCGCCGGCTATCAGGTGACGAGCCTGCGCACGATTGCCACCTGCGCGGTGCGCGAGGCCCGCAACGGGCCCGACTTCTGCCGCCGCGTCCGCGAGGAGGTGGGGCTGGAGGTGGAGGTGATCACCTCCGAACGCGAGGCCCGGCTGGCCTTCTCCAGCGTGCAACACGCCTTCGATCTCACCGGCAAGAACGTGATTGTGGCCGACATCGGCGGCGGCAGCACCGAGGTGGTGTTTGCCACCGGCGGTCTCATCGAGGCGATCTTCTCCACGCCGCTGGGCGCGGTGCGGCTGACAGAGCAGTTGGGCATCGGCGAAACCGTGCAACCGGAACTGTTTCAGCGGCTGGAGGAGGAGGTGGCCAGCTGCCTGAAAAAACGCACCTCGCGGCCACTCTTCGCCCCCCATTTCCTCGTCGGCTCCGGTGGCACGTTCACCACGGTGGCCGAGTTGATGATGGCCGCCAAACGCGAGTCTGACCTGCCGGTGGCCGGCTACTCAGTCTCGCATGCCGAGGTGCGGCACCTCCTCGATCAGCTCCGCAAACTGCCGCTGCGGGCCCGCCGGGCCATGCCGGGAATGACTCCCGATCGAGCCGATATCATCATCGCCGGCCTGACCATCATCGACGCCCTGCTCAAGCGTTTCCGCGTCAACACGCTCCTGATCCACACCCGCGGCGTGCGCGACGGCCTGATGCGCGAGATGATCGAGGAAGTGCTCGGCGCCTCGCTGACCCCCGTCGATCATTCCGCCCAGCGCGAAGCGGCCATCGAGCGGCTGGCCTCGGCCTGTTCCGGCGAACTGGAGCATGGCCGGAAAGTGGCTGCCCTGGCGGGGCGGATCTACGAGCAGCTCACCGAACCATTCGGCATGGCCCCCGGCGACCGCGAACTGCTGGAGTGCGCTGCCCGCCTGCAGGATGTGGGCTACGTCATCAACTACGATCAGCACCACAAGCACAGCTACCATCTCATCCGTAACAGCCGGCTGCCGGGCGTGCGGCCGCACGATCTGGAACTGATCGCCAACGTGGCCCGCTACCATCGCGGCGCCCATCCCAAACGGAAGCACGAAAGCCTCACACGACTCACCCCCGAGGACCAGGTGCGGGTTCACCGCATGGCGGCGATTCTGCGGCTTGCCGGCGGCCTCGACCGCAGCCGATCGCAGCAGGTGAG
Source organism: uncultured Planctomycetaceae bacterium (assembly GCA_903885565.1). Lineage (GTDB taxonomy): Bacteria > Planctomycetota > Planctomycetia > Pirellulales > UBA1268 > CAISJI01. The sequence goes on from CAISJI010000005.1 coordinate 23,211, forward strand.
CGATGTGCTTGTGCATGTGAAGGATGATACGGTCGAGATGGGCGTGGTTTCAGAACTGGAACCGCAGGTCGACATCTGGGGAGCGGAGCGGCGCACCGATCTGTTTGAGAAGGTCTTTCAGTCAAAGGTGAAGGTGCGGTGGGCGCAGGAAACCGATTCCCCAGCGGACGCCACCGCTATCGATCCCCATGCCCCCAAAAAGCCGCGTGGCAAGCCGAAGAAGCTGCGGGAATCGGGCACGCATCCAGATCAGGGCTGAGCGGCCAGCGGCTCTCGTCGGCACAATCCGCATCTCCGCTACCGCCAGCCCCCACCCGACCCGCCCAGCTTTTCCCCAAGCGGTGCTGCCGGGCCGGTCGATGCTCCCAGAGAGCGGCGCTGCGGCCTCCACATCGGCAAGGGCGGGCCGGAGATGCTGCCGTGCGAGCGGTTGTTCCCAACGGAGAGGGTCGAGCATGCGTCGAATTCTGGCTGCCCGCGTTCTGCTCTCGGTCTGTTTGGTAATGACCGCACTCGCCCCGACAAGCGCCAACGCCCAAGCGCCGCGAACCCGGGGCGTGGGGGATGCCAAGCCGCTTTCCCAGAGCGTGCCGCAGCGGCAGGCTCCCTACCAACCGGGCCGCTCCCCCTACGTCACCGGTGCTCGGCAGCGGCCGAAATACTTCGTGCCCCCCACCAACCCGCGCACTCCCACGTGGAAAATGTATGGTCTGCCGGCGGGAGTGAAGCCGGGGGACTGGCCCACATACGCCCCCTTTGGGTTTGGTGGCTACCGCTTTCCCGCCGTCGGTAATCAGGCCTATCGGTAAGCGGTTCTTACTGCGGCTCGATGTCGCCCGGCTTCCAGGTGCGGTTGAGCGCCTCGGTACCCGGGCCGTAGAGCCTCAGGATCGCGAAATAGCCCCGCCCCGGCGGAGTCGCGAGCCAGTTTTTCTCCCGTCCCTCCGGGGCCTGAGGCCCGAGCCACAGATCCAGAGAGCCATCTGGATTGGCGGCCGGAGCGTCGCGGGAGCCCAGGGACGGAAAGGGTTGGCCGTTGGCCAGTCCAGAGCCGTTGGCAGCTTCATAGAGCGTCACCGACCAGAAGTTTTTGGCCGGGATCTCGGGGGGCAGCCGGAGGGAATAGCGGCTTGCGCCGGAGAGGTTTTCCCCCCGGCTGTCGGTGAAGGCGATCAGGTACATCGCCCCCTTCCCCGGAATCTGCGACACCATGCCGGGGCTGACCGAATAGTAGTTGCTGAAAAACCAGATCCGCGTGTCGAGGTCGATGAAGCGGCCGACGGTGTTGGTCCAGGTGAGATCGAGGGTGGTCTGCGGATGGGTCGGTGTCATCTCCGCCAGTGGGTTGATCCACCGACGATCGGGATAGGTCCGCAGCGACCGGCCGCTCACCTCCTCCTGGAAGGCGATCGTGCGGCTCATCTTGTAAGCCGTTCTCGCCCCCCGGTCGAGGATGGCCCGCGTTCTCTCGTCGGGAGCAAAGGGCCGCCCCTGCACAATCCCCAGCGCCGCCAGCATGCCGAGACCATCGGCACCGGCCAGATCCGCTCCCTCGCTCTCCACCAACCGCTTGAGCTGGTCAAAGACGCTGCCGTCGCTGACCGGTAGCATGTTCGCCGGCACCCCCGAGGCATCGGGAAACACCATCGGCTTGGCCTGCTCCTGGCTGTGGAGCGGATAGATTTTCGCCTGCTCAATCAGCTTCACTGCGGGGTCAAGATGGGCGGGATCCTGATAGAACGCCCGCAGAAAAATGAACACATTCCGCGTGGCAGAGCGATAGACAAAAAAACCCTCCGGCACGGGGCCATCATGGCCCGGCGGCAGAATCAAAAACTTCCCCCCCTTGCCCCCATCAGGACCGGGCAGGCCGACGTCGCCAAAGAACTTTCCCCCGTCCACGGGAATCGGGCGTTGCCAGACGTCGAGGAGGATTCCCTGCAGATTGGGCGGCGCCTCAAACACCAGCGGGCCATCCTTGCCCAGATCGACGTAGCCCATCGCATAAATGACATCAGAGTTGGGCGTTGTGACGAGCGTGCGGGCATCGAGCCGCTTCTTCCAGACCGGCAGCACGTTGTATCCCGCGCCAAACACCCGCTCCGATCCCTCCTTCATGCCGAGCGTGTTGATCAGCGGCAGCGCCCAGAGATAGGTCTGCGTGGCCCGCTGAAAAAGCAGTTCATCCCGCAGCGCTGTGGCCGTCGCGGGCGTGGGCCGGTCTTCGCTCAATGGCGCATCGGCGAGGGCGTCGTATCGCTCAAGTTGCGCCAGCGCCGGCCGGGACAGGCAGCCACACGCGGCCAGCAGAAGCAGGAAACGCAGAATCGTGAGTCGTAAGGCAGGCATCCGATATCTCCCGGCAGGCGAGTGGACCGCACGCGGCGGCTGGAAGAGTTGTATGGCCCGCCAAGGCTGGCCAGCAAGCCTTTTTCGCGCGGCGGGAACGCTCAGGGAATCTGTTTTTCCGCCCCGCCCCTGCCCCACAGCACCGGGGCTACAATACCGCTTTTCCAAAAAAGCCCGGCGTTCCCAAGTGGCCGATCTGCTGGAAGTGACCGAAGCGGGCCTCTACTGCGCAGCGGGCGATTTCTACATCGACCCCTGGCGGCGGGTGCCCCGCGCCATCATCACCCATGCCCATGCCGACCATGCCCGCAGCGGCTGCGATCGATATCTCTGCGCGGCGCCCGGCAAGCTCATCCTCCGCACCCGGATCGGCGGCGGCTCCCCGATCGATGCCCTCCGCTATGGCGAATCGCTCCTGATCAATGGCGTGCGGGTGAGCCTCGCCTCGGCGGGGCATGTCCTCGGCTCGGCGCAGGTGCGGGTGGAGCACAAGGGAATCGTGTGGGTTGTCAGCGGCGACTACAAAACCGCGCCCGACCCAACCTGCCATCCCTTCGAGCAACTCGAGGCAGATGTTTTCGTCACCGAGTCGACATTCGGTCTGCCGATCTACCGCTGGCCCCATCCCGACGGAATTGCGGCTGAGATCAATCAGTGGTGGCGGGCCAATCAGGCAGCGGGGCGCACGAGCGTGTTGCTGGCCTATGCCCTCGGCAAGGCGCAGCGCCTCGCCGCCATGGTCGATCCCTCGATCGGCCCGATCGTGGCCCACGGCGCGGTGATGAAGCTGGTGCGGGCCTACCGCGACAGCGGCGTGCGGCTGCCCTCAATCGATGGCGTGCCGCCCGGAGCGCGAAAGGTGGGGAACGGCCGGGCGCTGGTGATCGCGCCGCCGAGTGTTGCCGCCGGCCGGTGGCTGCGGCTCTTTGGCGAGGTGAGCGTGGGAGTGGCCTCTGGCTGGATGACGCTCCGTGGCGTGCGCCGCCGCCGGGGCTGCGACCAAGGGTTTATCGTGTCAGACCACGCCGATTTTCCGGCCCTGCTGCAGGTGATCGAGGCGACGCGGGCCAAGCGGGTGCTGGTGACGCATGGGGCGACGGCCGCTCTGGCGCGACTCCTCTGCGAACGGGGCCTCGACGCCGCCGTTCTGCCCACCCACTTCACCGGCGAAGGCCCCCCTGATGCCAGCCCCGAAGTGGAGGAGGCCGAGGAAAACGCGGCCACTTCTGATGCAAAGAGCGCCGCAGGACCCTCGGACGCCGCGCCATGAAACGCTTCACCGATCTCTACTGGCAGCTCGATGCCACCAGCAGCACCACGGAAAAAGTGGCGGCGCTAGAGGCCTATTTTTCTCAAGCGCCAGCCGAGGATGCCGCCTCTGCGCTCCACCTGCTCTGCGGCGGCAAACAGTCGAGGGCGGTGTCGCTGGCACACCTGCGGCAGTGGGCCGCGGAGGCGGCCGGCATTCCGCTCTGGCTGCTCGAGGAATGCTATGCGCAGGTGGGGGATCTGGCCGAAACGCTCGCCTTGCTCCTGCCAGATCGGCTCAGCCCGAGCAGCGAAACTGAGCCCGCAGACACTTCCTCGAGCCCTCAGGCGATCGGCCTGGCAGAGTGCGTGCGCACCACCGTGGAGCGGTTGCGGCAGGCGAAAGATGAACATGCGAAGCGGGAAATCGTGGTGGGAGTCTGGCAGAAGCTTGAAACGCGCGAACGGATCGTCTGGCACAAGCTCCTCACCGGCGGCTGCCGGATCGGCGTATCGCGCACGCTCGTGGCCCGCGCGCTGGCCGAAGTGGCGGGAGTCGAGCCGGCCGTGATGGCCCACCGCCTCATCGGCGCTTCAATAGCCACCGCCGCCGACTACGAGGCACTGCTTCACCCCGATGCGCTCGCGACCCCCTCGCAGCGCCCCTATCCGTTTTTTCTTGCCGCGCCGCTGGAGACCGAGCCTGCGGCGCTCGGGCCAGTGGCCGACTGGCTGGCGGAATGGAAGTGGGACGGCATGCGGGCGCAGCTGGTGTGCCGCGGGGATGGCGTTGCCATCTGGACGCGGGGGGAGGAGCTGGTCTCCGAGGCCTTTCCGGAACTGCTCGCCGCCGCCAGCCACCTCCCGGCCGGCACGGTGCTCGACGGGGAGATTCTTGCGATCCGCGACCGACAGCTGCTTGGCTTCACCACGCTCTCGCGGCGGATCGGCCGCCGGCAGGTCGGCAAAAAGCTGCGTGCGGAGGTGCCCTGCGCGTTTGTGGCCTACGATCTGCTCGAAGCTGAGGGGAGCGATCTGCGCGGACTGCCGCTGGAGGCTCGGCGGGCCCGGCTGGAACTCCTTCTGGAAACGCACGGGGCCGGCCCGTTTGACCCCACTCAGGCTGCACCCACCGCCGCCGGCGACCACGTGCTGTGGCTCTCCCCTGCCCTGCCAGCCACCTCCTGGGAAGAGTTGGTCGGATGGCGGCAAGGCGCCCGAAAGCTGGGCGTGGAGGGGCTCTTACTCAAGCGGAAGGAAGGCAGCTATGGCACCGGACGCACCCGCGGCGAGTGGTGGAAATGGAAGGTGGAGCCGCTGGAGATCGACGCCGTGCTCATCTACGCCCAAGCCGGCCACGGCCGCCGCGCCGGCCTCCACAGCGACTACACCTTCGGGCTCTGGCACGACGGCCAGTTGGTGACGGTGGCGAAAGCCTATTCCGGTCTCACCGACGCCGAGATTGTGGAGGTCGACCGGATCGTGCGGGCCACGACGCTCGAAAAACATGGGCCGGTGCGGATCGTGCAGCCGACGCTGGTGATGCAACTGGCGTTTGAGGGCGTCAACCGCTCCACCCGCCACAAAGCGGGGATCGCGGTGCGGTTCCCCCGCATTCTCCGCTGGCGCCGCGACAAGCCGCCTGCCGAGGCCGGCACACTTGCCGACCTGCAAGCTCTGATCGACCAGCCGAGCTGACACGAAAACATCCCGCTGAAGACCTCTCCCCTGCAGGTGACTCGCTTGTCCACTGCCGCCCCAGAACTGAAGGTGCTCAGCGCATGGTGCCGCAGCCGGGGCTGGAAACCCTTTCCATTTCAGCGGGAAACGTGGCGGGCGCTGCTGGCCGGCCAGAGCGGCCTGCTGCACGCTCCCACCGGCACCGGCAAGACTCTGGCCGCTTGGCTGGGGGCGCTGGCCCGCAGCCGCGCCCGCCAACCGGCGGCGGCAGTGGCCGGGCCGCGGATCCTCTGGATCACGCCGCTGAAGGCCCTTGCCACCGACACGCTCCGCGCCCTGGAACAACCGCTGCCGGAGCTGCGCGAATGGCTCGCAGGGGCTGCCACCGAACTCCCCCCAGAAGCGCGCCGAGAAACGCCAGCCGAGCGGGCGTGGCGCGTCGACCTGCGCACTGGCGACTCCTCCGCCGCCAAACGCTGGCAACTGCGCCAGGCCTGGCCGGAGGGGCTGGTCACGACGCCCGAAACGCTCTCGATTCTGCTCTCGCTCGATACGGCTGCAGAAGTGTTTGCCACGCTCGATACCGTCGTCGTGGATGAATGGCACGAACTGCTCGCGACCAAGCGCGGCGTGCAAACAGAACTGGCACTGGCCCGCCTGCGCACACTCTCCCCGGGCCTCTGCACCTGGGGCCTCTCCGCCACGCTGGCCAATCTCGACGAGGCTCTGGCGACGCTCGTGGGCCCTCCCCACGCCTCTGCCGCCCGGCTGATCACCGCCCGCATCCCCCGCCGCCTGCAGATCAGCACGCTGATCCCCGAACCGATGGAACGTTTTCCCTGGGCAGGCCACATGGGGATGCGGTTATTGCCGCAGGTGGTGGGCTCAATTGATGCCGCCACCACATCACTCGTCTTCACCAACACGCGCGCGCAGGCAGAACGCTGGCATGATGCGATTGCCAAGGCCCGGCCCGATTGGCAGGGACTCGTCGCCCTCCACCACGGCTCCGTCGATCGCGACCTCCGCCTGCAGGCTGAGGAGGGGCTGCGGCGCGGATCGCTCAAATGCGTGGTGGCGACATCGAGCCTCGATCTGGGCGTCGATTTTGGGCCGGTGGAGCAGGTGCTGCAGATTGGCAGCCCCAAGGGGGTCGCCCGCCTGCTCCAGCGGGCCGGCCGCAGTGGCCATGCCCCGGGTGCGACCGGCCGGTTGGTCTGCGTGCCGACCCACAGCCTCGAACTGATCGAGTGCGCTGCAGCACGCAGCGCCGTGCTCGGAGGGGTGGTGGAAGCCCGCCGGCCGCTCACGCTCAGCCTCGATGTGTTGGCCCAGCACATTGTCAGCACGGCCTGCAGCGGCGGCTTCCGCCCTGCCGAACTGCTCGCGGAAGTGCGCTCCACCCATGCCTTCGCCAAGCTCGACGACCGCTCCTGGCGGTGGGCGCTCGATTTCGCGGCCCGCGGGGGGCAGGCCCTCACCGCCTACCCCGATTTCAGCCGCATCAAGGAGCGGTTTGGCCGCTGGTATATCGCCTCCCCCGCCGCCGCCCGCCGCCAGCGGATGTCGATCGGCACCATCGCCGGCGAGACCACAGTGGAAATTCGCTGGCTGCGCGGGGGCCGGCTGGGCACCGTGGAGGAATCGTTTATTTCCCGGCTCAATCCCGGCGACCGGTTTTTGTTTGCCGGCCGGGGGGTGTCGCTCTTTCGCTTCGATGGCCTGACCGCCTGGGTGAAGAAATCACGCTCCACTGCCGGGCTGCAGGTGCCACGCTGGAGTGGCGGCCGCATGCCCCTCTCCACACTGCTCGCAGGCGCCGTGCAGGACCTGGTGCGGTCGGCGCTCAAGCCGGCTGGCCGCATCTCCCGCGAGGTGCGGGCGGTGCTGCCGCTGCTAGAGACACAGGCCCGCTGGAGCCGGTTGCCTGATCCCGACACGCTGCTCATCGAACATCATGCCTCCAGCAAGAGCGCCGGGGGTGCGCCCCACCAGATATTTCTCTATCCCTTCGCGGGGCGGCTGGTGCACGACGGACTGGCGGCACTGGTGGCGTGGCGGATTGCCAGCCGCCGGCCGAGCACGCTGCAGCTCTCCGCCACCGACTGGGGCCTGCAGCTGGCAGGCCGCGATCCCCCACCGGCCGACGCCCGCAGCTGGCGGGCGCTGTTATCGCCGGCAAACGTGCTCGAAGATCTGCTGGAGTGCCTCAACAGCACCGAAATGGCCAGACGCCACTTCCGCGAGGTGGCCCGGGTGGCGGGCCTGGTGTCGGGGGCACAGCGCAGCCAGCGGCAGACCCAAGCCTCGGCTGGTCTGATCTTCGATGTGCTCTGCGAACATGACGCCGGCAACATGCTGCTGGAACAGACGCGGCGCGAAGTGCTGGAGCAGCAGTTTGAATTCCAGCGACTCAAGGCATCACTCGAACAGATCGCTCGGCAGGAGATTGTCTTCGTCGAGACGCCGCGGCTGAGCCCGCTGGCCTTTCCGATCTGGGCAGAGCAGATTCAATCGCGGCTCTCAACGCAGGACTGGCTCGCCCAGATCGCCGGCATGGCGCAGGAACTCGAAACTGCCGCCGACGGCTAGAATTTTCCGCGTTGATTCATTCCTGCCATTCGCCTTTCTTCCAGAGGGACATCACGCGTGCGCATTGTGGCTGCCGCCGGGAATCTGCCGGCTGATGACGAGGCCGACATCCTCCTGCTCCCCGGTCGGGCGGCCTGGCTCCCCGCCCGCCGCACGCTCCTTGTGGCCGATCTGCATCTGGGCAAGGCAGCCACATTCCGCCACGCCGGCCTGCCGGTGCCAGAGGGCTCGGCGCAGCAGGATCTCGCCCGGCTGGAACTCCTCGTCACGCGGCACAAGGCCGAGCGCGTGCTGGTGCTCGGCGACCTGTTCCATGCCAGGAGCGGCTGCACAGAGCAGGTGTTTGCTGAATGGGCCAGCCTGCGCAGCCGGCTGGCCTCCACAGCCTTCGTGCTTGTGGTGGGCAACCACGATCGGGGTGTCGGCCCGCTTCCGGCGAGCCTTGGC
>CAISJI010000006.1 GCA_903885565.1 uncultured Planctomycetaceae bacterium
CCATGGCTTGAAACTCGGGGACCGGGTTGTTTACAGCTCCGGCGGCGGCACTGCGATCGGCGGGCTCTCCGACGGGATGTCGTATTACGTGATGCCGGTCAACAGCCACACAGTCAAGCTCGCCACGACGCTCGATAACGCTATCGCCGGCGTCGCGGTTTCGCTTTCCTCCGCCGGAGCAGGGAGCAGCCAGGCCCTCGGAAAGCTCAATCTCTCCCGGCAGATCGCGTTTGATGCCGCCACAACCACGGTCGACGAGGACGGCTCCAACCAGCTCAAGTTCCCCAAGGAACACGGTTTTGTCGATGGCGAGCAGATCGTCTACTCCGCCAACGGCGGCACGCAGATCGCTGGGCTGGAATCGGGGAGGATCTATTTCGTCAAGCTGGTCGATGCCAAGACCATCCAACTGGCCACCAGCCTCGGTGGAGCAGCGATCGATATTTCCGCAGCCGGGCTCGACGAATTCGGCACCGACTCCAGCGACGAATCGTTCACGCCCGTTTCCAGCACCTCGTTCACGTTCACGGCCTCCTTGGCCGTGACCACGACGCAGGCCCGGGCCGACCAGATCGCTTACTCGGCGCCCCACGGCCTCAGCGACGGTTCGGCCGTGATCTACCGGGCCAACGGCACGCCGATCGCCGGCCTTGTCGATGGAGAAACCTACTATGCGATCGTCGTCGATGCGACGCACATCCAGCTTGCCGCCACGCTCTCCGATGCCACCGATCTGACACTCGAGCATGATCCGGCCACGCCCGATGACGATGAGTTCATCGCCAAGCGGGCGATCATGCTCACCTCCACCGGCAACAGCGCCCAGGGCCTGCAGGAACGGGTCAGCTCGTTCGATATGGCTGGCACCACGCTTGATCTCCCCTCAGCCGCTGGCAGCCAGATCGTCGGCGGCCAGATCGTGAGCGTTACGCTGGCCGGGGCAGGCGGCAAGAGCTCGGCGGGAGCGGGGGCGATCTCGCTCAACTTTGTGCGGATGAATGTCGACGCGCATGTTTCCAACACCGGTAGCGGCCAGGTGCGGGCCGCTGGCAGTGTCACCGTGGCCGCCAGTGACATCTCGCGTGTCTACTCCGGCACCGGGGCGATCAGCGTTTCGACTGGCGGCGGAACCGCAGTCAATGCCTCGATCGGCGTCAACGACATTCGCAACACGGTGACAGCCGGAATCGACGGGGCAAAGGTCGGCTCGGCCGCCGGCAATGTGACCGTCTCGGCCAGCGAGGATGCCCGGAATATCAACGCGGTTCTCGGCGGTGGGGTGTCGAGCAGCGGCTCGGCCATCGGCGGATCGTTTGCCGTCAACACGATCAAGAACACGGTCGATGCCCATATCAAGGCGCTTTCAGGCGTCCCCTCGGCCGTCTTGGCCAACGGTTCGGTCGCTGTGCTCGCCCGCGACACCGCCTCGATCGCCACGCTCGCCGGCAATGTGTCTGTTTCGATGAAGGGCTCCGCGGGCATCGGCGCCGCGCTCGCCTTCAATAACGTGCAGGACACAGTGACGGCCACGATCGAAGGCTCGAAGGTCAAGGCCACCACCGGCGGCATCACGGTCGATGCCACGTTCGCCAAGCCGACGGCGCTGCCGGCCGGGCTCGACGCACAAATTGCCGCTTTGGCGATCGCCGGGGCTGGTGGTGGGAAGTTTGCCGGCGCGGGCTCCGCAGCCCTCAACTGGATCCGCAATCGGGTGGAGGCGAAGATCGCCAACATCACCAATCTCGACGCCTCGTTAGGCGCCGATGAGATCTCCGCCGCCGGGGGAATAGTTGTCCGGGCGAGTGACAGTTCCACAATCAACACGCTCGCCGGAGCGGTGGCGGTTTCCGGCCTCGGCGGCAAGGGATCCTCGGCTGCCGTGGGGGCCTCGGTCGCCTACAACTTCCTCGGTGGCGATCCAGCGAATCCCGGTTCCACGACCAACAATGTCGTGCGGGCGGCAATCGAAAATGTCTCCGGCACCGTCAAGGGCGGGTCGATCGACGTTCATGCCACCTATAGCGGTC
>CAISJI010000007.1 GCA_903885565.1 uncultured Planctomycetaceae bacterium
GCCCCCCAAAACGGGTCTGCCGCAGGGCTTTGGCTTTCACCTGCGATCAGCCCCGCGAGAAGAGCGAGCGTGACGAGTCCGAGATATCGCATGGAAGGTCTCACGAAAGATCGAAACGTGGTTACGCCGGCCAAGCTCGCTCTCTCCACCGTCACCGCCCCCTGCCATGGCCCCGGAACGTGCGGCGCCGGTTGGTCCGCGGCCCGTGAAGAGTCGAATTGTCTGACTCAAATGTCGCCGATCGGGGCTCGCGTCACAACCGAGCGGGGATTCCTCGGCTCTTGAAGCCGTCCGACTCGCCACCTCCAACCGTCTCCATATCCGCCCACCCCCGTGGCCATGATCGGCTCAGCGGGCCAACGACTCCACCAGCCTGGCGGCCGGTGAAAAGCGGCCACGGGGGAGTCTGAGCCCTGCTGGTAAGCGCCGGTGGCTGTGTGTGGTAATCTTTCGGTCGACCATCGCCCCCACAGCCCGCCGGACAGCGGTGCTGAAGCCCGACCACACCGAGAACCAACGGCCAACACCCCATGAAAGACCCAACCGTCCGCGGCGTCGTCCATCTGATCGAGGAGACCAAGAGCTTCGGGCAGAAGGGCTTTCGCAAGCGTCTGCTTGTGCTCGAGCAGTCGAAGGGGAGTTTCACCAACTTCGTTCCCGTCGAATTCGTGAAGGATGGTTGCGACGCGGTGGACGACCTGACCGTGGGAGACGAGATCGAGGTGACCTACCGTCTGAGTGGCCGCCGCTGGCAGCGGGATGAGGCCAGCGAGGTGAAATTTTTCCTGAGTGCTGAGGGCCTGTCGTTCAAACGGCTGTCCGGGGGCGGGCGGGGGCACGGCGGCGATGACACCAGCGACCCCAACGACGCCTTTGCCGAGGCCGGCAACGATGACGCCCCGTTTTGATGGGCGCTTCCCGATCTCGAGATTGCCTTCGATCTCGGAGGCCGCCAGGTCCGCTATCTACAGATTCAGCCCACGCGGCCTGAGCCATTGGCAGCGATCGAATTCATCAAGGGCAGCGACGGCACCGCGCCCGTCGTGATGGGAGTGACGGCGGAGATGCCCTGATCCTGATGACCTGCCCCCATGAATGATGCCAGATTCTCAGCTGGGTTTTTGCCCTCTGACGCTGCTCCCACCTTGGTACCAGCCGAGTTGTGAGCCAAGCAGGGCCGGTAGATTGGCAGGCCAATACCGGCGGAGTGAACGCCGACGGTGTTTGGTTGCCCAGAGCACCATGCCGATCCTCACAGGCCATCCGTGCACTGCTTCCCGTTTCCAGAAGCTCTATTCCAATCACTGTTCCAACATATTGATCACGTCGGCCGTACGGGACTCGGGCGTAACCTTGAGCGTGACCACGGTGCCGCCGCGCAGTTCTCCTTCAACGGTTGTGCCGTACAACGCGTGAAGTTTGAAAGTCACGTCCCAGTCCTTCGGCCAGGCCGGAAAAAGGTAGATTTTCCTGCCGACTGCCTGCAGGAGCATCGCCTGCAGAGCCGTCATCGCCACGCCGCCGTGGCTTTGGTCGTTGATGCCGACCTGGGCCGGCCCCCAGAACGCTGGAAATCGGCTGCCGGGATCGTGCGCGGCGAAATTCGAGGTGACCATTCTGGCCGCCTGCCCGGCGTTACCAACAAAGGCGGCCTGAATGGGACTCAATCGCCAACCGCCAACCCTTCCTTCCCATGGGTAGGAGCTGCGCGGCTCAGCCGGATTCCATCGTTCGAAGGTCCGGCGGCCGATATCGGCCTCCTTGCTATCGAAAGCATAGAGGCGGTAGGGAAAGACCGCGTAGAGATCCGGTACCTCATCCCCCTGCCAGGTCTTGATCACCTCGGCCGCGATCAGGATCTCCTTGTCAGCCTCCGCGCTCATCCGCACTTCGGGCCGTTCGGACGGCGGAAGTTTCCAGATGGCAAGCTGCGCCGGAGCTGCGGCGTTTTTCAGAGCCGCCACAGGAATTTCAGGAACATCGTTCAGGGTTTTTTCCCACGCGGCCCGCTGGGCGGCTGTGGTGACCTTCTCCGACAAGGCCAACAAACGCGGCAGGACATACCTCAGCCCGGCAATCTCCGGCTGAGGGTTCACCGCCTCGTGGGCATTTTCCAGAGCGCATGCCGGATCCATCCGGATCTTGCCAGTGGTATCACGTTTCCAATGCCGGTCGTAAAACGTGATCACGCCATCGGCGAGCGGCACCACGGTCTCGCGCAGGAACACCTCGTCACCGGTGGCCTCGCAATAGTCGAGCATCATCCCGGCAAGTTCCAAGCCGCCATGCCAGAGCCAGCGGACATACTCGTTTTCCTGATAGGTGCCCCAGGCATAGACCGTCGCCGGGAGATAGACCCCTTCATGCATATATTGCAGCTTCGTGCGCTCTTTGGCCATCGGCACCATCGCGCTATACATCGCGAACATGGGCATCAACAGGTCGTAGTCGCCGCTGCGCAGCATCGGCCCGTACATCGTCGTCGCCGTATCCAGAAACCAGTAGTTCGCGCCATGAAAGCGGTAATCCGCATCTGACAGGCTGTCGCGATTCCGGCTGTTGACGGTGAAGATTGAGCCGTCGTGTTTGACCGGATACGCTCCTCGGCATGCGGCCGCCAGCATGAATCGCTGCAGGGCATACCCTCGGGTCACCAGTTGCCCGGCGGGCTCGCCACTGATTGCGGGGCGAGTGTGGTTCTCCAGACCACCATCCCCGGTCAACTGCAATTCATTGCGATCCTTCACGCGTGCGGCCAGTTGCTCCGCTGTGGCAGGCGCGCCGTCTTCCGGTGCTCTCACATAGATCCAACTGCGGCTCCAGAATTCCTGCCACCATGCGCAATGGGCCAGCCACGCCTCGTTCACACCAGTTTTGCGCTCTTCGGCGATGATGCCGTTGAGCTTCTCCACCCATTCTTCCGCGGTGTCGGTTTGGGCACCGAGCAGATGGATAGCGATATCGAGTCGACGGGTCGGCGCCGCGGTCTTCAGCGCCTGCGTCGCCTCGCCTGCAGCGGCGGAGACCATGCCCTTGCCGCTGATCGCCCCGCCGAAGGTGTTGTGCAGGATCGGGTCATGCACCAGTGGCAGCAGGCTCTCCACATTCTGCATCTTCATCGCCAGCGGAACGATGGTTCCTGCGTTGCGGTGATACCAGACGATGCGGTTGTCCTTCTGGGGCAGCAGCGTGTCGGCCTTCTCCATGATCGGCCCGGTGTTCAGCTCACGGAGGTACCCGATGCTCGACTCCTTCTGCATGTCGCAGTCGGCCGTGCGCCAGACATACAAGCCGACCTGCGCCTCGATTTCCTGCTGCGACTCCCCCTCGATGTGGATCACCGGCCGGTTGGCATCGACCCAGAGCCGGATGTTCGATTGCTGATCGCCGGTTCCTGATTGAATCTCGATGACACCTTTGCGGATCTGCAATTCCTGACGGAATGGCTGAACCACCAACGAAGGTGTGAAACGCAGCCGCACCTGCCCCAGCTTCACCAGGCGACCGCTATCGGTCCACGAATCGGTCTTGGAGATGAAGAACACAAGATCGCCGTTCTCCTCCACCCAGGCGTTGAGGCCGATGTCGCCGTTGCCCAGCGGCATCGAGCCGCCGGAATCCTTGCTCGGGCTGTCCCACACCACGTTGCAGGCATCGAGCGGATCGGCCGGATTCGCCTCCGGGGCAGCGGCCGCATCCCCAACGGACAGACACACGCTCAAGGCCAGCAAAGCCTTGCCCATCATCATTGCTGATATCTTCATGGATTGATTCCCGCTGCAACAAAAGCGTGCACATCAGACGCTGGCGATTTCAAACCCGGCCCGAGGCGTGCGGGCCGCGAAGGCCTGTGCCTGCTCATCGCCGACGATTCGTTCGGTGACGGGATCCCACTTGATCTTCCGCCCCAGCCTGCCGGCGATGGCCGCCAGATGGCAGGTGTTCATCGCCACCACATGGCTGAACAGATCCGACACCGGCAGGCCTCCCTCGCGGATGCAGCGGTAGAAGTTCTGCTTGTGACCCTCAAACGGCTTCCCCTTGTAGAGTTTCATCACATCGGCATCGGTGAACTGATCTTTGTCCCATTCCTCCTCGATTGGCTTGCCGGTGATCCTGTCGCGATTGACATAAATCCGGCCCTTGGTGCCCTCAAACCGGATGCCGTTGTTGGATGTGCTGTCGATCACCATTTCAACACCGCTGGCAAACGTGCACGGAATCGCGAATTCGTTCGACGTGTTGTAGCAGTCGTCAACGGTTGCATAGCCGTTCTCGTAGGGCACAGGATGCTTGGCATTGGTGCCATCGATCTCGATTGGTCCCTTCCCCTTGGCATCTTCCCGCAGGGCCCACTGGGCGATATCGACGTGATGGGCGCCCCAGTCGGTGAATTTCCCGCCTGAGTATTCGTACCACCAGCGGAAGTCGCCATGGCAGCGCTTCTCGCGGTAGGGCACCAGTGGTGCCTGCCCCTGCCACATTTCCCAGTCGAGTTGCTTCGGTACTTCAGCCACCGGAAACGGCCCGCCGACTTCGCCACCGTTAATGCCGACGGTGACCTTCTGGATGTCGCCGAGCAGTCCCTTGTGGACCATATTCACCGCGCGGAGGAACTGGTCTTTTTGACTGCGCTGCTGGGTGCCAATGAAGAATTGCAGGTTGGGATATCTCTCCGCCGCGGCGCGGGCGAGCCGGTTTTCCTCGAGCGTCAGCGAGAGCGGCTTCTGGCAAAAGACGTGCTTGCCCGCCTGCAGAGCCTCGATGGCGATCTTCACATGCCAGTGATCGGGGGTGACAATGCTCACCACATCGACGTCGTTGCGGTCGAGCACGCGGCGGTAATCGCGGTGGATGTCGGCCTTCCCCTTGCCGATGGTGTCGTCGTTCCGGGCCCGCTCCGCGTGTGTGTTGTCTACATCGCAGATGGCGACGATATCGCCGAAAGCGGCATGGTCGCGGGCGTCGCCGGTGCCCATGCCGCCGGTGCCGATCGCGGCGATCCGTGGCCGGTCAGTGGCTGAAACATTGGCAAATGCAGTGGTCGTCCAGGCGAAGGTGGGCACAAAGCCCCCGGTGAGCGCCGCGGCCCCGGTGGTGGCACCGCCAAGAAATCCCCGCCGTGTTGTCCGAGTCCCCTGCGCCACGATTGATCCTCCTGATGTCATGCCCACGGCTCCAGAGCGAGGGTGCTTGATTGTCGCCTCGCGGATTCCGGCAGACAACGGGCAAACAGGACAGAAAAACCGCATTTTGCGACAGCGGTGTTTGCCTGCACGCTCCAATGCGAGACAGGGCGATGGTATCGTTGGCGGCATCAGCCCATACCGGAAACAGTCGATGAGCCACTCAGACTTCCGCTATCTCCCCGTGCGGCCACGCGATCTACAGTGGGGCCTGCATATTTCGGGGGCCGGCCATGCGGTCATCGATCGAGGCAGCGCCTACCCGCCCTCAGGACACCCGGAACTCTACGATTTCAGCTGGGCAAAAGGCCGCAGCCTGCCGGAATACGCGGTCATTTATATCGTCGCCGGCCGAGGATTTTTCGAATCCGACGTCACTGGACCACTCCGAATCAACACCGGCACCGTTCTCCTTCTCTTTCCGGGCGTGTGGCACCGTTACCGC
>CAISJI010000008.1 GCA_903885565.1 uncultured Planctomycetaceae bacterium
CACCGCCGTATCCGGCGCCCCGCAGACAGAGAACGGGGAACGAGGAGTGCCCCCAGGAGGCTGTGGACAAAGTGCAGCAGCGCTGGATGCGATGCCCGTCGACCGTGGAAAAAGTGCATGGAGGACTTTTTCCACAGCCAGCCAGACACAGGCACCAGCGACTCCAGCACCGGAGGCAGCAGCTGTGGTCGGCGCGAAGCGGGACTCGTACGACCACGCCGAGCCGCCTTGCGCAAAGCGAACGAGAGAAGCAGGCCACGCACTTTGAAGGAAGCGAGCCACCGTCCAGAGAGCCTATTCAGGCAGGAAAACCCCCTTCAAAAACTGCACTCGTCGCAGTTGGGGTTTTCTGCAGAGGGCGGGCGGAAATCACTCCACTACGACCTCATCCTTGTCAAAATCGAGGACCAGATTCTGGATGCCGGAATTGGGCACCGTGACCTTCCAGGGGGAGGTTCTGGCTGCCCCGAATTTTTCCGGTCGCTGGGCGCCGCTGAGCGGGATGATCCCGATCGAGACGAAGTATTCCCCCGGCTTCACGCCTGGATTGGGGAGCGTGTACATCTTGAATGTGCCGTCGAGTTGCATGCCGGCGATCGCCCGCTCCTCGCCGCGAAGGCTGACTGGGTCGAAGTTGATCTGAAACCCCGATTCCGGCACCTTGCCCCCCTTCAGGAGCTTGCCGTTCACCGGCACAAGGCCGTTTGAGGAGCAGCCGGTCAGCAATCCGATGGCGAGCAGCAGGGAGAAACCAGTGACTCTCCGGCAGGAGGGCAGAAGGTTCGATAGTGTGCCGGTTGGAAAAACGGAAGAATGGGTGTGCATGTTTGGTGGAGATGGGGGTGAAGGGTGGTGGTGAAAGAACGCTGCCAACAGAGCAACCCGCCAGCCATCGGGCGACGCGAGCGCATCCTTTGGACACGCCGATGGCACCCATCGTGAGGCGCTCCCTCGGGCGGCTAAAAACACTGGATCGCACCCATTGCTGGGTGCGATCCAGCCAGAATTTCCAAGGGCCCGATTCAGGCCCCGCTCAGATCCGTGATCAATAGCCGCCGATCGAATTCAGGTCGATCGCCATGCCGTCGTTAATCGTCAGCAGCGGCCGGATGCCGATCGGATCACCGATGTTGTAGGTGATCGTGTTGCCCTTGAAATCGTTAGCCGAGAGGGCGCTCTGGGCAGCAATCCCGGTGCCGTAGGAGATCGTCCGGGTGGAGCCGTCACAGAACACCGCATTGAAACTGCCCGGGTGGGGCGAGCCCCACGACTGGGCAATCGCCTGGCCGAGGCCGACGGCATCTCCATCCATGTCCTGGTAGGTGTAAAACTGGTTGGTGGACATTTGCTCCATGGTGCCGCCGGTAGCCACCGCGTCGTCGAAGAAGAAGCCGCCGCTGGTGTACATCACCGGATTCATCGCCCGTTCCGCCAACAGCAGCGTCGTGGTCGTGCCGTCGGTGATATCCTTCGGCTGCCGCGGCTTGACGACCTTCGGAGAGACGTTGGCCGACTGCGTGATGTAGTCAGGCGCTGCCGTCGGCGTACCGCCAGCGGTGCCGGCCACGGGGAAGAGTTCCCGATTGCCAGAGAAGTCGTTCTTTCCGATCCTCGTCACCGCCGGCAATGTGCCGACGGCTGTGGGGAGCAAGTAGGTGACCGGCCCGAGGCCAGAGCCCATGATGAACGCAATCTTTGTGGCGTCGTACGTCGTGCTGCCGTTGTAGCTGCTGATCAGCACCGTATCGGCCGCAGGCACCAACTGCGGATCGGCACTGCGCCGAGCTGGGCAGTTCATCTGCGGATACGACACGTTTTCGTAGTTGTTGCTGTTGTAGATATTCTGCAATTCCATAAAAGGAAACGCGGCCCAAAACTGGCTGCCGTTGGGATTCAGCGAGGAATCACCGCTATAGCCACTGTGATTCACCCGCGACCGGATGTTGCCGAAAATCGAGGCATACCCAGCCTGGCCGTTGGGAAGGAGGTAGTTGATCAGCCCTCCTGGCGACCAAGCAGCCGAACTCCGCGTCGAGCCCGACTTGCCGCCGTAGGGAAAATGCCCCTTGGCCGCCACGAAATTGAGAATCCCCAACCCCACCTGCTTCTGATTGCTCTGGCAGACAGTTTTCCGAGCCGCACTGCGTGCGCTCTGCACGGCTGGCAGGAGCAACCCGACCAACGTGCCGATGATGGCAATCACCACCAGCAGTTCGACGAGCGTAAAGCCCCTCCGAGAAAACACTGAACGCGTGTTCATAACTCACCTCTTGGATAAAAAAGAAATGGATTGGAAACAGAAAACCCACGAGACATATTTTCCACGGGAAAGACCTGCAAACGAGGGGCGCAGAAACACCCCCTCTAATGGAAAATAATACCCCCCCGACTCCGCAATCCTAACGAAAATTTCACAATCTGTCAACCAGTCCCCTGCGCTTGTGCGGCCTGGGGATTGCGGGCTGGCCTGCAGCTGGGATTGGCCGCACGACTCGGACGACATGGGCTCAACAACGATCCCCCATAGACCTTCAAA
>CAISJI010000009.1 GCA_903885565.1 uncultured Planctomycetaceae bacterium
AAGCCATTCCTGGCCTTTTTCCACGAAGTCGACCGCAGGAAACGCCCCCGTCGAGGGCCCGGCTGGCGTTTCCTGGGTCAACGCCCGCCGCATCCCGCGGCGGATCACCTTATCCACAGCCTGCTAGAACGCCAGTTCCAGATCGACAAAGGCGGCAAAGAGGTTGTCGATCGAGCCGTCGTAGTTGCCATAGAGGGCTTGAAAGCCTGCCCCGGGCAGCAGCCCGGAGACGCCGCCGCGGAAGATGCAGTTGTTGTTGAGCAGCGGCCGGTGTTCCATTCCCAGGCTCAGATCGGTGCCAATCGATTTTGAGATGTTGTTTTGGAACACCAGCGCCTCGATCGTTTCGGTGCAGTCGAAGAAGAGGAAGTTGCAGTTTGTGACCAGACGGGTGCGCTGTGTCACCTCGAAATCGACGCCGACGTTATAGAGCTGCAGGCCTGGGTTGACGAAGTTGGCCTGCGACTGGAACTTGTTGCTGGCCCGGAGATCGGGATAGATCGAGAGCAGATTTTTCAGATTCGTGCCGAGTAGTTTGATCTGCTGCCGCACCCAGAAGCTGAATTCGCCGCCGGCGAACTGCGTGTTGTCAATGATGCCGTCAAACCCGCCCCCCTTGCCGTCGTTGACGTTGTTGTCGCCCGAGGCAAAAAAAGCCGACGAGCGGAACCGGATCCAGTCGGGGGAATAGGAGAGTTCGATCGCAGCCATCGTGGCGCCGATGTCGACCGGTTGGAGCGCGAGCTGATTCAGAGAATCACGGCCGAACGCATAGTAGAAGGCGCTTGAGATATTGATCTCGTTGATGTGGCCATCGGTGGCCAGGCCGAGATAGGCCGCATTGACGGCGTGCGGCGTGGCGATGCCAACCGGATCGGGACGGACAAGAAATCCGTTGTCGTCATATTTCAGCGAGGGGGCATCCATGTCGTAGTGGATGCTCGTCTGGACGGTGTGCCCCGGCCAGAGGAAATCCTGCCGGTAGTAGTTGCCGATGAGGATCTGCTGTCCGCGGGGATCAAACGTGTTGAGGAAGCTGTTGGTATCCTTCTCGCGCTGATCGAAGAAGATCAGATTGAATTGATCCCGGTTGGCTTCGCGGGTGCCGAACAGCCGGATGGCGCGGTTGAGATCGCTGAAAATAAACCCGCGAAAATCGCTGGTGAAGGGCTGCGATCCCCCACGCACCGAGAGGAAATCGTAGTCGGGGCTGAGATCGGCCAGTTTCGTCTCGATAAACCACTCCTCGAGCGTGGCAAACCCGCGGCTGCGCCGCCGCCCCTTTCCCACGTCGGGCATCACGACGCCGTTTTCGTAGACCTCGAGGTAGTTGGTGTTGAAGACCGGCGCGATCTTGAGCCGCCAGTCGTTCGGCTTGAAGGCCTTGTCGCCATGGTTGAGCTCAAAGGCCAGCGTGTAATACTGCAGAAACAGGAACCCGTTGGGGTTGCCGAAGAAGTCCTGCTGGCCCGGCGTCGGCGTCGATTCAAAAGGGGTATCCGGGGTGGGAACCTGCCGAAACATGGCAATCGTCCGGCTGATCACCCGCATGTCAAAAAACGTGTGCTGCCCGATGATTGGGTAATCCTCCTTGAGGAGGTTTTGCGTGTAGGGATTGAAACCGTTGCCGAGGGCATAGGGATAGTCATCCAGCCGCGGGTGCCCTTTCCCGTAGCGGTCCCAGGGAGCAACTCCCAGCCGCCAGCGATCCTCCAGCGGGACAAAGTGGCTCGACTCCTGCGCCTCACTCGGCTCCACGCTCGAGGCCCCCGAGAATCCGGGCGTCGGAAACACCCGATGCCGCAGGAGGCGATCGGCCACCGGTCTCTCGCCGGCGAAGTCGTAGGGATTGCCGGCCGGCTCCTTGAGCACCGGTGGCCTGACGGCATCGATGTCCGAGGCTGCGTCGAAAGGCAGAACCGGCGCAGGAGTCGCCAACTCTTCCAGGAATGGCTGGGATGGCACTGGCAACTCCTCGCTGTCAGTCAAGAACAGGAGTGAGTCGTCCCCAGCGGCGGCGGGAAAAGCGGCCGCCCCTTCGTCTCCCGCTCCCGAGCGCCCCAGCAGCAATCCCCCGATCAGCACCGCCACGCCGGCACTCACGGCGATGCGTCGCCTAACCCCCCGAAGGTGCAGGAGCACAGACCGGCGCAGCAAGGAGGCCGCAGCAGACATGAGCTCAACGAAATGGAGGGGGTGTGGCGAGCCAAACTGCCATTGGACGATTGTTCCAAAGGTGCTGAATCTGCCGTAATTATCGGCTGGGAGGGCTGGTTCGCTGTTGGGGATTTGCCCAGCTTGTACGGGGAAGACAGGCCGCATTGGCCGCCGCCAGCGCAGAAAGGCGATGCGCGCACCAACTGACAGGGAGCACGGCCAGTTCTGCGACCTCAGCCCGCGGCCCTGGGAGGGCTGCGGCCGCCAGGCAGCCTGGAGAGGCAGCAACAGATGGGAAGGAAGGGTCAACCAGTGCCACTCAAATCAGGTTTCCCGACAGACACGCACCGGCGGTCCGCGAGGCGCTCATGGCAGCGGTTGGCATGCCTCCTTGCCAGCCTCGCGGCAGTGGCCCTTGGGGAGCGATCGGTTTCCGCGGCCGATCTCACTCCGTTCATGGGCCGGCCGGCGACGCAGCGAAAGCACCTGCAGGGAGATCAGTGCGCCCGGGCGGGAAACCCGCAGTGCATTTCGCCCCTCGCACAGCCGACCGAATCGCCGCACGAGGAGGGTTACTTCATGGGCGGCGGAGCCCGTCAGGGGAGTCGTTGCGGCGGAGAGCGGAGTTGCCAGGAGGGGGTGTGGGGCACCGATTACACCGGGATTCTCTTCGCCAAGCGAACGCATCTTCAGTGGTGGCACGGAGCACGCTACCAGGGAGGCACTGGCTCCTATGGCACCGACGGGCCAAGGCTCGTCCACCGACCATAATCCAACCATAAACAGGGGCGGATCTATGCGGCCCCTGTTCGCGCTGGCGGCTTCTTACTTGCCAGGCAGCGTCCAGACGGGGGAAAACGCCGCCGGTTCGTGGAGCATGCAGTCGACCGCTCTGGAGAGCAGCACCAGCGCCGGACCATCCTGCGGAAACCTGCCCAGCAGATCTCCCAACCGGCTGGCAGCCTCCGAGAAATTACCGGCGTCAAAGGCCCGCCGCGCTGTCTCGTAGAGTCCGAAAAGTTCCGCCCGCACAGCATCGGCCCCCTGCGAGAGGGCGTCGAGTTCATAGAGATCGACCGGCTCCACGATGTTCACCACCCGCACCGTGCAGAGATGACGGGTGAGGAATGTCCCGTCGAGGGCCCGATGCGTCGAACCGGTGATGATCGCCGGCACCCGCAGATATTTCGTTGCTCCCTGCACCCGGCTGGCGAGGTTCACGCCATTGCCCAGCGGCCCGTATTTAAACTTGCGGGTGGAGCCTGTATTCCCCACGCGAGCCACGGCTGAATTGAGGCCGATTCCAAAAGCGGTCGGACAGCCGATCTCCGGCTGCCAGCGGGCATTGATGGCGGGCACGGCTCGCAGCATCAGCTGCGCCGCCCGGCAGGCCAGCACTGCGTGATTCTCCTGCGGCGAGGGAGCGCCCCACATCGCCAACAGTTCATCACCGACGTAATCAACCAACACGCCGCCCACCGCCGCCACTTCGTCCGAGAGTGTGCTGAGCACGCCACCGATCCAGTCCATCGTCTGAGCCGGGCCGAGTCGCTCCGTGACACCGCTGAAATTGCGCAGATCGCAAAACATCACCGTGATTTCTGCATCCCTCCCGCGCAGGAGATCGGGCTGCGCCTCCAGCTGCTCGGAAAGCTCCGGGGAGAAAAACTGCTCGAACTGCACTTTTTGCGCAATTGCCGCCTTCTCCTGATCGAGCCGCGCGAGCCCTGCGGCCACACCGCAGGCGAGCGTTTCCACCAACAGTGCCTCGATCTGCGAGATCTCGAGCGTCTGGCCCGCGGCACCGCCGAGCGAGCGATGGCCATAGAGAGCGCCGATACAATTCTCCTCGCGGTCGAGGATCGGCGCCGCGACATAGGCCTCAATGGAGGCCATGCTCGAGAGCACATCGACCGCCGGATCGACACGGTTCCAAAACGTGCGTTTCTCACTGAGCACCCGCCCGAGAACCTGCGTGCTCGGGCGGGCCGACATGGTTCCAGCGGTGAGCATTGCGGCCGGGCGCCATGTGCCGTTCTCCAGAAGATAGACGGCCCCCAGATCGAGGCCGATCAGCCGCAGCAGCGCCTGTGCTGCCCGCTGGAAAAAGTCTTCGGAGTTCGAGGCACTTTGCAGCACCGCGATGATGCTTCGCCACCAGCCCACCATCGCGGCGGAGGCCTCCGGGGAGACGCCGGCAAAAACCTCCGAGAGCGGACGGCTGGGCATGCCGGGAATGCCATCCGAAAGCCGGGTGGGCAGTTGGAGCGTCCGCAACAGAAGTGCATCAGCGGCACCTTCCTCAGCTGGGGCGACCGCCAGAGCAATCACAACCCGTCCCACCTGCAGCGTCACAGGCAAGCCACTCTCCGCAGTGGCTCCGGGAGGCACGTCAGGAGCGTCAAACATCTTCAGGGGGATCGTGCCGCTGAGATTGTGGATCCCCACGCGGCCATCCGCCAGCCGCTCCAGCCGCACTTGCCGACGCGACATGTCGATCTCACCGGGCTCGGCGATCGGCAACCGCTCTTCTTCCTCCCGGCCGGAGGCTGGATGCCGCAAAAACAGCTGCTCGCCGCCGGGGAACGAGGGATCGATGCGGCCAAGTTCCAGCGGTTTTGTCAGGCTGCCGGAATAGCGATTGATGCCCTGGCTGCGAATTGAAATCGTGATCGTGGCAGACACACCCACAGCCCCCGGCCGACCGAAGAATTGTTTCCGGCCCCCCGCGTTGGATAGGATCAGAAGCATCCGTATCATACGTTTCCAGGGAGAATTGCACCATGCACCGATTACCAGGGTTTCGATGTGGGCGCGCTCACTCCCTCCTGTGTGGCGGGAAAACCTCAGGCTGGCTGTTTGCCTGTGGATTGGGGATTGGGCTGGTGGCTCTGGCGCTCCCTGCGGCGGCGCGACTGATGGCGGAAGAGACTCCGGCCGCCACCATTCGCGAGCGCAAGATCGTGCGTAAAAGCCTGCCCAAGGAGGCCCGTTCGATCGCCTTGGAATACACGATTGAGCAGCTCACCGCCGACGGCGGAACGCGGGCCATCGACCCCGCTACCCACACGTTTCAAGTGGGGGATTCGTTTCTGGTCCGGATCAGCCCGGAGGATGATCTCTATGTCTATGTCTTTAACGAGCGACCCGATGGGGAGCGGATCTGCCTGCTGCCGACGCAGGGGGAGGAGCCGCAACTGGTGAAGGGCGGCACAAAGGTCGATCTCCCCGATGACGGTGGCTTCTTCACGTTTGAGCCACCAGCCGGCGAGGAGAAGCTGGTGGTTGTAGCTCTTCCGGAGCCGACGAAGGATCTGCGGCTTTTGGCCGCAGCGGTGTTCAAAGGGCAGGGGAAGGGGCTGCCCTCGGTGAAGGCGGAAGCCAAAACCGAGGCCGACGCGGCGATCAAATCGATACGTGATCGGGCGGAGCAGGGCACGCGTTCACGCGGGCCGGTACGCAAGGTGGTGGAACGGATGTCGCAGCCGCTCCCCCCCGATGCCCGCACCACCCACATTGAGCCTCCCACAGCCGGAGAGACAGCCAGCTACGGGATCGCCATCGCCGGCCCCGAGGCGGGTCCCCCGGAGTTGATCCTCGACATTCCGCTGCGGTCGAGCGTCGGCAAATGAACCGCTACCGGTTCATCGAGCCGCCGCGGGTGAGCGGCAACCGCACAAACGGAACCAGGTCCTCCGGTGAAACGGTCGGATGCTGGGCCGTCTGCTCGTCGGCCCCCACGCGTGTAAGGCTGGGCACCTGCTGCGTCACATAGTCGATGATCTCGTCGAGCGAGACGATGCCATCTGGCTCGTCCGCAGTCTGCGACAGTGCTGTGACGCCAATTTTTGCGGGCCTCTCACTCGCTTTCAGTCGACTCCGGCCCCTGTCTGCCCGCCCCTCCAGGGCCTCGAGCAACACCTTTGTAAAAGCTCCATGCCCCCAGGCGTCCGATTCCTGGCTCGGTTCATCATCGGCGGCGGCAGCCAGTACGACGATCATGTTCTCCTGAAATTCGCGCACCGTGGCACTGCGGGCTCCCGGCCCCAGCGCCCCGGAGTGGCAGGTATCGACGATCGCCAGCTTGCGGCAGGGCAGGGCGGCCAGCGAGCGGAAGTCCTGCCAGGACAGCGTTCCTGCCGCCACCGGCACCGGAGTCTGATCGCCGGAGGCCGCGACCGGTTCGAACGCAGCATCGTGGCAGAGATAGGCATAGGATCGGCCGGCGTCTGCCCGCACCATGCCATGGCCGGCGAGAAACACCACCAGCAGGTCGTCGGACAACACCTCCCCGGCCACGCTGGCCACGATCTGGTCGGCCATGGATCGCCACGCATCTCGCGTCACCGCCCCGTCCGCCAGCCACCCGTCCGCGGCCAGCGTGTAGAGATCGAGCGACCGCTCGGCCAGACTCTCTCGCACGGCACTGGCATCCTTCACCGCGCAGGTGAGATTCGTGAGTCCGATCTCGGCGAACTGCTCAGCATGGGCGTAATGGTCGACCCCGGAGGCGAGCAGATAGAGCCGCGGTTCCCGCCGCGGTAGCGGTGCCACCAAGGTTTCCACAGTGATCTGATGCGCATCGGTCGGTCCTGCCTTCGTTCCGACAAACACCTGCAGCAGATGCTGATCCTCCGCCGGCAGCCCAACCTCCCAGGCATACACCGTCACCCGCGGTCGTTCCCCCTCGGCAGCCCGCTCCTCGACCACTCGGGGCTCGCCGGAGGCCACAGCACCGCTGGCATACGCCCGCACCCTCTCGATCTCGACGCCTGCAGGAATCTCCACCTCTGCAGTGACGGTGATCGTGTTTCCCTGTGCCTGCTCACCAGGCCGCGGCGAAATGATGCGCACCTCGGGTGCCTGCGCGATCTGCTGAGGCAACACGATCGCGGAGGAGGCGGGCAGATCACGGCCATTGGCCTTGAGAGCGGCGTCGAGGCTCCCGGCCTCCAGCAGTTTGGACATCACATCGGGCCGCTCCAGCTTCCGGCGGAACTGTTGCGCTTTGAAAAACCGGGGCAGCTTGCCGAGCCCGCGATTGACCAGCCACCCGAAGAGCGTGTCGCCGTTGGCGCTGGCCGCGTAATAGCCCCGGGGAGTCCAGTAAGCCCACTCTCGATTGGAAGCCAGATGGAGCGCGGAGAGGTTTTCCCAGGCGGGATACCGCTGAAAGATCTCCTGAGCCTTTCCCTCCCGCTCCGTCACGAAAGAGACCTGCGTGTTCCAGGGGATGTCGATCAACGCCTGCCGGACGGCGGCGCCGTCGGTCTGCTCGGTGGCGGCGGCGGCCCCATCGGCATGGGAGATTTTCAGGATCACATCCCCCGGCCGCACATCCTTGCCGGCGAGCGGGCCCGCCCCATCGACTGTTTCCACAACCGCCCGCCCATTCTCGACGCGCAGTCCCACCCCCCAGCGGTCGGCCAATGCACCGGCGCGGTCGCAGCCGGCGAGTGGCCAGAGCATTACCAGCGCATCAGCGCCACCGGAGGCGAGCCACTGACCGTCCTCAGAGATTGCCAGCGAGAGTGTTCGGTCCTCATGGCCGCGAAACCGGCGCACCAGCCGGCAGGAAGCCCCGGCGGCAGCGTCAAGGGCATAGAGAAAAATGCCGCGATCGGTGCCGATGGCCACGCCCCAGGGCTCTGCCTCGCCAGCGCGAGTGAGCCAGCAGCGGGCCGTTCCCTCCGCCCCCGCTCGCCCCTGCCAGTCGAGCGCCAGATCGATATGCCCCCCGGCGATTCCCTCCTGCGTCAGGCTCCAGCGTTCCATTCCCTGAGGCGCATCGGCGGCTCGCGTGAGCGTCCAGCCGGCTGGTCGGCCCGCTGCCGGGGCCCAGTCGGCCTCCACGCCCAGCGGGCTGGCCGCCAGAGCCTGCAGAGAGAATCCACTTTCCAAAGGCGGGGGCAGCCCTTCTTTCCCGGCGGCCGTCCCGATGGCTAATCTCTGCGGCGAGGCCGCCGCTGCTTGTGGGGCTGGCTGTTCCCCCTGCCTGCGGCGCACGACCCCTCGCTCCACCCTGCCGGCCGCGGGTTCCCCCGTATCCCCCGCGGCGGCCTGGCGGGCATCAGCCTCGGCGGTCGAGAAGGCGATCCGGGTGATGTTTCGCCCCACCCCGCCCAGCCGGAGCGGAGCTGGGCCAGGCGGGGCTACGTCATCAGCCAACGCCTGCACGAACACCGCGTGGCGCGGACCGCCGCTCCACGCCAGCCATCTGCCATCCGGGCTCACCCGTACCGCCCGTACCGCAGACTCTGCCGAAAGAGTCCGTTGGAGCCGACCTGTCTTCGCATCGAAAATTTCCACGCGGGGCGGATTGGCCGCCGCGCCGGCCACGGCGATCGCCAGTCGGCTGCCATCTGGAACCAGGGCCAGCCCTTCGGCCGCCGGTTTGACGCTCCACTTCACTGCCGCTCCCCCAGCCCCTACCGGCGCCACCGTGACGCTCCCGGCCAGATCGGCCGAGGCCACCAGCCTGCCATCGGGCGTGGCGGAGAGGGCCGTCACCACACCGCGGTGGTCGGTGGGAAGTTCCTGTGGAGCCGCCTCAGGACGGTTGAGATCGAAAATCTGGATCCGCCAGAGTGTTTCGGCCGCTCCCGGCGGGGAGACCACCCGTCCGCAGGCCACTTGGTTGTTGCCGATCGCCGCGAGCGGACGCACCGGCGGCAGTCGCTGCAATCGGAGCGCCGCCTCCCGCCCCAGCCGAATCTCCTCACGGGCGGCCAGTTCCACCGGCTTCCAGTCGGCGCTGCGTTGCCAGGCGAAGAGTTGCCCATCGAGATCCTGGGAGATGAGCCAACTGCCGTCGGCCGTGAATTCAAGTGCCGCCACACTCTGCCGATGACCGATCCGATCGCCGCCACCGAGCGTGGCCACGAGCGAGCCGTCTGCCGCATC
>CAISJI010000010.1 GCA_903885565.1 uncultured Planctomycetaceae bacterium
CCCGCAGCCCTTCGGGGAAGCCCGCCGGAAGGGAGCCCGCGTCCGTCCGCTGCCGATCGACATGCGGATCAATCGCCATCAGCGCATTCCCGCGGCTCCGCCGGTCTACATGGGGCGCGAGATCGCCCAAACAATGCACTATACCGGCGCGCCGTGGTTGGTCCGCGAGAGTCGCCAGCGCGAGGAGGACTGCCGTCTCTTGCTTGAGGCTCTCAACATCCAGCCCGGCCAGAGCGTTTGCGACATGGGGGCGGGGAACGGTTTTTATACGCTGGAATTGGCCCGGCTCGTGGGGCCGGAGGGGGTCGTCTATGCCGTCGACATCCAGCCGCAGATGCTGCGGTTACTTGCGCGGCGGGCAGCGGAGGAGGGGCTTACCAACATCAAACTCCTGCTCGGCACCCCGATCGATCCCCGGCTCCCCAAGGGGGAACTGGATGTCGTGCTCTGCGTCGATGTGTACCACGAATTTTCCCATCCCGACGCGATGCTGGAAACGATCTGCGCGAGCCTCAAGCCGGACGGGCGGTTGGTGCTTGCCGAGTTTCGCGGCGAGGATCCCGCGGTGCCGATCAAGCCACTCCACAAGATGACGAAGGCCCAGGTCAGGGCCGAACTGAAACCGCACGGCCTGGAGGTGGCGCGGGAGTTTGACCGCCTCCCCTGGCAGCACCTGCTCTTTTTTGGGCGCCCCGCGCAGCCCGCTGCCACAGCTTCGCCACCGGATCAGCGCTCGAGCGAGTCGCCGCTCCAGCGATCCCCAACGCCGCGCTAATACTGCGGGAATTTACCTGCCGCTGCCTTGCTGCTGGCAGAACTTCCCCCGGCGCCTGCCGCAGACCCGCTGCCGGTGCACAGATGCAGCAGTGTCATGGCCCCGGCGGAGATCAGCGCCCAGGGAGCCCAGTCAGGGGCTGAGAGTGTGCGGGGCTCACCGGAGCCATTGATCGGCAACACCGAGGCGGAATCGATCAGCAGCAGTTCCGCCCCGACGATGCAGGCAAAGATCCCGGTTGCCAGAAAGAAAGTTTTCCACATGAGAGTGTGACAGCCTGGGCTGCCGTGGGCTGCGGGGAGTTGGGGTTGGGGGCGACCCTGGGCTGAAGCGGCCGGGAGGGCGATATCACACGGTTCTTCGGCACGTGTCCCTCTCCGGCATCACAGCCCCCTGCCACCCGGCAGGTGGTGAGGATTGTAGCGACAACAGCAGGCCGGCGTACCGTCTGGAAGCGCTTACGTGGCAGCCGCTGGAGCAGCCTCGCCACCAGCCAGCTCGGGTGCTCCGCGGGGCTCGCCGAGCTCACCGGTAGACGAGCGTGTGGAGCGCCGTTCCGGCAGCGTGCCCGGCACGAGCTGCGGGCTGGCGGTGGTGGCCTCGATGATCTCGCGGAGCACATTACCGTCGAGAACCTCGGTTTCGATCAGTCGGCGCGTGATTGCCTCGAGCGCCGTTCGGCGGGTCGCCAGAATGCGACGCACGCGCTCGATGGCCTGATCGATGATTCGCCGCACCTCCTCGTCGATCTCCCGTGCCGTCTCTTCGCTGTGGGAACGGGCGGCGGGCAGTTCGGCGCCGCCACCGGTGAGGAAGGGGGAGCGGGCACTCTCGCGGTAGTTCACCCGTCCCAGCTGGCTCATGCCGTAGTCCATCACCATCCCCCGGGCGATCTCGCTGGCCCGCTCCAGATCGTTCTGGGCGCCGGTGGAGATGTCGTCGTACACCATCTCCTCCGCGATCGTGCCTCCGAGCAGAACCTGGATCCGGCTCTCCAGCTCACTCTGCGTCAGCAGGTAGCGGTCGTCCTCGGGCCGCTGCATCGTGTAGCCCAGCGCCGCCAAACCGCGGGGGATGATCGAAACCTTGTGCACAGGATCGGTGTTGGGAAGGGAATAGGCGACCAGCGCATGAGCAGCTTCGTGGACGGCAACCCGCTTCTTCTCGTCCTCGTGGATCACCCGTTTTTTCTTCTCCAGCCCTGCCGTGACGCGTTCCACCCCCTCGTTGAATTCCTCCATCCCGACAGATGTCTTGTTGTTGCGGGCGGCGAGCAGAGCGGCCTCGTTGACGAGGTTGGCCAGATCGGCCCCGCAGAAGCCGGAGGTGATCCGGGCCACCTGCTGGAGATTCACCGAGGGATTGAGTTTCACCTCCTGAACATGCACCTTCAGAATCGCCTCGCGCCCGCGAACATCGGGGCGGTCAACGAGCACATGCCGATCGAAGCGGCCGGGGCGCAGCAGAGCCGGATCGAGCGTTTCGGGACGGTTGGTCGCCGCCATCACGATCACGCCGCTGTTGCTGCCGAAACCATCCATCTCGACCAGCAGGGCGTTGAGTGTCTGCTCGCGCTCGTCATGGCCGCCCACCACGCTCGAGCCGCGTGTTTTCCCCAGGGCGTCGAGTTCGTCGATGAAGATGATGCAGGGAGCCTTCGACTCGGCCTGCTGGAACAGGTCGCGCACTCGGGCAGCCCCGACGCCGACGAACATCTCCACAAAATCGCTCCCCGAGAGCCCGAAGAAGGGTACGCCTGCCTCCCCGGCAATCGCCTTGGCAAGGAGTGTCTTGCCCGTTCCCGGCGGGCCGACCAGCAGCACCCCCTTGGGAATATGGCCGCCGAGCACCTGGTATTTTTCCGGGCTGCGAAGAAACTCCACCACCTCCCGCAATTCGTCGACGGCCTCATCGATGCCCGCCACGTCGTCAAACGTGATCCCCAGATCCTCCTGGGCATACATCTTGCCCCGACTGCGGCCGAAGGCCATCGGGCTGCCGGCCCCGCCGAGCCGTTTCATCATCAGATAGAAGAGCAGGCCGAAAAGACTCGTCAGGAAGAGCATCGGCAGCCAGTTACGCCACGGGCCGGGGGCCTCCTCGTAGCGGTACGGCACGCCATTTTCGGCCAGCAATCGGGAGAGCTGTCCCTCAGAATTTTCACTCGGCAGTTTGGCGGTGTGAAATCTCCGTCGCGAGCCGGGAATCCCGCTGCGGGAGGCGGGCGTTTCGCCCGCCTGCTCATGCTCCTCCGCGTTCTCCTCCGGCATCTCGCTGACCGTTCCCGACACGCTGTAGGCGCCGATCACCACATCGCTGAGCTGGCCATACCGGGCCATGTGATCGCTGCCGGCGGAGGGGTCTTCGATTTTCACGGAGCGAACCGGCTGTGGCTCACCGTCGGCCGGCGTGCCCGACGCCCGGATCAGATGTTCCAGATCGCTGTATGAGAGCGACAGCTCGGGAACCGTCGCCAGCAGGCTCATGGCAAACAGACCTGCCACCCCCACGGCGATCAGCGACCACACCATATTCGCTCCACCAAAAGAATTTTTGCGGTCGGCTTGGCGCTTGGGGAAGTCGCGTTTGGTGGGCATGGATGCTCGCAGAGGAGGGGAACGATCGGAGGCTCGAGAACCGATATCAGTGCATCCTAAGCGTCCCCCCCCCGGGAAACAAATCTCCGGTATCTCGCCAGTCCCGGGAAGAAACGCGCATCCGGAACTTGAAGTGGAAGTTCGCCCCACAAAAACCTAAGATTCAGGCTGCCGCTCCGCTCGTCCCCCGCGTCGAACCTCATGCCCCAACCCCCGCGATCCTCCCCCGCCGCCGCCCCTTCGCCCGCTGTTTCCCGGCCGACTGAGGCTGGCCCGCTGCAGGTGGCTGTGCTGGGATCGACCGGGAGCGTGGGGAGCAGCACGCTGGAGGTGATCGCGGCCTCGCAGGGGCGGTTCACGCCCTATCTCTTGGCGGCCCATCGCAGCACGAAACGGCTGCTGGAGCAGGCACATGCCTGCCGGCCTCGCTATCTGGTGGTGGTCGATCCGGAGGCCGCCGCCGCGATTGGAGCCGACGCCCTCCCGGCAGGCACCCGCCTGGCAGTCGGCCCTGAGGCGCTCAACGATCTCGTGCAGCAACCGGAGGTGGATCGGGTTGTGTCGGCGATTGTCGGCGCCGCGGGCCTCTCCAGCACCTGGGCGGCCGTGGAGGCGGGCAAGATGGTGGCCTTGGCCAACAAGGAAACGCTCGTGATGGCCGGGCCTCTGGTAATGCGTTTGGCGGTGCAGACCGGGGCGCGCATCCTACCGGTAGACAGCGAGCACTCCGCCATCCATCAGGCGCTACGGGCTGGCACGCCCGCCGAGGTGACCCGCCTCGTGCTCACCGCCAGTGGTGGCCCCTTTCGATCCCATTCGCGGGCGGCCCTGGCCGAGGTGACACTCGCTGAGGCGCTGCGACACCCCACCTGGTCGATGGGGCCCAAGATCACGATCGACTCCGCCACGATGATGAACAAGGCGCTGGAATTGATCGAGGCCAGATGGCTCTTCGGGCTGCCGGCGGAGAAGCTGGCTGTGCTTGTTCACCCCCAGTCGATCGTCCATTCCCTGGTGGAGTTTGTCGATGGCTCGGTGCTGGCGCAGCTCAGCCCGCCCGACATGAAACTCCCGATTCAATATGCCCTCTCCTATCCGCAGCGCCATCCGGGCCCCGCCCGGCGCTTCGACTACACACAGAGCATGCGTTTGGACTTCGAGCCGCCCGATCCCGAACGGTTTCCTGCCGTGCGGCTGGGGCATGAGGCGGCGCAGCGTGGCGGCACCTGCGGGGCGGTGCTCAACGCCGCCAACGAGGAGGCTGTGCGCGGATTCATGGCGGGAGAGCTGCGGTTTACAGACATCGCCGATGTCTGTGGCCGGGTGCTGGCGGAGCATGCGTTTCAACCCGAGCCTTCGCTCGACGACGTCCGTCGACTCGATGCATGGGCAAGACAGGAGGTCGTCAAGTGGGCGTGTGTCTGATGATGGGAATGATGGCTGCGGACAGTTTCCCGGCAGCGGGAGTGCTGCTGGCTGCCGGTTCGTGGGCGGCGTGGCTGATGCAGCCGGCGAACTGGTGGGTGATTCTGCAGGTGGCCGGTGGCCTGGGATTTGTGATCTTCGTTCACGAGCTGGGGCACTTTCTCGTGGCTAAGGCCTGCGGAGTGAAGTGCGAGAAGTTTTTCCTCGGATTTGATGTGGGCGGACTCAAACTCGCCAGCTTCAAGTGGGGCGAAACTGAATATGGCATCGGCGCCCTTCCTCTGGGCGGCTATGTGAAAATGCTCGGTCAGGACGACAACCCCTCCGCGGCCGCCAACGAGGCGCAGCGGGCCCGGGGCACGATGGGCGATCTTCCGGCTGAGCCGGTGGCCGGCCCCCACCCTGTCTGGGATCCCCG
Source organism: uncultured Planctomycetaceae bacterium (assembly GCA_903885565.1). GTDB lineage: Bacteria > Planctomycetota > Planctomycetia > Pirellulales > UBA1268 > CAISJI01. The sequence continues at coordinate 5,216 of CAISJI010000010.1, forward strand.
CAGCTACCCTGCCCAGAGCGTTCCCAAGCGGATGGCGATCATCTCCGCCGGCGTCATCATGAACACGATCTTCGCCTTTCTGATGGCCTCATGGGCCTTTGGCCTGGGGGTGAAGGAGCTCACCTGCGCGGTGTCGAGCGTGCGCCCGGGCGGCGCCGCTTGGCGGGCAGGCATGCGCAGCGGCGACGAAATCACCGCGATTGGCAGCCGGCAGAACCCGATCTTCACAGACCTGCAGAAGGGGGTCACGCTCGGCGATGTGGCCAAGGGGGTCGAGTTCACGATCCACCGTCCCTCCGACAATTCCACCCGCACCGTGACGCTCCACCCCGACACCGATCTGGGTGTGCCGACCGTCGGCGTGACCAGTCCGTTTTCGCTCACGCTGCCCAAGGATCTTGGCGAGGGGCTGCCCGGGAGCGCCGGGGCTGCCCAGCCCGCCCTCGCTGCCGGCGACACGATCCGGGCTGTCGACGGCCAGCCGGTGGCAAACTACGCAGAACTGATCGGCCTGCTCAACACCCGCAGTGACAAGCCGGTGACGCTCACCGTCGAGCGGGCCGGGCTGGCGGGAAGCGCAGCGGTCGAAACCCTGGCGGTGGAGATCCCCGTTCAGCCACTGCTGGCCACGGGGATGACGATGACGCCGCTGCCGATCAAGGCGGTGCAGGAGGGGTCGCCCGCCGCCGCTGCGGGGATTCAGCAGGGAGATCTGCTCGAGACAATCGATGGCGCCGCTGTGGGCGACCCGCTGGCGGTGGAAGCTCGGCTGCGGAGCATGGCCGGCCGGAGCGTGGTGCTCACGCTGCGGCGCGAGGGGGCCGAAAAGAGCCTCACGGTGACACCGCGGGCGGTCGACTGGATCGAGGAATCGAGGCTGCCGATGAGCCCGGTGTCGCTGGCGTCGCTGGGCGTGGCGCTCCCTGTGGCGGCGACAGTGGCTGCCGTGGAGCCGGAGAGCCCCGCTGCGCGGGCCGGCATTCAGACCGGAGAGCGGGTGGTGCGGGTACGGTTTTTGGATCCCCAGGAGCTTGGTCCAGATGGCAAGCCTGCAGGGGCCACAGGGCCGGACAAGGGCTTGGAGCTGACCGACAAATCCCCCAGCTGGCCCTACGTCGCCACCAGCCTGCAGATGGTTCCAGCCGGAACGCAACTGCTGCTGAGAGTTGCCGCGGCGGATGGGACGGAGCGGGATGTGCAACTGGTGCCGGCCGTGGCGGCGGGCCGGTTTGTCACCGACCGTGGTCTGGTCTTCGAGCCGCTCTATCGCAATGTGAAGGCGGGATCTTTTGCCGGGGCGCTGGCTCTGGGCGGCCGCAAGGTGCTGGAGGATCTGTCGCTGGTCTATCGGTTCCTGCAGAAGCTGACCAGCAATCAGATCAGCCCCCGGCTCCTGGGAGGGCCCATCGAGATCGCCAAGCAGGCGGGCAAATCGGCCGAGGAAGGATTCAGCCGCCTGCTGCTGTTTTTGACGATGCTCAGCGCCAATCTGGCGGTGGTCAATTTTCTGCCCATCCCCGTTCTCGACGGCGGGCATATGGTTTTTCTGGCGTATGAATGGCTCCGCGGCAAGCCTCCGAGCGAAGGCGTGGTGGTGGCCCTGAGCTATCTGGGACTGATTCTGATTCTGTCGCTGATGCTGTTTGTGTTTGGTCTCGATCTGGGGCTGATTCCGCGGCATTAAACCCTTGCCGTTGGCCGGTGTACCCGTGAGCAACACCATCGATCGAGCCGCTGCAGCAAGCCTCCCGCCCGGGCAGTGGGTGCCACCGGCAAGGGTGCGCGTGGTGGTGTTTGATGTGGTGGGCACGTTGGTAGAGCCCCATCCCTCCGTGGCAGTCGCCTACCAGCAGGCCGGCCTGCGGCAGAGAGTGGCCTGTGACGCCGCCGACATCCAGCGGCGGTTTGCTCAGGCCTGGCGGCAGCAGGAACTGCTCGACGCCGCTGCAGTGCCCTCCTTCGCCACCAGTCAGGCCCGTGAGGAAGAGCGCTGGCGGAGGATTGTCGAGGAGGTGTTTGCTGGCGCGGCGTCCCTTGAGCAAACGGCGGCGATCTTTGCCGAGTTATGGAATCACTTTGGCGAGCCCTCGTCCTGGCGTCCCGTTGCCGCCGGCCAGCAGATGCTGCAGGCGGCCCTTCAGGCTGGGGCAGGGGTGGTGCTGGCGAGCAATTTTGACGACCGCCTCCTGCGGCTGGCCAAACACTTGCATCCCCTCACCTCCGCGCAGGAGGTGTTTGCCTCGTCGGCCATCGGCTGGCGGAAGCCGGCCCCGGAGTTTTTCCGCTGGATCGAGGCCCGGCTCGGCTGTGGCCCCGACGAACTTATGCTCGTGGGCGACAACCCCCTGCTCGATATCGCCGCCGCCACGCAGGCTGGCTGGCAGGCTCAGGCCGTGGCCTAAAGGGGCTGGCTGGAGCGTGGTTGTGGCAGGCAATCGCCTGACAAACGCGGTATATTGCGGCGGGGTCGGTTCCGTCGCTGGTCCCCCGTCTGTATTCCTTTCCCCCCAAGACAAAGGTTTGAGCATGTCGCTGTCTGCCACTCATCGCCGAGGTTTTCTCCGCACCAGCGCCGCTCTGGCGTGCGCCGCCGCCTTTCCCTGGACGCGGTCGGCCCAGGCCGCGGCGGGCGACTTGAATCTCGGCATCCAGATGTTTTCGCTGCGGGGATACAAGGTCGATGAGGCGATGCAGCATGCAGCTGATCTGGGATTCAAGTTTGTCGAGTTCTACGGCGGCATGTTCCCGATCGATTCCGATGCTGCCGCCATCGCCGGAATGAAGAAGAAGCTCGCCGATCTGGGGCTCACGATCAGCGCCCATGGGGTGAACGGGTTTGGCGGCGACGCCGCTGCCAACCGCAAGGTGTTTGAATTCGCCAAGGCGGTGGGCATTCCGACGATCACCTGCGATCCGAGCCCCGAGGCCTTCAAGAGCCTCGATGAGCTGGTCAAGGAATTCGACATCCGCGTCGCCATCCACAACCACGGCCCCAAGAGCCGCTACAACAAGGCGATCGATGTGCTCAAGGCGATCGAGGGGCATGACGAGCGGATCGGCGCCTGCGCTGACTTGGGCCACTACATCCGCTCGGGTGAAAAGCCGACCGAGGTGATCCGGCTGCTCAAGGGGCGGCTGTATGGCGTGCATCTCAAGGACTTTAAGGAGATGCAGGACAAGACCACCGGTGTGATTCTCGGCCGTGGGCATCTCGATGTGCCGGCGGTGTTTGCCGCCCTGGAGCAGGCCGGCTTCCCCGAGAACGGGGCCCTGTCGCTGGAATATGAGGAAAACCCAGAAAACCCGCTCAACGATATCCGCGAATGCATTCAGGTGGCGCAGGATGCGATGGCCAAGGCCTAACAGGCTGTGGATAGAGTGCAGCATCGCTGGATGCGATGCCCGTCGACCGTGGAAACGCCAACCGGGCCCTCGACGGGGGCGTTTCCACCGGTCGACCGAGTGGGCTGTCTTCAATCCAGAGGTCATGGATGGCTTTTTTCACGGACAGCTAAGTCCGGAGGTTTCGAAGGGATGTTCTATGAACGGGCCTGATGTCAGGCTGAGCCGTCAGAGGGCGATGCCGGTTTGCCTCTGGCGTCTGCCTGGCGCGATTGTGATCTGTTTGTTCATGCTGTGCATGGCCGCAGAGGGCCGGGCGGCGCCACCCACTGAACAGGCGCTTGAGGCTGCTCTTGGGGCCATTCGCGCGGTGGACCACGAAGGCCGCGGCAACGCGGCGGCGGGGACGGCTTGGAACGTGGTGGCGGCGGCCGATGTCGGTGCGCTGCCGCGCATTCTGGCTGCCATGGATGGGGCCAACCCGCTGGCCGCCGGCTGGCTGTTGGCAGCGGTCGACCAGATTGTGGCCCGGCATCCCCGGCTCGATCCCGACCCACTGTGTGCCTTTCTGGCTGACACCAGCCATGAGCCGCGGGCCCGCCGGCTGGCCTTCGATCTGGTGGCAGGCATTGATGGCCCGCGGGCGGAAAAACTCCTCGCCGGGCTGCTCGATGATCCCAGCGTGGAGCTGCGGCACGATGCAGTGGCACAGTTGATGGCACAAGCGGAGCAGGCCAAATCATCTGGCAACACAAGCTTGGCGCTTGAGCAGTTCCAGACCGCCTTTGCCGCCGCTCGCGACATCGCGCAGGTGAAGGATTTGGCCGCTTCGATTCGAGGGCTCGGTGGCGAGGTCGATCTGCCGCGGCACCTCGGCTTCCTGATGAACTGGCAGGCGATCGGGCCGTTCGACAACACCGATGGAAAGGGCTTTGCGGCTGAATATCCGCCGGAGCGGGGGGTCGATCTGTCGGCAACTCTTGCGGGGCAGGGAGGACCGGTGCAGTGGCAGGTTCTCGCCACGCGCGACGAATTTGGCATGGTCGATATCAATCCGCTCTATCCGCCCCCGGCCCCCGCGGACGCCAGTCGGTCCGCCGCTGACGCCGGTGGCAAGGAAGGGCTTAAGGAGGTGGTGGCCTATGCGGTCACCTCCTACGATTCCCCGCAGGGGGGCCCGGCGGAACTGCGGCTCGGGACCAAAAATGCCTGGAAGATCTGGCTCAACGGGCAGCTTGTCTTTGAGCGCGAGGAATACCACCGGGGGATGGATGTTGATCAGTATCGGTTGCCTGTGACACTCCAGCCGGGGCCCAATGCCATTCTGATCAAGCTCTGCCAGGACGCCCAGCGCAAGCCCTGGACGACCGAGTGGCAGTTTCAGCTGCGGGTCTGCGACAGTATCGGCACGGCGCTTCCGGCAGGCAGGCAGCAGGCCCAAGTGCCGCCGCCAGCAGTGGAGAATATTCGGTGAACTCTTTCTCTCTTCGATGCAGCCTGCTGACGGGCCTCGTTTGGACATCGCTCGTGGTGGCCAGTGGCGCGGAGGAATGGCCGGCCTTTCGCGGGCCCAATGGCAGCAGCCTCGTGCCCGCCGGAGTTTTGCCGGTGGAGCTGTCTGCTGCCACGAGGAAGTGGTCGGTCTCCCTGCCGGGCCGCGGCCTGTCGGGAGCGGTGGTGGTCGACGGCAAAGTCTTTGTCACAGCCAGCGCCGGCACCTCCCAGGATCGGTTGCATCTGCTCTGCCTCGATGCTCAAACCGGAAAGCTCCTCTGGGAACGGCGGGTATGGGCCACCGGTCGCACGATGTGCCATTCCAAAACGAGCGTCGCCGCCCCCACGCCCTGCACCGACGGCAGCCATATCTACGCCCTTTTTTCGTCGAATGATGTCGTCTGTTTCGATCTGCAGGGGAGGCTCTGCTGGCTGCGCGGCATCACCCACGATTACCCCAACGTGAGCAATAGCCTCGGCATGGCGAGCTCCCCGCTGGTGAGTGGCAGCACGCTGGTGGTTCCGGTGGAGAACGACAGCGAGTCGTATTGCCTGGGACTCGACACTGCCACTGGCGAAAACCGTTGGCGGATCGACCGGCCCAAGGGGGCCAACTGGACCTCCCCGGTGCTCGCCGGCCCTGCCGTGGTGGCACTCCAGTCGCGGGGGGGCATTGACGCTGTGCGGTTGGCCGATGGTGCGCCCCAGTGGAGCTTTTCAGGGGGCGCCGACACGATCTCCTCGAGCTGCTTTTTTGATCGCGTTCTTTATGTTCCTTCGAACGGCGTCACGGCGCTCGAGGCCGTGCCAAACGAAAGTAAGCCGCGGGAAATCTGGCAGAGCAACCGTCTCGCCCCCGGCACGGCCAGCCTGGTGGTGGCCGGAGACGCCGTCTACTGCCTCAACAAGGCCGATGTGCTCACCGCTGGCGAGCGGACCACCGGTGAGCGGCGTTGGCAACTGCGACTGCAGGGGCCATTTTCCGCCACGCCTGTTTCTGACGGCCAGCATCTGTGGGCGGTGAACGAGGCGGGGCTGGTGCAGGTGGTGGAGCTGGGAGAAAAAGAGGGGAAGATCGTCGCTACGTTTGATCTGGGGGACGAAATTCTCGCCAGCCCCGCGGTGGCCGATGGAGCGATCTATCTGCGCAGCAACTCCCGTCTCCATAAGCTCGCCCGTTAGCTGCCCGTGGAAAAAGTCATCCCTGACCCTTTGGATTGAAGTCAGTCCACTTTGCCGACCGGTGGAAACGCCGAGGTTTTCCACGGTCGGTAGGCATCGCCTCCAGCGATGCGGCACTTTATCCACAGCCTGCTAGAGCGCATCCGGGATAGCTGTAGCGACGACTGGGCAAATAGATCGAGCGATGTAGGCGGAGGGGTCGGCGAACGCTCGAGGAGCGTAAGCGACGAGACTTTTGCCGCCCCGAAGCCGACGCTACACGTAAATCGGATGCGCTCTAGGTGAGCCTACGGCACCTTCCAGCCGCGGAGCTGGCAGTGGAGCTGGGCGATCTTTCCCATGAAGTGGTCCATCCGGTAGGTGCCTGCCGCGAGCGTCATCTGGCGCTCTGCTTCTGCGGTATTTCCCTCCGCTTCGGCAAGGAGGCCAAGGTAAAGATGGGCGTAGCAACGCTGGTTGCGGCGGTTGCTCTCGGGGCCGGCATCGGCGGCGGTCAAAACCTTCTCGCCGCTTCCCTGGCCATGGTAGAGATCGAGCACCTCCTTCATCGGAATGCGGCCATCGCTGCCGACAGGGAGGAGTTGCTTTCGCGCTGTCTCCACATTCTTCGCCTTCGCCAGGCAGGCGAAGTGCCAGGTGGCATTCTCGACGTCGGCGGGGTTGACCTCCCGATGGCGCTCAAACTGCGCCACGCCGTCGGCGTAGCGGCCGGCGTAGTAGAGGGCCAGGCCCCGCTGCCAGAGTTCCGGCTCGATCTCCGGCCGAAGCGTGACAAGCCCATCAAATGCGGCGGCCGATTCCTGCGGCTTGCCGGCGAAGAGGAGCTCAACGCCGTCGCTGAAGAGCTTTTGCGGGGAAGGGGGCTCAGCCGCCAGCAGAGGGCAACTCAAAACAGTGCTGCCCAGCAAGCCCAGAGAAGCGAGCACAGCGGCGAGCAGTCGGCGCCGTTGGCAGGTTCCCGCACGAAGCATGGTCTTCATCGCCACATCCTCAAGGCGAGGTCAACTCCGATCGGCGCCTGTGTCGAGCACCGCCATGAAGGCCTTTTGCGGAATATCGACGCTGCCGATGCTCTTCATCCGCTTCTTGCCCTCCTTCTGCTTGGCCCACAGTTTTTTCTTGCGGGAGATGTCGCCACCGTAGCACTTGGCCGTGACATTCTTCCGCATCGCCGAGATCGTCTCGCGGGCGATCACCTTGGTGCCGATCGCCGCCTGCAGCGCGATTTCAAACATGTGGCGATCGATCTCCCCACGGAGTTTCTTCACGATCGATCTGCCGCGCCGGTCGGCATCGCGGCGGTCGCAGATGATCGAAAGGGCATCCACCTTCTTGCTCCCCACGAGGATGTCGAGGCGGGCCAGATCGGCGGGAAAATAGCCGATCAATTCGTAGTCCATCGTGCCGTAGCCGCGCGTCACGCTCTTCAGCTTGTCGTGGAGATCGTAGATCACCTCGGCCAAGGGAAGATCGAATGTGAGCATGGCCCGCGTTGGGGAGAGGTATTCTGTTTTGAGATACACCCCGCGGCGATCGGTGCATAACTGCATGATCGGCCCGATGTGCTCCACCGGCGTGAGGAAATTGGTGCGCACGATCGGCTGGCGGAATTCATCGATCTGCCCGGTGTCGGGCACATCCTGCGGGTTGGTGATCTCGATCACCTCGCCGGTGGTCTTCTTGATCTGATACGTGACGTTGGGAGCGGTCTGCACCAGATCGAGATCGGCCTCCTTCTCCAGCCGCTGCTGGATGATCTCCATATGGAGCAGCCCGAGGAACCCGCAGCGAAAGCCGAAGCCGAGCGCCTCGCTGCTCTCCGGGGCATATTCAAACGAGGGATCGTTGATCGCCAGTTTTTCCAGCGCGTCGCGCAGTTCCTCGAAATTCTCCCCCTCGGAGGGATAGAGGCCGCAATAGACCATCCGTTGCGGCGGCTTGTAGCCGGGCATCGCTGTGGCGCCGTTGTCGCCGGGAATCGTCACGGTATCGCCGATGTGAACCTGCTTCACATCCTTGATGTTGCAGACGAGATACCCCACCTGTCCTGCGAAGAGCTCCTCGCAGGCCCGCCGCTGCGGCACAAACTGCCCCAGCTCCAGCACATCGTGCGTGCTGTTGGTTTCGAGAAACCGGATCTTCTGCCCCTTGCGCACGGTGCCGTCGACGAGTCGCACGTAGGTGATGGCGCCCCGGTAGCTGTCGTAGTGGCTGTCAAAGATCATGGCCCGCAGGACGGCATTGGGGTCGCCCGCCGGCGGCGGAATCCGCTCCACGATGCCCGCCAGCAGTTCGTCGATGCCGATCCCTGTTTTCGCGCTGGCCAGCACGACGTCGGCGGCGTCGAGCCCCAGGCTCTGCTCCATCTCGGCGAGCACCTCATCGACGCGGGCGTGGACGAGATCGACCTTGTTGATCACCGGCACGATTGCCAGGTTGAGATTGATCGCGGAATAGGCGTTGGCCACGGTCTGGGCCTCGACCCCCTGAAACGCGTCGACCAGCAGCACGGCCCCCTCGCAGCAGGCGAGGCTGCGGGAAACCTCGTAGTGGAAATCGACGTGGCCGGGGGTGTCGATGAGGTTGAGCTCGTAGACTTCCCCCTTGTGGGTGTATTCCATGCGCACGGCGCGGGCTTTGATCGTGATCCCCCGCTGCCGCTCCAGCTCCATGTCGTCGAGCATCTGCTCCTTGAGCTGACGCTTCTCCACGGTGCCCGTCCATTCGAGCAATCTGTCGGCCAGCGTGCTCTTGCCGTGGTCGATGTGGGCGATGATCGAAAAATTACGGATGTGCTTGCAGTCTATAGACATAAGCCGGATTGTAGCCTGTGGACGGGGATCGGGTGCGAACCGGCATGAAGCTCAGGCCGTGGGGATGGCATGGCGGCTGTTTTGCAGGCTCGCCCGAGCCATTCCGGCAGCGCCGATATAGCCTGCATTGCCGCCGAGAATGGCAAAGCGGATCGGCGTCTTTGCGGCGAGGGTTGGCAGGGCCCGCAGTCGCACCTCCTGCCGCACCCGCTCCAGAAAGGCCCGGCCGATGGGAGACTGCTCGCCGCCAAAGGTCATCGCGCCGCCGAGCACGACCGCCGCGGGGTCGATGGTGTGCATCAGGCTCACCACGCCAATCCCCAGCCAGCGGGCCGATTCGAGGATGATTTCCAGCGCTCTGGTGTCGCCGGCGGCGGCGGCCGACGCAATCAGGATCGGGGTCAGTTCCTCTCCGCCGGCCACGGCTTTGGCCAGAGGGCCCAAGCGGCCCGCTTCGCTGTCGAGCGCCTCGCGGGCGAGGCATTGAAGCGCCGTGGCGCTGGTATAGGCCTCCAGATGGCCGGTGTGGCCGCAGGGGCATTTCCGGGCGGAGGGGGCAGGGTCAACGATGATGTGACCACACTCAGAGGCATGGCTGTGGGCCCCCTCAATCGCCTCGTCGCCGATGACGATCCCGCCTCCCACTCCGGTGCCGAGCGTGAGCAACAGCAGGCTGGAATACTCCTGCCCGGAGCCGACCCAAAACTCCCCGTAGGCTGCGGCATTGGCGTCGTTGGCATAGGTGACAGGCAGCCCGCAGTGGTGGGCGACCCGATCGCGGATGGCGAAGCCGTCCCAGCCGGGAAGGTTGCCCGCTCGAATGATCGTGCCGGTGGGAATGTCCTGCGGGCCGGGAGTGCCGAGCCCCACTGCGGCAATCTCAGCCGGCGCGATCCCCGCGAGATTCGCCACGGTGTGGACGGCCCGTCCCATACGGCAGGCAGCATCTTCCGGGCCGCGCGAGACATGCGTCGGCTCGGTGTGAAACGCCAGCGTCCGCCCCGCGCTATCCACCAGCCCCACCTTGATATTCGTGCCCCCCAGATCGATGCCGGCAAAGAACGGACTGGCCGCGCCTCGGGCTGGCAGCCAGTGGGAGCTGTCGTGCATGGAATGGGCTTTGGAAAAAAGGTGACTCTTGCGGTCAGGGGAGCGGATCTGACCGGCGGTGAGTGGATCCAGCCGGCGGGGAGTGAACATCGGTGGCCGTGCAGAGGCCGGCAGGCTCAGTCGGCGGGGAGCCGGCTCACTTCCACCGTGGGGAGGGGGCCGGTGCAGGCCTTCATGAACTCCACCAGATCGGCCTTCTCCTGAGCCGAAAGCTTGAGCGGCCGGATCTTGTCGCTGAGATTCGCGTTCGGATGGCCTCCCTTGTCATACCACTCCACTACCTCTTCGAGAGTCGCCACCGATCCATCGTGCATGTAGGGGGCATTGAATGCCACATTCCGCACGGTGGGAGTTTTGAAGGCACCGGTATCTTTGGGGTCTTTGGTCACCACAAACCGGCCCAGATCGGGCTCGGGCTTCTCCATGCCGATACCGATGTTGTGGTATTTCTCATCCGCCAGATTGGCGCCGACATGGCAGGCAGTGCAGTTGCCCTTTTCGCTGAAGAAAATCTCACGGCCCCGCTTCGCCTCCTCCGACATCGGATGGGCAGCAGCGGCCGCCTGCGCCGCCGCAAAGGAGGCGGCCAGGTCCTTGTCGTCGGCGATGTCTTCGGCATCGAGGGCGGCAAACGGCCGCAGCTGCTCGTTGTAGTCGTACGGGGAGGGGGAGGTGACGATCGCTCGCTCGAAGGCGGCTATTGCCTGCCCCACTCGATCGATCGAAACCTCACCAAAAATCTTCTCAAACTGCCGGCGGTAGACCGGCATTTCGCCGAGCCGCTTCACGACGCCCTCATGGGTGAAGCCCATTTCGATCGGGTTGGCAATCGGGCCCACGGCCTGTGCTTCCAGGGAATCGGCCCGGCCGTCCCAAAACTGGGCTCCGGAGAGGATGCGATTGAATGCTACGGGTGAGTTGCGGCCCCCCTGCTGCCCGCGCACGCCCACGCCAGTTTTTGTATGGGCGGAATATCCTTCGGCAGGGTTGTGGCAACTGGCGCAGCTCACTGTGGCATCGACCGAGAGCCGCGGATCAAAATAGAGTTGCCGCCCCAGTTCGATCTTGGCCCGCGTGAGCGGATTTTTTTCCAGCCCCTGGATCTGCCCTGCTCCCTGCGAGAGCCCCAGTGGGAGCACTGGGTCGAGTTCCTCGAAGTTTGCCGGATTGGCCAGCCAACCGTCGATCTGTTCGAGCGTGATCAGTCCGCTGCCCGGCACGCCGGCGGTCAGCGCCGGATCTCCGAGCATCACCTTCTGCCGCGCTGCGGGTGCCGATACGGGAACCGCAGCCACAGGCGCCGGCAGTGCGGCATCCTTGACGGCCGTGGCCACCGGCGGGGCGGGGGGCTCGGTGCCGGCGGCCGCCTCCTTGATGGCGGTGTCGGCAGCGGCCTTGGCGTCATCGGCGGCGCGCTTTGAGGCCGCGGCCTCGGTGAGGGCAGGCGGGGCTACGGGGGCAGGCGTGGCGGGGGCGGTCTCAATAGCCTCCACCTCGACAACCTTGTTGTTGGTGGCGCGGCCGGCAGGTGCGCATCCCCAGCCCCCCAGGAGAGCAACCGCCGCGATGAGGCAGGCTGCCGGCCAGAGCGATCGCGTCGTGACGGAAAGAGAGCAACGAACCGGGGTACGGTGTGAGGCTGTCGACAAGGGATAACGCATGAAGAACTCTCCTGCCAAAATCCGTCTGGAACGCAGCGGCGACAAAGCGGTCGCCATGCTGGGAAGAAGCGATGCCGGCAAATTCTAGTCGTTCCCCCCGCGAAGGGAAACACGCCTTCCCCGCCGGAAAGCAGGGGGCAGACGCAGCCTGCCGGGAATCAGTAGCCGGCGATGTCGGCCGTGGCGAGCCATTCCAATTCGCCCGGCTGCCCCAGGCCGTCGTCGAGCCGGATCGCTGCCACCGCCCCTTTTTGCATGCGAATGGCCGCCGAACCGTCGCCGATGGTCAGCGCCACCAACCGGCCGACGCAGGGGGCGTGGCCCACCCAAGCCACCCGGGCGGCGTCCTGATGAATAGTCCACTCCACCAGTGCCTGCCAGTCGGAGCCGGGGGCGAGGGCATCGACCACCACCGGCGGGTGAGCCCCGAGCACCTCGGCGAGAATCTCGGCTGTCTCGCGTGTCCGCACCAGCGGACTGGTGGCGATCAGATCGGCCTGCAGGCCGAGTCCGCAGAGGTGCTTGGCAAACTTCTCAAATCGCTTGCGGCCGCGCTTGGTCAGTTGCCGGGCATAGTCGTCGATGCCGGGGCCGGCATCCTCGGCCCAGGCATGGCGGATGATGGAGAGATGGGTGGTGAGATTGGGCATCGAGGGGGCACGCTGGGGAGGGAACGGGGAAGCAGCGGGAGTTGTGACCGCCGGCCGCTCCACGCGCTGGCATTGTCGGTCGGCGAGTCGGCCGTGGCAAGTTAGGCATTTCGCCACAGCGACGCTTCCGCCACGCCAGCGCTGGCCGCAGCCGGGCCAGCCTCCTCTCGCCAGCGGCGGGCATCGAGGGGATAGCCCGCGGTGGGACGCAGGCCGGGCACGCGGTCTGACCAAAACGCATTGAAGGCGAGCATCGCGAGTTCGCGCACATACTTGGCCGTCATGCTCGCCAGCGCCACCGGCACGCGCGCCTCCCCTCCCACAGCAAATTCGACGCGAGCATCGGCCGCCGGCAGGGCATAGGCGGAGCAGGCGGGAGTTTCGCTGAGCGTCTGCACCAGCGGCACCGCGAAGTGCCGGCCGAGCAGCGCCGCATACGATTTCCGCCCCCCATGCCGATCGCACCAGACCAGCGCCGGTTCCTCCGGCCAGCGCGCCCGCAGCGCAGCCGCCAGTTCCAGTGTCGCCTGTGAGAGGATATCGGCCTTGTTAAGACCGCGGGCGAGGCTCGCGTTGAACTCCGCCGGATAGATCGCCCGGCAGACCACTCCCCGCAGCGTTGCCTGCTGCCCGGCGAGCGCTTTCTCCAGAGCAGCGACCAGCCGGCTGATGGCCGTGGCGCTGGTGGCCCGGGGGAGCGTGAGCGAGTCGAGTCGATCCCAGTCGGGCGATCCCCCGACCGGTCCGATCGGGCCGAGCTGTTCTGCCAGCGCCGGCCAGGCGGCAGGCAGAGGCAAACCGGTCAGGCACAATCCTGTCAGCACCCCCTCCTCCAGCAGCGCGAGCCCCCGATCGACCGGTCCAGTCTTGTAGAGTTGCTTCGAATCGGCCCACAGCAGTGTCCGCCTCCCCGGCACTGCCTGAGCCATGGCCAGCGCCAGGTTCGCCGCGGGCTCGGCCGAGTCCCCCACATGCCAGGCGGTGGCAGCCACGACGAGCGGACCGAGGTTCGGTCCGTAGCCCGCCTCATCGGTGCCGATGCAGAGCGTCATGCGGAATGGCCGCCGGCCAGAGCGGGAAACTGCCGGCAGTATTCGTAGACGGCAATGGCGGTGGAGGTAGCGGCGTTGAGGCTGTGCGGGAGGCCGGCCATCGGGATTTCCGCCACCCGATCGAGCCGCTCCAGAACATCTTCCTCCAGCCCCAGCCGCTCGTTGCCGATTACCAGTGCCGTCCGGCCCACAAAGGGAAATGTGAACAGCCGTTCTGAGTGAGTTGTCTGCTCCAGTCCCACCAGTTGGTAGCCGGCGGCCCGCAGCCGATCGAGCACCGGGGGAAGGCTGCGATGCACCTCCAGCACCACCGACTCGGCGCCATCGCGGGCGATCCGCTCGTCGAGCCGGGTGGCACCGCAGGCGATCACGCGGCTGATGCCGAAGCAGCCGCAGGTGCGTACGATGTGGGAAAGATTCACATGGCTGCGCAGCGGCGCGCAGGCCACGATCAGCTCGCGAGGAGTCGCGAGGATTTCGGGAGGCTTGTGGCGAATGTGGGAAAAACGATTCATGCGATCGAGCGGTCGCTTCTGCTGCGTGGTGGGGATGCTGGTCGCTGCTACGACGACAGTATCGACTGTAGCATTGTGCGCCGCAGCGGAGGTTTCGGCACAGGGTGCGGTGGATGTAAAGCTCGTAGACCATGCCGGGCTGCTTGCCGAAGTGGCCCGCCAGCGGGGGAAGGTGGTTGTGCTCGATTGCTGGAGCACCTCCTGTCCGCCGTGCGTGCGGGAATTTCCCCGGCTGGTCGATCTGCAAAATCGCCACGGCGACCAGATTGCCTGCCTGTCGCTGTCGCTCGACTACGAGGGGATCGATAAGCCAGAGGATCTGCTGCCGCCGGTGCGAACGTTTCTGGAGCAGGTGCAGGCTGGTCGACTCGTCAACATGCTGGCCAGTGAGGAGTCAGACAGCCTCTATCCGAAATTGGGAATCGACAGTGTGCCGGCGGTGTTTGTGTATGGCCGCGACGGCACGCTGCTTCAGCGGTTTGATGAGGACGACTCCACCAAACGCCTCGGCCGCCCCTTTACATATGACGACGTGGAAACGGTTGTAAAGCAGGCCCTTGCGCCGTAGCGGCAGGCCGAGAATCTGTCGCAGCAGCGGGCCGGTTCCAGCTGCCATCAACTGGCCGTGGACCGCGTCTTCTCCGTCCTTTTTTTCACCCTTTTTCTGATCACGGATCCGCGACACTCTTCACAAGAAGCCCTCTTGGAGCTATCTGAAGCAAATCGTGAGCGAGCTGGGCCAGAAGGCTGTGGTGGCTGTGGAATCGCGATGACTCCTGCCGCCTGCGGCTATTCGTTGACGAAGGCCAAGGCACGGTCGAGCAGCGACCGCGACAGGAACATGCCGCCGCGAAGCAGATCCTCCACAACCGGCCGCGCCGCAGGTATGATCCCGTGCCTTCGAGCACGAAGCACGATGCCCAGTGTGCCAATGACCGGGATACCGAGCGACGCCGCGCACTTGCGTCCAGCGAGATCGTCGATCACCGCACGACTGTCGGGTAGCCCCAGGGAATCGGTCAGCACTGCGCTCTCACCGGGCCCCAGCCCCCACTGCATGATTGTTGGAGAGATTTCAGCCGTTTCCCGTACCGCCAGCCAAGGGTATGAAGTCAGCTGACGAACGGTAACATCGTCGGGTCCTCGAAACCGCAGTTCCTCGGCCACAATGCGCGGAACCCATACCTGTGCCGCAACACTCCGCAATAACGGCAGATGCCCGCCTCGACTGAGAAAGATGAGCGGCGAGGCGTTGACGACGCACACCTCAGCCATCGGCGATCTCACGGGCAAGTTCGTCAAGACTGACGCGGAACGAGTCCTCGCCATGCCGGGCAAGGGCCAGCAGAAAATCGGTTCGGTCGAGCCCCGCGACGCTCGCCGCCACCTCCTGGGAAATCGCGCCCCTGCGATACCAGTTCATCGCGGCGGCCAACCGCAGTTCGCTGCCAAAATGCATCGGGTCTTCCCGCATCGCGGCAAAAACTTCGTCGGGCATCTGCAATGTCACGGTTGTCATGGGGCTCTCCTGAGTCCAAGTCTACCCAGCGAGAAAAGGCGGATAAAAGGTGCCAGCCACCAAATTTGGGTAGTCTCGGTCGTTTGTCTTTGCCTCTCTTCGCCACATGTGGTGGCCGGCGCCTTTTCTTCCCGTCGTGGCAGACAGCACATAAACTTGCACTTTCTGCAATCTTTTGTAGAGTCAAGTCTATGCAGGCTCTCAAGCAACTCGCTCACACCCTGCGTCGATTGGCGGATCGCGAGCATTGCGTGTTTGCCACTTCAGATTTGGCCGCGGCCGTGCCGGAGTGCGGACATCTGGCGGGGCTTCTGTCCCGGGCCGTGAAGGGCGGGTTGCTCGAGCGGATCTGCCGGGGCATCTACCTCTATCCTCTGCCAGACTCCCCGACCGGCCATTTACTTTTTTTTACGGCGGCGCGGCTGCGGGCGGGAGAGTTCAATTACATCAGCCTCGAGACCGTCCTCTCCGACGCCGGTGTGATCTCCCAGGTCCCGATGAACTGGATCAGCATCATGACCTCTGGCCGCAGCGGCGTGATCGACTGCGGAAACCACGGCCATATCGAGTTTGTGCACACCGCAAAGCGCCCTGACGACGTCAGTCGCGAACTGACGTACGACCCGGATTGCCGCCTCTGGCGGGCCTCCGTGCGGCAGGCCCTGCGCGACATGAAGGCCACCCACCGCAGTCTGGACCTCGTGGATGAGGAGGCGGCCCATGAGCTTGTTTGACCAGCTCGTCGACGTGGCCCTGCGCACCCGCTATCTGGTGCAGGCCGTGAGCGAGCTCGGCGAAAAGGCCTTGGCGGCTTTGAAGTCGCGATCCTGATCGCCCGGCCCTGCTGGCGCCCGTGCCGCCTGTCGAGCAACACCGCTCCCGTGGCGAAATCAATCCATGGCACCTTTTCCTCGCTCTCCCTCCGTTGACCTGCCCCCCTTAAACGGCACCACTTTCAGAGAGAGAATCTGGGGGTTTGACGCTGCCCCCAACTTGGTACCAGCCGAGTTGTTAGCCATGCAGGGCCGCGGCAGCGCACCCGATTCCCCCGCGACGCTCCAGGACCCTAGTTACTTCAAGTCTCCCTGGCGGGTTTTTCGTTTTCGCCCTCGGGGCCTTCCAGTCTGGCGACGTCGGCAAGATCTTGCGGCCGCCCGGTAGCTCTTTTATTGGCGATGAGATGGGGCTTGGAGAGCATCTGAAAGGGAATGCCGGCGATCCTGCACTCGACTCGGTCCCGCCATGCCTCGTCGAAGGAGACGCCGTCGATGCTCGTCAGCAGGTCGATTCGATTTGGCGGGAGACCAATCTGATAGACAATATCTGCTTGGGTGAATGTCGCCTCAGTGAGCCGGCTGCGGGGGGCTCCGAAGCGTGCCAAGGCCCGCCATAGCCGAGCGGCGTTGGCAGGCGTTGGCCGAACCCACAGATCGATGTCGCCGGTCGCCCGGGGAATCCCATGGCCAGCCACCGCGTAGGCACCCACGACAAGGTATTCAACGCTCTCGTCGGCTAAGGCACTCAACATCTCGGCGAAGTCGCGATTCATTGTGGGGCTCTCCGCTGAAGGCCCAGGCCGCGAGGGTGATGGGCCACACCATCTCGATGCGCTCAGCCGCAGTCATCGCGGCATAGGGTGATGGCTCCCTGTCACCGAGCCTGCCGAGCCACTCATGCGATCGCCTCTGGGCCTTGCTCTCGAGGGCAATTTCCCGCGATTGCGGTTCAACAGTCTCGTGAGCAGGCCGTGGTGTCGCCATAACAGCCATCATAACCCGGGCAGTGGAGGGGAGTCGAATCGCGCTCGAGACAGAATGGTGGCAGCCGCCATTTTCGCGTAGGCTGCTGGCTGGAAGTCGCTACCAGCACTGGCCGCCGCGGTTTGTATTCATGGCGAGGGAGATGCCGATGACAGTTTCCAACTCCGCTGCACCGCAGTCGCCAAACCCTGTGCCGTCGTCAAACTCTGTGCCGCCGACGGTTCCCCCCTCCGGCCCCCGTCCCAGCGACGTGGTGCGTGGCCCGCTGGGATGGGGCCGGGAGACGGTCGAATCGGTGGTGGTCGCCTTTACTCTGGCGCTTTTATTTCGGGCCTTTGAGGCGGAGGCCTTTGTCATCCCCACCGGATCGATGGCCCCCACGCTGATGGGCCGCCACAAGGATCTCGCCTGCGATGCCTGCGGCCGCGACTACCGGGTTGGCTGTAGCGCGGAGGAGGATGACCAATCGCAGAGCTTTCGCGCCGAGCTCGCCCGGCTCGAGGCGGAAACACTCGCGCTCAAGGCGGCCGCTGCCGACACTGGCCGGGCGCTGCAGGAGCGGGAGGGGGCCCGCCGCCGGCTGGAATCGCTGGAGGGCCCACGCGGGCCGCGAGCGCAGCTGCAAAGCCGGCTGGCCAGCAAGCTGATCGCCGCTGCCAAATGCCCCAACTGCGGCCGGGTGATGCCGCTGGTGGAACAGACTCCCCGCGGCGCCGCCTACGATCCCCGCTATCCCTCCTACAACGGCGACCGCATTCTGGTGAATAAGTTCGCCTACGACTTCACCGATCCGAGGCGCTGGGATGTGGTCGTTTTCAAGTATCCGGAGGATGCCAAAACCAACTACATCAAACGGCTGGTGGGGCTGCCGGGAGAGACGGTGTCGATCGCCGGTGGCGACATCTGGACCAGCCGCGATGGCCTCGCCCCCGAGATCGCCCGCAAGCCCCCCGATCGGATGCAGGCGATGCTGCAGTGTGTGCATACTTCGGAAAATGAATCAGAGGCGCTGTCAAAGGCGGGCTGGCCGATCTGCTGGAGCGATTGGAATGCGGCAGGCCAAGCCCCCGGCTGGACCAGCCCCGATTCCGGCCGCACGTTTACAGCAACCACAGCCGCCGGCGCTCCGTCCGCCACGCTGCGCTACCGCCACTTCCTCCCCGGCGCCGACGACTGGGATGCGGTCGAGGCGGGGGCGTCGCTCTCTGGCAAGGCTGAAGCCACGGTCATCGATGATTTTCAGCCCTACAACGCGATCGCTACCCGGTCGCACTGGGTGGGAGACTTGGCGCTGGAAGTGCGGCTTGAAAATCGGAGTGAGGCGGGCAGCGTGGTGCTCGATCTGGTGGAAGCGGGGCAGGTGCATACCTGCACGATCGATCTGGCCAGCGGTGCGGCGGTGGTAAAGCTGCCGGGCGAGCCAGGGAGTGTGCGGGGGGCCACCCGCGTGCGCGGCCGGGGGGCCTGGACACTCCTGTTTGCCAATGTCGATGACGAACTCTCGCTGTTCGTCGATGGCCGGCGGGTTGAGTTTGACCGGCCTGCCACCTGGGTCGCCCCGATCGAGGTAGCGGAAAAGGCCCGGCCGATCTCCGCCGAGGCAGTGCCGGGAGCTTCCGCGCCGAGCGATCTGTCGCCAGCCGGCGTGACTGTAAGCGGGGCCGATGTGCAGGTGAGCAACCTGCGGATCCTGCGCGACATCTTCTATATAGGAGCCCACGATGTGGGGATGCGGGCCGGGGAGCTGATCGAACGGCAGCGGCTCGACTTCCCGCTGGAGGAGGATCAGTTTTTCGTGCTGGGCGACAACTCGGCCGCCAGCAAGGATAGCCGGCTGTGGGTGGAGGGGCATCATGTCGACCGCCACCTGCTGGTGGGGAGGGCGTTGGTGATCTTCTGGCCGCATGCGGTGGCGCCAAGCTGGAGTTTTCCGCTGAAAATTGCCGGTATGGAGCTGCGATTGCCCTCATGGCCCAACTTCGCGAGGATGCGGTTTGTGCGCTAGCTGCCGGAAGGCTCTGCCGGCGGCCCGCACAGCCTCACGGAGGAGCTCATGCCGCTGTTGTCGGTCGCAGGACTGGTGAAGAACTACGGCCGCCGCCGGGTGGTGGACGGTGTCGATTTCCATGTCGAGACCGGCGAGATCGTCGGCCTGCTCGGGCCCAACGGCGCCGGCAAAACCACCAGCTTCCGGATGACCTGCGGCATGGTGATCCCCGATGCCGGCCGGGTGCTGCTCGACGACAACGACATCACCCACTGGCCGATGTACAAGCGGGCCCGCGACGGCGGGATGGGATATCTCGCCCAGGAACAGAGCGTGTTCCGCAAGCTCACGGTGGAACAGAACCTGCTGGCGATCATGGAGCTGGTGGGGATGGATCGGAAGGAGCGCCGCCGCCGCTGCGAGGAACTGCTCGAGCAGTTCGACATCACCCGCATCCGCAAGTCGAAGGCGCACTACATCTCCGGCGGGGAGAAGCGGCGCCTGGAGATTGCCCGCTGCCTCGTCACCGAGCCGCGCATCATCCTGCTCGACGAACCATTCACCGGCATCGATCCGGTGACAATCCATTCGATCCAGAAGATCATCGTCGCCCTGCGCGATGGCGGCATCTCGATTTTGATCACCGACCACCGCGAACGGGAAACGCTGGCGATCACCGATCGCAGCTATGTGGTGCGGGCCGGCAAGGTGCTCTGCCACGGCACGGCGCAGGAGGTGCTCACCAACCCCGATGCCAAGAAGTATTACTTTGGCGAGAGCCCCGGCGTGGAAGCGGCTTGAGCGACGATTCCGGAGTCTGGGTGGTAGTATGAGATACTCAAAATCAGTCTCTTCAATCTCTCTCTGCGGAAACCACTCCCATGCGATGCCCGTCTTCTCTGGCCCGCTGTGAATCGCGGCGTGCGTTCCTGCTTGCCAGCGCACTCCTTTTTATGGCTGCCGGCGCGGTTCCAGCCGCTGAGGCCACCACGCGGCGCATCCTCGTCTGCGGGCAGCAGACGGCGCTCCTGGAGATCTCAGCGGAGCACCCGGCTGGAAAAAAGCTCTGGAGCCATCCGGCGAGCACGCGCGAGGGATGGGTGTTACCCAGTGGCAACGTGTTGCTTGCGCTCTCTCGCGGGGCGGAGACGCCAGGCGGGGCGGCGGTGGAGATTGAACCCGGCCGGGAGGGGGCTGCCGACCGGGTGGTGTGGCGGTATGACGGCCGACAGGAGGAGGTCAACAGCATCCAGAAGACTGCTGAAGGCACGTATGTGCTCACTGAGGCCGGGCCAACCCCAAAACTGCTCGAGATCGCGGCAGACGGAAACGTGAAGGTGGATTTTCCGCTGGCCTGTCAGAAGGGCAATGCCCACATGCAGTCGCGGATGGCCCGCAAGCAGAAAGACGGGACATTTCTCGTGCCGCATCTGCTCGACTTCGCCATCATCCGCTACGACGCCTCGGGCAAGGAACTCTCCCGGATCGACACCCATGTGCCGGGTGAGCCGGGCATCAACAGCTGGCCTTTCACGGCGATTGCGCTGGCCGATGGCGGCATGCTCTCGAGCCTCACCAACGGCAATCGGGTGGTGGAGTTTGATTCCACGGGAAAAGTGCGCTGGCAGATCACCGCCGCCGACACTGCCGACCGGATCAGCGATGCCTGCGGCATCCAGCGGCTGCCCAGTGGCAACACGATGATCGCCAGCTATCACATCGGGCAGGGGGGCGTGCGCTTGCTGGAGGTGACGCCGGCCAAGGAGGTGGTTTGGACGTGGGCGGCGGAGGTGCCGGCCGTCCACCATTTTCATGTGGTGGCCGTCAACGGCATCGATCTGGCTGCCCCGGCCCTGCGATAAAGCCGTTGTGCAGTCTCCAGCGCAGGTGCAGTTTTTTGGCCGATTGGCTGAAAGCGGCTCCTTTCCCAGTCTTTTGAGCTCCTCCTGTCGCTCGCGGGGTGGAGTAGAATTGAGGAAAGTGGCCCGCGGGTGGGCCCGTGGCCTTGGAAGAGAAAACGTGATACTCACCCAGCGGTTGGTGGCCCGGTTCGGTGGCGTCGTTTCCCGGGGGCTTTTGACCAGCGGGTTGATGGGAGCCTGCCTCTGGGCAGGACTCCTCGTGATGGCGCAGCCAGCGCTTGCCGAAGCCGCCACGGGCGGCGAAGACGCCGAGTTTTTTGAGTCGCAGGTGCGGCCGCTGCTGGTGGCGCACTGCGCCGAGTGCCATTCGCGAAAAACAGGCGAGCCCGAGGGGGGGCTGTCGTTCGACTCACGAGCCGATTTTTTTGCTGCAGAAAGCGTGGCCGTGCCGGGCGAGCCGGAGAAGAGCCTGCTGGTGCAGGTGGTGCGGTATGACGGTGACCTGCAGATGCCCCCCGACGGCAAGCTGCCCGCTGCGGCGATCGCCACGCTCGAGGAATGGGTCCGCCGCGGTCTCCCCTGGCCCGCTGATGGCCAAGCAGCTGGCGGCTTGGCCGCGTTTGATCTCCCCAAACGCCGCAGCGAGCACTGGTGCTGGCAGCCGCCGGTTGTCACGCCGCCGCCGGCAGTAGCCAATGCAGCCTGGTGCCGCAGCGATATCGATCGCTTTGTGCTCGCCCGGCTGGAGGCTGCCGGCCTCTCGCCGGCACCGGAAGCCCCGCGGGATGTGCTCGTGCGCCGCTCGAGCGAACTGCTCACCGGGCTGCCGGCGGATCAAAAGGATCTGGCCCGGGTCGTCGCCGATCCCGATCCGCTGGCGTTTGAAAAATATGTCGACCAACTCCTCGCCTCACCCCACTACGGCGAACGCTTCGCGCGCCATTGGCTCGATGTGGTGCGCTATGCCGAAACGCGGGGCCACGAATTCGATCTGCCGATCCCCAATGCCTGGCGCTACCGCGATTGGGTGCTCAAGGCGTTGAACGCCGATCTGCCCTACGATCAGTTTGTGCGCGAGCAGATTGCCGGCGACCTGCTTGCGCATCCGCGGCTCGATCCGCAGTCGGGGGCGAACGAATCGGTGGTCGGAACCGGCTTCTGGTATCTGGGGGAGGAGGTCCACTCGCCCGTCGACATCGCCCAGGATGATGCCGACCGCACCGACAACCGGGTCGACACGTTTGGCAAGGCGTTTCTCGGCTTGGCCCTCGGCTGTGCCCGCTGCCACGACCACAAATTCGACGCCATCTCCAACGAAGACTACTACGCCATCGCCGGCATGCTGATGTCGAGCAGTTATCGGCAGGTGCCATTTGAAACGCTCGAAGCCAATCGGCAGGTGGCCACGCAACTCGCCGCCGCCGATGCCGAGGCGCGTCGGGCGCTGCTGCCTCTGGTAGCCCGGTGCCTTGAGCCATTGGCCGGCGAAGTGGCCAGCGTGTTGCCCGAGACGGCTGCGCTTGACGCCGCCGCAGGCCGGCTGGCGACGCTCGAGGCAGCGGCCCGCAGCGAGCGGGTGCTGGCCGATTACACCGCCGGTCGGCAAGCCACCCCGATCATTTCCGATGCGTTTGCCTGGGGGCTCGCTGCCCTTCCCCCCGGGCAGCCCGGTCTCCTGCCGGGGGCAGAGGGGCAGCCGCCTGTTGTGTCCCTCCTGGCTGGTGGCGCGGCGCGCAGTGATGCCATCTGGTCCACAACCAAATCGACCGGCGAACTCGATATCGGCGAGCAGGGAAAACTCGACCGGGCCGGGCGGGTGTTGCGCACGCCCAAATTCCGGCTGGAAGAGGGAATGCTCTGGTATCGCGTGCGGGGGCATCTGCAGATCCTCGCCGTGGTCGACAGCCATGTAACGCTCTTCGGTCCGCTCCATATCGGCACGCTCACAGCGGTCGATACCAAGGGGCAGTGGCAGTGGGTTGGCCACGATCTGCGGAGCTACAAGGGCCATTTGGTGCATGTCGAATTCGCCACCAAGGAAGGGACCGCGGAGGTGGCTGAGGTGGTGGAATCGGCTGCCGAGCCGCAGCGGCTCGATCCGCTCGAGCGGTTTTTGGCGCAGCGGCAGCCGGGGGGTCGCGCGGCAGTGGAGCAGGCTGGTGGAGAACTTCTCGCCGCTACCCTGCAGGCCTGCCGCGATGGCACGCTCTGCGATCTGCCTCAGGCCGGCGCGATGGCGGCGCTTGCCACCCGGCTGCTGGCCAGTCCGCGGCTGGAGAACGTGGCCAGTGCGGCAGTGGCAGAGCTGCGCAGCCGGGCCGAGAGCCTCGCTACCGCCCGCGAAAAAATAACAGCAGAGGCAAAGCTGGTGTCGGCGACGGCGCCCGCGATTCTGGATGGCAACGGCATCGAGCAACGCGTTCTTCTCAAGGGTTCGGCCGCCCGCCCCGGAGAGCTTGCGCCCAGGCGCTTTCTGGAGGCGATTGACGGCCCCGCTCAGCCGGCGTGGCCAACAGAATCTTCCGGTCGCCGGGAACTGGCCGACCGGGTGCTCGATCCAGCCAACCCGCTCACTTCCCGCGTGGCGGTCAATCGGCTCTGGCACCATCTCTTCGGCCGCGGTCTCGTGCCGACCACCGACAATTTCGGCAAGCTCGGCGAGCCGGCTGCCGATCCTCTCGCCTTGGCGCTGCTCGACAGCTTGGCGATTCGGTTTCGTCAGGAGGGCTGGAGCATCAAGCGGCTGGTGAAGGAGATCGTGACCAGCAGCACATGGCGCTCCAGCAGCGCCCGCGATCCTCAGGCAGTGCTGGCCGATCCGCTCAATCGCCTCTTCCACCACTATCCGTTGCGACGGCTGGAGGGGGAGGCGGTTCGCGACAAGATTCTGGCTGTGTCGGGCCGGCTGGACCGCACGGTGGGGGGCCCGCCGGTGGATGTGTCGCTCTCTGATTTCCACGAGGGACGGGGGAAGCCGGCCTCGGGGCCGCTCGACGGCAATGGCCGCCGCAGCCTCTATACCAAGATCCGCCGCAATTTCCTCCCCGGATTTCTCCTCGCCTTCGACATGCCGGTGCCTTTTCAGGCGATGGGAAGACGCAATGTGACGAACGTTCCTGCGCAGGCGCTGACGATGATGAACGATCCGTTTGTGATCGAGCAGGCGGGCCTGTGGGCCAAAAAGATCCTCACCGATGAAACGCTGCTGCCCGAGCCCCGGGTCGAGCGCATGTATCTGGAGGCCTTTGCCCGGCCTCCGCAGGGAGAAGAACAGCTCGCTGCGATCGATTTTCTCAGGCAGCAGGCGCAGCTGCATGGCGTCGACTTCTCCTCCAATCCCCGCTGTGAGGCAGCCTGGGCCGATCTGGCCCATGCTCTGATCAACAGCAAGGAGTTTATTTTCGTCCCATGAAAAAGTCTTCCCATCACTGCGGTCGGTTTCTGCCCGCGCCCCTCTCCCGGCGCGAGATGCTCGCACAGGCGGCCTGTGGATTTGGCGCTGTCGCCGCCTCGGCGCTCTTGTCCCGCACTGGCCTGGCCACCTCGAGCGGCCCGGCGTTGGCCACGCACCATGCGGCCAAGGCGACCAGCATCATCTTTCTCTACATGGATGGTGGCGTGTCGCAGGTTGACAGCTTCGATCCGAAGCCGCGGTTGGAGCAGGATGCCGGCAAAGATCCCCACCGCCTGTTCAAGGTCGATGCGACACAGTTCAACAATGTTGGATCGATGTTGCCGAGTCTGTGGAAATTCAACCGCTACGGCCAGAGCGGCATTCCGATCAGTGAGCTTTTTCCCCACATTGGCACAGTGGCTGACGAACTGGCTGTGGTGCGGTCGATGACGAGCGAATTTCCCGAACACACCAACGCCAACTATTTCCTCCATACCGGCAGTGGGTTGCAGGGTCGGCCGAGCATGGGGGCGTGGACAAACTACGGCTTGGGGAGCGAGAACGACGATCTGCCGGGGTTTATCATCGTCAACGGCGGCCTGATTCCTCCCGGTGGCCTCGATAACTTCACCAACGGTTTCCTCCCGGCGACATTTCAGGGATCGGTCTTCAAGCCGACGGTGACGGGGCTTTCGAATGTGTCGCCGCGCGAAGCCTCGGCGGCGCTGCAGTCGGCCAAGCTCGATTTCACCCGCCGCAACGACCGCGCCTTTGCCGGGCGGCTCACTTCAGGCGATACGGCTCCCGACGCCTTGGAAAGCGCGATCGCCAATCAGGAACTGGCCTACCGGATGCAGGCAGCGGTGCCCAACCTGCTCGATCTGGCCGACGAGACAGCAGCCACCAAGCGGGCGTATGGCTGCGATGCCGAGTTTGCCCCGACCAAGATCTTTGCCAACGAATGCCTGCTCGCCCGCCGGATGGTGGAGCGGGGCGTGCGGTTTATCGAACTGACCTGCCCGAGCCTCGGGGCCGATCGTTGGGATCAGCACGGCAACCTGCGCGAGGGGCATGCCAACAACGCCCGCGCCGTCGATCAACCGATCGCCGCCCTGATCCAGGATCTGCGGCAGCGGGGGCTGCTCGAAACGACGCTGGTGGTTTGGAGCGGCGAATTCGGCCGCACTCCTTTTGCTCAAGGGGGCGATGGCCGCGATCACAATCCTCAGGCCTTCTCAATATGGATGGCTGGTGGAGGAGTGAAGGGGGGCACGATCGTGGGCGCCACCGACGACTATGGCTATCGGGTGGTGGAAAAGAAGTTCATGATCCACGATCTCCACGCCACGATGCTCCATCTGATGGGCATCGACCACACGCGCCTGACCTACCGTTTCAGCGGCCGCGACATGCGGCTGACCGACATCCACGGCCATGTCATGCACGATGTTTTGGCCTAACAGCAGCCGGGATATCAGGAGCGACACCGGGATAAATACATCGAGCGATTGAGGCGCAGGGGTCGGCGAACGCTTGAGGAGCGCAAGCGACGAAACTTTTGCCTCCCCGAAGCCGACGCTCCACGTAAGGCGGATGCGACCTAACAGCAGCCGGTTCCTCCCACGCCGCATTTTTCCGGCGCCAGGCAGGCGGTGTGTTTGCTCCCCAGATAGAAGAGCAGGCCGGAGGGGGTGCTCTCTGCGCCGCCAAGGGGATACTGCGAGATCGCATCCCCCTCATATTCGATCTCCACCGGCAGCTGGTCTGATCCCAGCAGCGGCTGGGCGATCTCCATGATCTTCGCCAGCTTCGTCGTCTCGAGCCGGTGGTCGACATCATGGGCCACCCAGACCTGCAATAGGCAGGTGGTGGCCGACCGCACCGTGCCGCCGCAGTCGATGAAATCCTTCTGCACGCGGCCAACCTCCGTGATGTGGAAGTGGGCTGGCACGAAGCTCTTGTCGGGGAGCATGAAGTGCATTCGCGCGCCCGGATGTGCCGCCAGCAGCTTTTGAACCTCGTTCACATTCATTCCGCACCTTCCTTTCAAAACCTCATCCTACCGGCCAGCCCAGCTTCCCGCCCGGAAGTGGGGTGTGCGGCGTTTTTCTCAGGAAAACAGCTGCTAAGACACCCTTGCAGACCGTCTTGAAATGCAATTTTCGGCAATTACTGTCGAAATCGGCTGTGCAAATCGTTTTACAACAAGCCGGCGGCATGCCAGTGACTGTCGCCGGCCTCACTTTCAGGGAGCTGTTCATGGTGCGGAAGATGGTTCTGGCGGGTCTGGCGATCGCGGTCTGTGCTGGGTTGGCCGGGGCCTCACTTGCCCAGGGTCCCTCGGGCCGGCTGAGCAAGGGTGTTTCGGGCATGTTCAATCGCGGTGGCGCCAGCAGCGGTGGCCTGTTGGCCCGGCTGAACCGGCCGCTCACGCCGACGATGCCAGGTCTGCCGACGGCCAGCCCGCTGGGCCTGATCGCCCCACGGCTGAGCAATGCTGTGTTGATTTTCCAGAAGGGTGGCTTGGCCACGCCGGCTGGTCGGCTCGGCGCGATCGGCGTGCTCTCGCCGCGGCTGAGCCCGGTGTTCGGTATGGTGCGGATGCCGCCGAAGACTCCGCAGGCGTTTATGAAGTATGGTCTGACGATCCTCTCGCCGAGGGCCGCCGTGCTGATCGGCATGCTCCAAGGCGCGCGGACGACAGCAGCCAAATACCGCTAACACAAGCTAACAAGGTTCCCATAAGCAGGTGCCAGCCACCACATGTGGGTAGCTTGGGCATTCTGCTTCAGCAACACGTTCTCTCCCGAGCCGGGCATCGCAAGGTGCTCGGCCGGTTTTTTTCGGGGCCACGCGATCGGTTGTCCAGCCGCCACCGCGTCACACTCGCTGCAAGCATCCTGCCTCTCGTTCTCGCAAGAGCCACATGCCGGGGGTCATGATTGCCAGACCATAGAATCGGTCGCCGAGAAGGCAGCTGAAGTCAGCGCGATCAAGCGTCAGAAGAACATCAGCCGATGACAAGGCGCTGAAGAGAATAGGTCTGTCCTTCTCAACCGGAAATACAGTGGGCGTGTCGATTGTCAAAACGCCATCGACGACAACGAGTTGACTCCGTAGCCTCAGCCACGCTGTGGTGGCCGATGCCGGGAAGGCCGCGAGATTGCGGACTGATTCCGCGATCGAATGGGGGTGGTCACCAAGAGCCAGTCATGCGTTCCTGCCAGGCGGAACACCGACCGGGATGCGCCTTCGGCCGAGGCGGCGCCAGCAATCATGACGCTTGAATCCAGAAACAGCCTCACGGCTGCTCCCGCAGGCGGCGCATGTCGGCCTCATCCTCCGCGATCCAGCGGGCCATCTCGTCTGCCGAGAACACCCGGGGCTCGGGTAGTTTCGCACCCTCGGCCCGGAGCCGAGAAGCCAGAAAGAGCATCAACTCCTGCTTTTC
This sequence comes from uncultured Planctomycetaceae bacterium, assembly GCA_903885565.1. Lineage (GTDB taxonomy): Bacteria > Planctomycetota > Planctomycetia > Pirellulales > UBA1268 > CAISJI01. The sequence continues at coordinate 33,008 of CAISJI010000010.1, forward strand.
GGCGGGCGAGAGCGAAACAACTGCGGCCTCAATATCGGCAAGCATCGCCATACTCCAAGCGTACAGCACTGGAGGATGCTCTGCAAAGCCCGCGTGCCCTGCCACAAGCGCGCTTGTCGAACACGTTCACCTGATTTCAAGTTTCCGACAGGCACATTCAGGCACGGCATGCAAAGTGAGATCGCCTAGCCGCCCCCCGTTTGGTGGCCGGCACCTTTTCCCTTCGGCACCAGACGCAGGTGCACCGGACACACCCGATGTATGGCGTGCCGTCTGCGATTGCCAGTAACTTCTGGCGGGCAGGAGCGGGGCTGTACCTCAGTTCCCCGCAGCATTCGGTGAACGACAGCACCCCGCCGCCACGCACCCACTGCTTGGCTGTGAATCTCTGGGCTGCCACCTCTTCGCGGAAATACTTTCGCTTCCCTCGCGATGGACGGCCCGCCAGCCGGTGGTTTCGCCTGCTCGATCCGTCAGGGCGAAACCCACCCAAATCGCCCGCGGCAGCCTTGAGGATCACCACGTCAGCCAATCGAGTCCGGCCTCGCGTCTGGCCTGAGCCTTCACTCCTGGCCAGGAAGTGGCGGGCATCCGACCGGCGTCATATTCGGCCGATCGCTGCTGAACTTCCTCGATCCAGGTGGTGCTCGGCCTTGGCCAACTTTCCGGCGCGGCTTCGTCCCACACCGCATCGATGAGCTGCATTCGGTCGGCCGCGCTGAGAGTCTTGGCTGCGGCGATGATTTCCTGCAGGGTTGTCATGCGGTTCTCCTTGGACAAGGCGGGCGGCGCCGTTAACCAACGGTACTCTTGCCGGGGAAAAAGTGCATGGAAGACTTTTTCCACAGCCAGCTAGAGCAGCTCTTCGACGTCGCCCAGATCGCGGTGCCTGCCCGTGGCTCGCTTGTTCCGCAGCAGGTCTTCCTTGCCGATGAACGTCACCTCAACGTCGCCGTAGCGTCCGCGAACCATGGCGGCCCGCGCCTCGGCGAACGTTACGCCCGCAATCCTGTTGAGCAGGTCGATCCTGACGGGCTCCACGCCAATGGCCAAGACCGCTCCGGGCTTGCCTAACGTTTCAAGGGATACCGTGGCAGCTTGAAAACCGAAGGCCACGAGCACCTTCTGGAGGCGGAGAAGATTTTCGGCGGCGTCGGAAAAAAAGATGTCGATGTCTTTCGTGAATCGCGGGAAGCCGTGGTACGCGACCGCAAAACCTCCCACAATCATGTACTCGGCGCGATGCACCTCAAGTAACCGTAAGAAGTCTTCGAAGTCTGGTTGGGTATTCATAGAGAAACTTCCCCGCCTGCAGCCTCAGGGCCTCGACGGCATCGAGGCGCTCTTCCGGCGTGCAGGCCCGCCAGGCCTCGCGATCGGCCTGCGTCTGCGACGCCTGGTCGGTGACGGTCAGGCGAACTGCTTTCTCAATGGGACGATCCATGCTAACTCGAATCCTGAAGGTGAACTCGAGTATACCACCGCCCACTGTGTTGACGCTGGGGCAACGAATCCGCAGGGCACGAGAAGCCCGGCATCAGACGCAGGTGCAGTTGGCAGCCGAAGCCGGCATCTCTCAGGGCTATCTCTCGCAGCTTGTGCAGGATCAACGAGAGCCGACGCTCTCGATCGCTGCCCGGCTGGCAGGGGCCCTCGGCGTGTCGCTCGACAAAAGTGCCACGGGTGCCGCGTGACGGCGGCGAGTCCCCGCTCCGGTCCACGCCGCAAAATTCCCAAAGTGGGCGATATAGGACTCGAACCTATGACCCCTAGCTTGTCGAGCTAGTGCTCTAACCAACTGAGCTAATCGCCCGCGAACTGCTCGCGAAACCCAAGTCTCGCGCCCGCAGGGCCGGCAGTCAAGCGCGAACCGCCCCACCGCCCCCCGGCTGGCCTTGCCGCCCCACCGGCCACCTCCGATACTCTGCACAATCGATCCAAACAGCCCTTTTTTCTCCCCACCGCGACCCCCAGCCATGCCCACCGTCCAACTTCCCAACGGCACCCTCCGCGAACTCCCCCCTGGTGCTCGCGTGGCCGATCTCCTCGCGCCCCTCGTTCCGGCCGCTGCCTCAGCCGCTGTTCCGGCCGCTTCTCCAGCTACCCCGGCGCCCGCGCCGGCGCAAGGGGGAGGGGGCAAAAAGAAGAAGGGAAAGCCGATCGCTGCGGTGCTCGACGGAAAAACGGTGGGCCTCGATGCCCCGCTACCCGCCACCGGCACAGCGGCGCTCGAATGGCTCTACGCCGGCGATCCGCGGGCGCTGCCGGTGATGCGGCATTCGGCGGCGCATGTGATGGCGCGGGCTGTGATGCGGCTCTTTGAAGGGGTGGAGCTCGCCTTCGGCCCCACCGTCGGGGCTGGCTTCTACTACGACATGCGCGCCAGCCGGCCGATCACCGACGACGATCTCCCCGCCATCGAAGCGGAAATGAAAAAGATCATCGCCGCCGACGAGGCTTTTGAGCGGGTGGAGGTGCCGCGGGCCAAGGCCGTGGAGATCGTGCGCGATCTGCAGCAGCCGCTGAAAGTGGAGCATATTGAAACGGGCCTCGCCGCCCACGACTCGCTGTCGTTTTACCGGCAGGGGGAATTTGTCGATCTCTGCCGCGGCCCCCATGTGCCCAGCCCCGGCTGCATCGGCGCCTTCAAGCTCACCACGATCGCCGGTGCCTACTGGAAGGGGGATGCCAACAACGCGCAGCTGCAACGGCTCTACGGCACTGCCTGGTTTACACAGGAAGATCTCGACGCCCATCTGGCGGCGCTGGAAGAGGCCCGCAAACGGGATCACCGCGTGCTCGGCAAGCAGCTCGATCTGTTTACAACCAGCCCGCTGGTCGGCTCGGGGCTCGTGCTCTGGATGCCGAAGGGGGCGATGGTGCGGGGAGTGCTGGAGGGATTTGTGCGCGACGAACTGGCCAAGCGCGGCTACCAGCCGGTCTACACGCCCCACATCGGCAAGGTCGATCTCTACAAGATCTCCGGTCACTATCCCTATTATGCCGACAGCCAGTTCAAGCCGATCGTGATGGCCGAGGATGAGCAGTATCTCCTCAAGCCGATGAACTGCCCGCACCATACGATGATCTACAAGGCCCGCCCCCGCAGCTATAAGGAGCTGCCGCTGCGGCTGGCGGAATTCGGCACTGTCTACCGCTACGAGCAGTCGGGCGAACTCGGCGGCATGACGCGCGTGCGCGGCTTCACGCAGGACGATGCCCATATCTTCTGCATGCCCGAGCAGGTGGAGCAGGAGGTGGAGGGCTGCATCGATTTCACGCTCAAGGTGCTCAGCAGCCTCGCCTTCGACAACTTCCGCGTGCGGCTGGGCTTCCGCGATCCCAAGAGCGATAAGTATGTCGGCCCGCCCGCCCGCTGGGATGAGGCGGAGGCGGCGATCGAACGGGTGGCCAGGAAGATGAATCTGCCCGGCTGCGAACCGGAGCCGGGGGAGGCTGCCTTCTATGGCCCGAAGATCGATTTTGTGGTCAACGATTCGCTCGGCCGGCAGTGGCAGCTTGGCACCGTGCAGCTCGATTACAACCTGCCGAGTGCGGAGCGCTTCGATCTGGAGTACATCGGAGCCGACAACGGCCGCCACCAGCCGGTGATGATCCACCGGGCGCCGCTGGGGAGCATGGAGCGGTTTGTGGGGGTGTTGATCGAGCACTTCGCCGGGGCCTTCCCCCTCTGGCTGGCGCCGGAGCAGGTGCGGGTGATTCCGGTGAGCGAAAAGAGCGAGGGCTATGCCCAGCTGGTGAAGGCGCGGCTGGAGGCGGCCGGCCTGCGGGTGGGGATCGATCTGGCGGCCGAGAAGCTCGGAGCGAAGGTGCGCACAGCGCAGGTGGAGCTGATTCCGGCGATGGTGGTCTGTGGGCCGCGCGACGAAGCGGCCGGCACCGTCAGCCTCCGCGACCGGCTCGATGGCGACTTGGGCGCGATGACGCTCGAAGCGGCGGTGGAACGGCTGCGGCAGGAGAATGTCGAGCGGCTCGTGCGCCACAAGCCGAAGCCACTGGCCGTGGCAGGCGAACCGGCAGGCGGCGCCGAGGATTATTGAGCCTGAGCAGGTGGGATGAGAAAACAGGGGGCACGCGTGCCGCGCTTTGCAGTGCTGGAACATTCAGACGCCCCCGATGATCCCACCGGGCGGCATTTCGATCTGCTTTTGGAAGCAGGAAACGCCTGCCGCACCTGGCGGCTGATGCTCGTGCCACTGATCGATGGGCCGCTGGTAGCTGCCGTCGAGATCGCCCCCCATCGCCTGGCGTGGCTTGCGCATCTCTCCGGAGAGGTGTCGGGGGGGCGGGGATATGCCCGGCAGATCGCTGCCGGCAGCTTTACGCTCCTCTCTGCCGATGCAGCCGAGCTGGCAGAGGCGACGGCGCTCATTGTGCAGCTGACAGGCGAAAAACTCTCCGGCCGGCTGCGGCTGGAGGGAGCGGGGGAGGGCTGGGTGGCGAGCCTCGCAAACCCTGGCTCATCAAACCCTCATGAAGCAGCTTGAATCTTCCCCAACCGGGGTTGCCTGCCGAGCGGGAGAAGAGGCTACTATTTTCATTGGAGCCGGTGGCATAGCTCTCTGCCGCCGGTCGCATCGGCCTGATCACGGATGAACCTTCCCCAGAGGAGTTTTCCATGCAGGATGCAGCGGCCAAGATCTTTGTCCTCGACACCAATGTGATCCTCCACGACAACAGCTGCATCCATAATTTTGAAGAACATGATGTTGCCATCCCGCTCACGGTGCTCGAGGAACTCGATCAGTTCAAGCGGGGCAACGAAGACATCAACTTCCAGGCCCGCGAATTCCTCCGCCGGCTCGATGCCCTGACTGGCGATGTGCTCTCGGCCGAGGGCTGCGCGCTTGGGCCGGGGATGGGAAGTGTGCGGGTGATTCTTGGCGGCGATCGCAGCGATGTGTTGCAGGATGCCTTCCTGCAAGACACCCCGGACCACCGCATTCTCAATACCACGCTCCTCCTCGCGCAGCAGATGAGCCCGCGGAGCGTGATCCTTGTCAGCAAAGACACCAACCTCCGCATGAAGGCCAAGTCGCTCGGCCTCCGCGCGCAGGACTACACCTCCGATAAGGTGGAGAGCTTCGAAAAGCTCTACACCGGCAAGCGCACGATCGAGGGGATCGATTCAGCCTCGATCGACCGCTTCTATGCCGACGGCGGGTGTGTGGCGGCGGCAGAGGCCCCGTTTGTCGAGCACCCCAAGGCCAATGAAAACTTCATCCTCCGCAACGGCAGCAAGTCGGCACTGGCCACGTTCCGCTGGGCCGATCGGGCGCTGGTGCGGGTGGAGAAAACCACCTGTTACGGCATCTCGCCGCGCAATGCAGAGCAGTCGTTTGCGCTCAGGGCCCTGATGGATGACGACATCAAGCTCGTGACGCTCGCCGGCACGGCCGGCACCGGCAAAACCCTGCTTGCCTTGGCAGCGGCGCTTGAATCGCGGCAGAAGTACCGGCAGATCCTTCTGGCCCGGCCGGTGGTGCCGCTGTCGAACCGCGATCTCGGCTTTTTACCCGGCGATGTCTCGGAAAAACTCGATCCCTACATGCAGCCGCTCTACGACAACCTGACCGTCATCCGCCATCAATGCGGTGATAACACGCAGGCGGCCCAGCGGATCGTGGAGATGCGGGAATCGGAAAAGCTGATGGTTACACCGCTGGCTTATATCCGCGGCCGCAGCCTGCAGCGCATCTTCTTTATTGTGGATGAGGCGCAAAACCTCACGCCGCATGAGGTGAAAACGATCATCACGCGGGCCGGCGAGGGAACCAAGATCGTGTTTACCGGCGACGTCTGCCAGATCGACCAGCCCTATCTCGATTCCCTTTCCAACGGGCTCAGCTATCTCATCCACCGGATGATGGGGCAGCCGATCTACGCCCACATCACGCTGGAAAAGGGGGAGCGGTCGGCCCTGGCCGATCTTGCCAGCGAACTGCTGTAGACCGCGCTTAGCAGGCTGTGGATAAAGTGCAGCATCGCTGGATGCGATGCCCATCGACTGTGGAAAACCTCGGCTTTTCCCCCGGGCGACCGAGTGGACTGTCTTCAATCGAGACAGGTGCATGGAGGAATTTTTCCACGGGCAGTTAGCAAAGTGGCGGTCAGTCGCGCTGCGCTGAGAGGATGGTGACATCCTGATTGAGCTTGCGCAGCTTCGTGGCGAGTGAGATGCCGATGTTGCGCAGGATCTTGGTGTGGAGCGTTGGGTGGCTCTGCTGCAGGGCCAGGAAAGTGGCGATCTCCAGCACAGCGCACTCCACATCCCCTTCGGCCACCACGTTGGCCGATCGCTTCTCACCATCCAGAAAGGCCATCTCCCCCACCATCGTGCCGACAGAAAAGCTCCCCATCCGCCGCCCCTCGCCCGTCACCGCCCCCAACCAGACGCCGACCACGCCTTTGGTGATTAAAAACAGATTGGTCGATTCCGTACCGAGGCGGATAATAACCTCACCGCTGGCGTAGTGTCGGTCCGTCAGCAAGCTGGCAAAGACGGCCAATTCCTCTTCCGTGAGACCGGCGGTAATTTCGAATTCACGCAGATTCTTCCCGCTTGTGTGCTGGGCGCGTGCTTCGCCAAGCAGCAGATCCTCGCACTGCTCGAGGGCTGCGTCGGTGGAGTGATACCGGAAGAGTTCCGCGCAGAGGTCTGAGTCTGCCAGGTGCGTGGCCACCTGCGCTTTGAGCATCGGCAGACGGCTGGTGTGGGTGAAATAAACATCGCACTTCCGGCTCTTCAAATCGCGGGCCAGATCGGCGAGCAGGCGGGCGGCAACGCGGTTGATCGAGGTGACATGGTGGCAATCGAGGATCATCCCCCGCGGCTTCTCCGCACTTCCGATCACGTCGCGAATGATCGGCTCGGTGGTGGAAAAAGCGAGGTTGCTTTGCATTTCGACGACATGAATCAGATGGCCGGAAGCACGCAGGTGTTCCCGCTCCGCCGGGTGCCTTGTGCGGCTGGAGGTTCGCTGAGCAGAGGTGTAGGTCAGCCGGCGGCTGTTCTGCGGGCAATAAGGGGGATTGAACTGATGGAGTTCCCAGGCCCGCGACAGCTCTTCGCACACCTTCAGCGCCCGCACACTATTGCCTTGGGTGTCGAGCCGCGGCGAATAGACGCCGATCCCCAACTGGCCCGGCAGCACCGCCAGCACCCCCCCGGCCACACCACTTTTGGCCGGCATGCCGACGTTGTAGATCCAGCCTCCGGAAAAATCGTACATCCCGCAGGAGGCCATCACGCTGAGCACATTTTCCACATGATCTTCGCGGATCGCCCGCACTCCGGTCAGCGGATTGATCCCCTGATTGGCCAGCGTAGCTCCCATCAGGGCCAGATCGCCGCAGGTCACCGCAATGGCGCACTGCTGGAAATAGGTGTCGACGGTGGCGTTAGGTTCATCCGTGAGGACGTCAAAATTTCGCAGCAGGTGGCCGATCGCCCGGTTGCGGTGGCCGGTGCGGCTCTCCGAAAGATAGACATCCTGATCGATCCGCAGCCGCCGCCCCGCATAGAGGCTGAACATCTGCAGAATGCGCTCGAGACGCTGCTGGGGGGTGTCGGCGGCGATCTGGCCGGTCGTGGCGATCGCGCCGGTGTTGATCATCGGATTGAGCGGACAGCCGGTCACCTTATGGAGGCTGATGGCGTTGAACGCATCGCCACTGGGCTCCACCCCCACCTTGGCCATCATCCATTCCGGGCCGTTGTCGTCGAGCGCCAGGCCATAGACGAAGGGCTTGGAGATCGACTGGATCGTAAACTCCTGCCGGGAGGCACCCACCTCGTAGACAAACCCGTCGGTGGTGGCGACACAGATGCCGAAGGCCTCGGGATCGGCGGTGGCCAGTTCGGGGATGTAGGTCGCCACCTCCCCCTCACGCAGCGGGGCATATTTGGCGTGCAGAAATTCCAGAAACGCCTGGATGGGGGAGAACCGACTGCCGGCATTGTCCATCGTGGGCAGACTCCATCAGAGGGTGTGGGGCAAGGTGTAGATCGACCATCTTTGCCCAGCGCCGCCGGGAAGAACAGGGAAACTGGCCCCACTGGGCTCAAAAAGGGCTTCACAACCCATCTTTCCAGCCCAAAGCTGGCATCAGCGGCCGGTTTCTGGCGACTATAATTGTGTGAGGTCCGTTTTCAGCAGAGACGGTCGATCCTGCACCGTCCCGGTCGAATCACCATGCCTTTCACACTCACTCCCCCCCTTCAGCCCCCGGCCACCCGCCTCCGCGGTGGCTGGCAATGGCTGGTCGCTCTTCTCCTCTGCGGCGGCGCTGGAGGCCGGGGAGAGGCAGTCGATCCGCCGGTGACGCCCGCGGCGGAAGCGCAGTTTGAGGCCCAGGTGCGCCCACTCCTGGTGAGTCGCTGTCAGGGGTGCCATGGTGCCACCAAGGCGGAGAGTGGGCTGCGACTCGACAGCCGCGCCAGCCTGCTCAAGGGGGATGATGCCGGGAGTATTGTCAGCGTGGGGGACCCAGCGGCCAGTCGGCTCTTGACCGCCATCCACCGCTCCGGCGACTCTCCCATGCCCCCCGATGAACCACTCTCCGCCGAGGAGGTGGCGATTCTCGAGGGCTGGGTCGCTGCGGGCCTTCCCTGGAGCGGCCCCGGGGCAGATGGCCAGCCAGCAGCGGCGGGTGTGGCGACCGATATGGAGCAGCGACTGCGCGAGGCGCTCGTGTCCCACTGGAGCTTTGCTGCTCCCCGGCGGCACGTTCCCCCGGAACTCAAGCCCGCTGCTGAAGTGAAACGCTGGATCTCCCCGCTCGACCGGTTTCTGGCGGCGGGAATCGCCGCAGCCGGTCTGGAGCCCTCCCCTGAAGCGAAGCCGGGCGAACTGGTACGGAGAGTTTGGTTTGATCTCACCGGCCTGCCCCCGCCTGCCGCAGAGGTCGACGCCTTCGGCGCCCTGCCGGAGGGGGAACGGGAAGCGGCTTACGCGGCGCTTGTGGAGCGGCTGCTCGCCGCCCCCGAACATGCCGAACACTGGGCGCGGAAATGGCTCGATCTGGCCCGCTATGCCGACACCTCCGGCTACGCGCTCGACAAGCAGGACAATCGCTATCCATTCGCGTGGACCTATCGCGACTGGGTGGTGGGGGCTCTCGAGCGAGATCTGCCTTACGACCAGTTTGTAGTGCTGCAGTTGGCGGCCGATAGGCTCCAGCCCCCTGTGCCCTCCACCGATTTAGCGGCGCTGGGATTTCTCACCGTGGGGCGCACGTTTCTCGGCAACCAGCACGACATCATCGACGATCGCATCGATCTGGTGACACGCGGCCTGATGGGGATCACCGTGGCATGTGCCCGCTGCCACGATCACAAATACGAGCCTGTCACCACCGCCGATTATTATGCCCTCCACGGCATCTTTGCCAGCAGCCACATGCCGGGCGAACTGCCGGTGATTGCGACAGCCGCGCCGGGGCCCGAGGCGGCGGCGTATGCGGAAAAACTCGCCGAGCTCAAAGCGGCGATTCCAGTCCACGAGGAGAATGTCCATCTCCGCGGCACACGCGCTGCGGTGAGCCATGCGGCCGACTATTTTTTCGAGTCGGCCCGCCCCTCTCCCCGCAAGCCCGACAACCGCCCGCCCCGTCTCGCCGATGGCTACGACCTGGCGCAGTTCCTGCTCGACCGCACCGCCCGGCTCGGTGAGGGGCGCGATGCCGCCGACCCGCTCCTGGGTCCCTGGATTGCCCTGCGCTCCAAGCCCGATGCCGAGATCGCCGCCGCGGTGACCACCCTCGTGGCAGCGTGGGGCGACGCTCCCCCGGCGGAAACCATCAATCCTCTGGTGCGCGACGAGATCCGCTCGGCTATGCCGACAACCCTGCGCGATGTGGCCGAGGCCTATGCCCGGCTGGTGATGCGGGTCGCGCCCCCGTGGGCGGGTGGACCAGAGCCGCAGGCCAGCGACACGGCCGAACTGGTCGCCCTGCGGAAAGTGCTGGGGGAAGAGGGAACGACGCTGGTGGTGGCGCGGGCGGAAGCGATGCAATTGGCCACGATCAAGGAGGGGATTGAAAGCCGCCGGCTGCAGAAGGCTGTCACGCAGCACGAGGTGGAGGCTGCGGGAGGCCCCCAGCACGCGATGGTGTTGCTGGATACGAGCCCTCTGGTCGACAGCCCTATCTTGGTGCGGGGCAATCCCGGCCGGCCGGGCGAGGTCGTCGAACGCCGGCTGCCCAAGTTGCTCGGCGGCACACCGGCCGACAGGCAGGCCAGCGGGCGGCTGGAATTGGCCCGCGGTATCGCCTCGGCCGACAACCCGCTCACGCCCAGGCTGATCGTCAACTGGGTGTGGACCCACCACTTCGGCCGCGGCCTCGTTGATACCACTGGCGATCTCGGCCTGCGCGGCGAGGCCCCCAGCCATCCCGAATTGCTCGATGATCTCTCCCGCCGGTTTGTCGAGGAGGGGCACTGGAGCCTGCGCTGGTTGCACCGGGAGATCGTGACCAGCCGGGCATGGCGGCAGACCAGCGCCGTCAGCCCCGCTCTGGCCCAACGCGATCCCGACAACCAGTTCTATGCTCGCGCCAACCGGCGCCGGCTCGATTGGGAGGCCTGGCGCGACAGCCTGCTCGTGGCCGCCGGCACGCTCGATCTGACCCGTCGCGGCGGTCCCGGCATGAACCCGCTGGCAAAAACTTCGCTCCACCGCCGCACGCTCTACACCCGCCTCGACCGCCAGGATGTGCCTGGCATCCTGCGCACCTTCGATATCGCCAACCCCGACACCTCGGTCCATACCCGCTCCCGAACGAGTGTGCCGCAGCAGTCGCTGGTGCTGCTCAATGCCCCGCTGACGCTGCATGCAGCAGCGGCCGCGGCCGCTCGCACCGAGCGGGAGGTCGGGCCCGACGCAGCCCCCGCTGCCCGCATAGAGCGCCTGTGGCGCGACTGCCTGTCGCGGAGCCCCACGCTCGGCGAACTCGCCGCGGCCACCGCCTGGATGGCCGCCGCCGGGAAAGAACCACTGGCCGACGACAGTCAGGCTGCTGGCGACAAACAGGTGGCTGCCGAGCAGCAGGTGGCTAGCGAAAAGGCCCCTGCCGAATTTGGCCCGTGGGAACAGCTGGCGCAGGCGCTGTTGGCCACGGCCGAATTTCAATTTATTGACTGACTTCATCCGCTCTTGCCCCGACCACGACTGCAGGATTGCTGGCATGCCAGAATTTTTCCCTCACCACGCAGCTCGGCTCTCCCGCCGCGAGGCGCTGGCCCGCACCGGCATGGGGATGGGCTGGCTGGGAGCCGCCGCGCTGCTTGGGGCCGACGCCCACGCAGCCGGCACGCAGCCTGCCGCCAGCGCAGCCCCGGGGCTGGTGCCGCGGACACTTGAAGCGCGGCCGCCGCACTTTCCCGCGCGGGCCAGAGCTGTGATCCATCTGTTTGCCAACGGCGGCCCCAGCCATCTCGACACGTTTGATCGGAAAGTGGCGCTGGAAAAATATGCCGGGCAGGATGTGCCAGGCACCCTGCCGACGGAGCGGCGCACCGGTGCTGCCTTCCCCTCCCCGTTTGCTTTTTCCAGGCATGGCGAGAGTGGGCTGGAGGTAAGCGCGCTGTTTCCCTCGGTGGCACGGCATGCCGACAGGCTGCTGGTGGTGCGGTCGATGCACGCCGATGTGCCCAATCACGAGCCGTCGCTGATGCTGATGAACTGCGGCGATCCTCGGCTCGTGCGTCCTGCGGCCGGCGCCTGGGTGACATATGGCCTCGGCACAGAGAATCAGAATCTGCCCGGTTTCGTCTCCATGTGCCCCGGTGGATATCCGATTAAAGGCACCGAAAACTGGCGCAACGCCTTTCTGCCGGGGGCCTTCTCGGGCACCTATGTCGACACCAAAAAACGCCGTGTTGAGGAGCTTGTCGAACATATCCGCCATCCACTCCTTGCCCGGGAGGCCCAGCGCCGGCAGTTTGATCTCACCGCAGCGCTCGACAAGGGGCATCTCGACACCCGTCCCCACGACCCTCAACTGGAATCAAGGCTGGCCTCGATGGAATTGGCCTGGCGCATGCAGGCGGAGGCGGGGGAGGCCTTTGATGTCTCGCGCGAGCCACAGCATGTGCGGGATCGCTACGGCGATGACGTGCAGGGGCGGCAGATGCTGATCGCCCGGCGACTCGTCGAGCGGGGCGTGCGGTATGTGCAGGTCTGGCATGGAGCGGGGCAGCCCTGGGACAGCCACGACGAGATCGAGAAGAACCACGGCCGCCTGGCGGGGGAATGCGATCGGGCGATCGGCGCCCTCCTGGATGATCTGGTCGGCCTGGGGCTCCTCGAGAGCACGCTGGTGATCTGGGGAGGGGAATTTGGCCGCACCCCGACGGTGGAACTGCCGATGGCGGGCACTGATGTAAAGCAGGTCTCGGGGCGCGACCACAACCACCATGGGTTCACGATGTGGCTGGCTGGGGGGGGCGTGAAGGGGGGCGCGGTCTATGGCGCCACCGACGAACTCGGCTTCAAGGCGGTGGAGAAGCCGGTGCATGTGCACGATCTCCAAGCCACCACTCTGCACCTGCTCGGGCTCGACCACACCCGCCTCACCTACCGCCATAGTGGCCGCGACTTCCGCCTCACCGATGTGCATGGGCGAGTGATCACCGACTGGCTGGCCTAAACGCCCCCGCTGGGCATCGGTTCTGTGTTTCTTTCCTCCGGCTGCCATCGCTCATGCCTCGTCCGCCGATTCCCTCTGGCCCCCGACGCCCCCGAATCCCCCCGCCACCCCGCGGGCTGCCGAAGCAGTTGCGCCCCTGGTGGCTGGTGCTGGCGCTGGTGATTCCAGCAGTGACAGCCACGGTGCAAACCTGTCAGCTCAAGCGCCTCGATCAGGCCGGAAGGCCACAGTGGCTGGTGCGGACGATTCACGATGGCGACACCGTCACCTGCACCGACGCCAAGGGGGAGGCCCATCGCATTCGGTTGGTGGGAATCGATGCTCCCGAATTCCATCAGTCGTATGGCCCCGAATCGACCGCCGCTCTGCAGGAGAAGCTGGGGAGGCGCATGGTGGGGATCGAGGGTGGCGCTCTCGACCAATATGGGAGGGTGCTGGCCACGCTCTGGATCGACCAACGCAATATCAACCGCGAGATGGTGGCGGAAGGGCATGCCTGGGTGTTTGGCAGGTTTGCCCCCGATGCCGATCTGGTTCAGGCCGAGTCGGAGGCCCGGAAATCCCACCGCGGGCTCTGGGCCGACCCCCAGGCCGTCAATCCCTCCCAGTGGCGCGACAGCCGCCCACCCCAGCCATGACGAGCACGACCGACACGGCTAGCAGGCTGTGGAAAAAGTCCTGCAATCCTGGATGCGATGCCCGTCGCCTGTGGAAAACCTCAGCTTTTTCACCGGTCGACTGCGTGGGCTGTCTTCCTTCCAGAGGGGCCATGGATGTTGTTCCACAGCCAGCCAGAATGGACGGCTGGAACGACCACGTCGCGGCAAATAGCAGGCCAGCCGGCCGTTCCCCTACCAGCTTGGCAGCGATTGGTTTAGGGTGCTGTGCATGAGCGGCAAGCGTGAAGTGGTCATTACCGGCGTGGGAGTGGTCAGTCCCATCGGCATCGGCGGCGATGCCATGTGGGCGTCGCTGGCCGCCGGGATCAGCGGCATCCGCCTGATCGACCTGTTTGACGCCAGTTCGCTCAGTGTTCGGTTCGGCGGCCAGATCCCCGACTTCGATCCCAAGCTCTACGTGCGGCCCCGCAAGAGCCTGAAGGTGATGAGCCGGGAGATTCAGCTCGGCTTCGCCGCCGCCGATCTGGCGATGAGCGATGCCGGCTTGGTGGCCGGCAGCGTCGATCCCGAGCGCTTTGGCGTGGTCTTCGGCGGGGACATGATCTACGCCGATCTGGAGGATCTGGAGAGCACATACCGCCGCAGCATTGCCGGCGGCAGCTTCGATTTTCGCCAGTGGTCTGAGGCGATTCACGAAGAGCTCCATCCGCTCTGGCTGCTCAAGCACCTTCCCAACATGACCGCCTCGCACATCGCCATCGCGCATGATGCCCGAGGCCCCAACAATTCGATCGTGCTGGGAGATGTTTCCGGACTGCTGGCGATTGCTGAAGCGATGAGCGTGATCCAGCGCGGCTGGGCGGATGTCATGCTCACCGGGGGCACCGCCTGCCGGCTCCATCCGACGGCGCTGGTGGCCCGTGGTGATGCCCTCCTTTCCCACCGTACCGACGACTGCCGGCGTGCCAGCCGACCGTTCGATCTCCACCGTGATGGTTTGGTCAACGGCGAGGGGGCAGGCGTGCTGGTCATTGAAGCGCGGGAGCATGCCCTCGCTCGACAGGCGCGCATCAGGGGGCGGCTGCTGGGGGCAGCATCACGCTGCGAATCGCGGGCCCGCCGCCATGGTCTCACCGGCTCGTCCCTGAGGCAGGCGATCCAGGCGGTGCTCGCCTCCACCGGCCTTGCTCCCGGCGACATCGGCCATGTGAATGCCCACGGCGCAAGTACGGTGGAGATGGACCGGGCCGAAGCGGGGGCAATAGCCGCTGAGCTCGGGAATGTACCGGTCACCGCCCCCAAGAGCTACTTTGGCCACCTGGGCGCCGCCAGCGGAACGGTGGAACTGGTGGCGAGCATTTTGGGGCTGGAGCGGGAGTTGGTGCCGCACACCCTCAACTACGAAACTCCCGATCCGCTCTGCCCTGTGGAGGTGGTGCGCGGCGAACCGTTGGCCCGCCGGCCTCCCACCGCGGTGGCGGTCAACCTCTGCTCCACCGGTCAGGCGGCTGCAGTGGCCATCGCTGCGGAGGAGTGAGTGCCCGAGTGTGGACTGCTCACCACGACCCCTCGCAGCCGAATGAAAAACCGCTGTAGAAGATCTGGCCGCCGGCATCGATCGGATTGATCCGGCGATTGTCGAGATTGAGCTGGCGGGTGGCGGTGGAAATGCCAGCCACCCAGAGCATGTCATAGCCGGCCTTCACAGTGAAGTTTGGCGTGACGTTCCAGCCGAGCATGAGCGTCAGATCGCTGACGGCTCCCGGGGCAAACTCTGAATTGGCACTCGTGCGGTTGACCGACCCGGTGGGATAGAGGCTCCCCTCGATGTTGTTCACCGACACAGTCGACTGCTGGTTGGCGTCATAGGCCATCGATGGAGTCACCTTGCCACGCAGGCCCCAGTAGTAGAACTCGTTCTGGCTGAGCAGCTCGGCGCCAAACGTGACGCCCCAGAGCCAGTTCTGCGTCTGAATGTCGTAGTCGCCGCCGAACGTCGTTACCGGCACGTCGGCGGTGCGGCTGTAGAAGGAGAAGATCTCGTTCACGTTGGCCACGCGGGTGCCGAGAATCAGGGTGGGGAGGAAACCGCGCTCGGCGTGCTTCGTCCAGCCCCCATTGGGTGACATCACCATCTGGTCGCGGCCCAGGCGGCGGTGGAGCTTGTAGTTGATCTCCATGCTGTTGAAGACCGAGTTGAGCGTGGTGAAATACGATCCGGCCCCGGCGAACCCGGGAAGGTCTTTCGCCAGTGGCGTGATCAACGGTTTGCCGGAGACGGAGTTCCAGCCGTCCTTTTGATAAAACGACATGCCGCCGTAGTAGGTGTATTCCAAGGCCCGGTCGCGGTCGAGGTAGTCGCGATCGAGATACTCGCCGACTGTGAATCGCGCTGCCGGGGCCAGATCGAACGGAATGGCCGCTGTCGAGAAGGCCCCCTGGAAATGGTTCGGTTTCGGATCGGGCACGTAGTCGATGCTGTATCCCAGCAGGCGGCGGTGGTTGCGGCCCATGTTGAACATGATGAACTCCGCCGAGCCATACATGCGACCGGAGGAGAACCAATCCCCTGAACTGGCCTCGTAGGGCATCTCATCGAGTTCCAACTCGTCGACCCGCATGCCGTCGGAAGCCCGGGCCGAAACATCGAACAGCTCGGCGGGACCGCGATCGAAAAAGCCCACGTCATCATTCTCCACCGTCATCACCGAGCGCGGCCGGGGCGCATCCGCTTCAGGCGTTGGCAATAGCAGCGCATCGACGGCGTCCTCGATCTCCCGGTCGACCGGTTGCGTCTTTTCTTCGGCGGCGGCCTCCTCGGCAGCGGTCGCCAGATTGATCCCAGGCAGGAGAATGGAGGCACCCTCGTCGGGTGTGGCGGCCGGGCTGGCACTGCCTGCCAGACACGCCAAGGCCACAAGCAGGCCGCAGCCAACTCGTCTGCTGTATTGAAAGGGTTTATTCACCGCAAGACCCCGTTCTTCCGTGGGGATGGCAGAACCTATCCGTGATCCAGACGGAAGAGTTCATCGTCATCGGCAGAATCGATTCCGCAGGGAAAATCGGCAGAATCGGCATAACGGCCCGCACATTGCCCAGATTAACGGCTGCCTGCCCGCCCCGGCCGGCTCACACTGCCTCACCTTCGCTACAAATCCACCTTGCCGCCGCAGGCTGAAGACTCACCCGGCGGTCTATCGATGAAGGAGGTGGGGCGGGTTCCGCTCCCCGGAGGCATCGATGCACTTCAAGCGACCGCAGATTCTCCTCACCGGGCTGTTGCTCTTTTTTGCCGGGGTGCAGTTTCGGCTGGTGGAGTCGTTCACGCTGAGCGAGAAGTCGACCCACGTCATCTCGGCGCAGATGGGGGACCGTGGTGGGGCGCTCCAAAGCCTCTGGCAGGCGGGAGGCCAGCGGAAAACGATTCAGCCGCCGCGCTGGTTGGGGCTGGCCCTGATGTCGGTCGGCTCCGTGCTGACGCTCAAGAGCCTGTCGATGAAGGGCTCCGGCAGCAGCGATCGCTGACCGTTCCGGCAGCGCGGTCTAGTCGTGAATCCCCACGAGGTCGGCTGGGAGTTCCGTT
The DNA here is from genome assembly GCA_903885565.1 of uncultured Planctomycetaceae bacterium. Taxonomy (GTDB): domain Bacteria; phylum Planctomycetota; class Planctomycetia; order Pirellulales; family UBA1268; genus CAISJI01. Next base: position 49,883 of record CAISJI010000010.1, read on the forward strand.
ATGTCGAGCGCCTGTTCCTTGGCCAGCAGGCTCTCCAGCCGATCCATCTGATCAGACCGCTCGGCCGCCAGATCGGTCGTTTCAAACGGATCGCTTGCAAGATCGTAGAGCTCAGGAGTTTCACGGCCGCCGGGAGCGATCAACTTCCAGCTGCCATCGATTAGCGTCGCCCCCTTTTTCTTGGCGATATAGATCGGCTTCGGGCGGGGGGCAGGGCCGGGCCCGGCCAAGGCATCCCAGCGATCGACGCCGTCCCAGGCGATCTCTGCCGGGGGAATGTAGCCGGTAAGGCGGGCCAGCGTGGGAAACCAGTCGACGGCATGCATTGCCGCCTCCATCTTCCGTGGGGCGAGCACGCCGGGCCAGTTGGCGAAGGCGCAGACGCGAATGCCCCCTTCGTAGAACTGATTCTTCTGCCCCCGTAGCGGTGCATTTTCGCTGTTGAGGGGTGAGTCGGCCACGGTGCCCTCATAGCCATTCTTGAGCGATTCAGTTCCGCCGTTGTCACTGGTGAAGATGATCAGCGTGTTGGTGCGCTGGCCGGTTGTTTCAAGCGCCGAGAGAAAAGCGCCAATCTTGGCATCGAGTTGCGACACCATCGCCGCCATGCGCAGCCGGGAATCCTGCCGGGCCGGGTCGGCATCAAACACCACCCCGTCGTAGAGCTTTTTGTATTCCGGCGGAGCGTCGACCGGCGTATGCACCGCATGAAACGGCACATACACAAACCAGGGCACGCGGCGCCCTGCGGCATCGGTGCGGCCGCTGGTGATTTGCTTCAGAGCCTCGGCCGCCACCAGCTCGGTCGCATTACCCGGCTCCTGAAAAAAGTTCAGATCGCGGTGCCAGGTGTCTTTGTAAGGAGACTTGGAGCGATAGAGGTGGGTCCAGGGATCGGCGGCGCCTGTAAGGCTGCCGTAGCTGTGGTCGAAGCCGTAGTGGTTGGGGCCCCATTGCGGCTTCGCGCCCAGATGCCACTTGCCGCAGAGAGAGGTTTCGTAGCCGAGCGAGCGGAGGGCACTGGCGAGCGTGGGGGTGCCCGGGGCAAGAGCGCGGAGGTTGCTCGGCGCCAGGGCCTGCGGGCCAAACCGGCCCGGATAGCGGCCGCTGAGCAGCGCCGTGCGGGTCGGGGTGCAGACCGGCTGCACATAGTGGCGGTCGAGTTCCACCCCCTCCGCCACGAGCCGATCCATCACCGGCGTCTGGGCAAAGCCCCGATGCCAGCCGACATCTGCCCAGCCGAGATCGTCGGCGACGATGAGCAGGATATTGGGCCGCTGGGGAGCCGGAGGAGCCGCCTGCAGAACCGGCCCGCTGAGCCAGAGAGTTGCCAGCAAGGTGATCCTGAGGAACAGGCTAACAGTGTGGGTGCGCATCGGCAGAGATTCCAGAAAGAGAGTGAACAAGCGGCAGGAAGACTACGGACCGAAACAGCGCTGAGGGGATCAGTTGCTCCCTTGAATGGCAGAACTCTGGTCGCGGGGAAAATCGATATCCACATAACCGATCATCATCTCCTCCCAGGTCTGCTCCCCCCAGGTGACGTTGACGGTGGGATCGGGATTGGCCCGATTGGCGGTGGAGTTGTCGAACGTGGCGTGGCAAAGGATGGTTGCCCCGGCGGGCAATTCGCGGGGCTCCCGGAGGGTGTAGTAGCTCTGCCAGCCGAAGTCATAGGCGGGCACATCCAGCAGCACCTCCGGATCGGCCGGCTGCCGGTCGAGGAAATAGCGAAACGATTTGCCGCGCAGATGCATATGCGGCATGAAGGCGAGCAGGCGCACCGGTCGATCGAACTGCTTGCGGGACTTGACGGGATGATCGGCGGCGCCGGCCGGAATCACAAACTTCGGATTCACGATCCCCACGGTGAGCGCCTCGCGCACCGGCGGTTCCTTGGCGAGGATCAGGCCCACGCTCGAGATGTCGGTCGTGGCGGTGCCGTTGGGCGTGTAGTGCACTTGGAATTTGAGCGTGCTGCCGGCGGGAATGCGTTTGCCGGTACCCAAGGGATATTCTGAGGGCATGTCTCCCGGGGCGTATCCACACAGATGGCCGTCGGTGCCGCGGCCACGTTTCTCTCCAGGGGCCTCCACGTACACGATGATGTGGTGCACCACCGCCGGATTGCCCGGCCGCGCCTCGGCCGCCTGCACCCAGACATCCTCCGCAAAGTTGGTCGGCACGGAAATATTGGCATAGGGGAGGGTGCCCTGGGCCGGAACCGGATTGGCCTGCGGCAGGGCGAAGACGATATCGGGGGTTCCGATCGTCCAGCCCTCCGGCCACTCGCGCGGCTGGGGCTCCGGCCCGTCACCGCGCGGCGCTCCCTGCTCGACCCAGGCCAGGAGCGCCGCTCGTTCGCTCGGCGTCAGCCGTCTGTCGTTGGCAAAGTGGCCGTGCCGCGGGTCGGCATGCCAGGGGGGCATGCGTCGGTTGGCGACCACCTCGCCGATCATGGCGGAATGCCGCTGGGCCTCCTCGTAGGTCAGCAGCGAAAACCCACCCACTTGCCCCGGGCGGTGGCAGGACTGACACCTGGCCTGCAGGATGCCAGCCACATCAGAGGTGTAGCTAATCGGGCCTACCGGAGCCGATGTCTGCTCCTGACTGTCGAGCCACGCGACGATCTCGGGGCTGGCCGGCCGCACGCGGTCGAGGCTTTCGAGTTGGGAAGGCTGAAGAGCTACTTTTGTGAGCCGACAGCCCGCCACCGGCGTCCCCTTCACGGCGACTTCCTGTGGCGGCAGGGAGAGAATCGCATCGAGGGCATCCCGCAAAAAAGTGTGGCGTGCTGCGGGGAGCGAAAAATCGTAACCATACTGATCGTCGATGGCGCCGCGGTAGCGCAGCCTACCCCGCAGATCGACCAGCACCACCTCGTTGGTTCGTTCCACCATGAGGCTATCGGCGATCACATTGCCCGGATCGTGGAGGATCGGGAAGCCGGGCGTGCGTTCATCCGCCCAGGCCTTGAGATCGGCAACCGTGTCGCCGGCATTCGAGGCGATGCCAAAGAACAGGATTCCCTTCTCGCCATACTCCCGGGCCAACTCCCCCAGCCGGGGCAGATATTTTTCCCCCAGCGGACACCCCGGAGAAACAAACGCCAGCACGGCCGCTTTCAAGGGAGGGAGCTTGAGCCACTTCCCCGCCAGCCGGCTGCTGTGGGCGATTCCATAGAGCCAGACTTCCTCATCGGTCTGCACATTTGCTAGGCGGAAATCCCCCACGCGGCTCCCCACCATCCGGTCGAGAGGGAGCAGCAGAGCCTCCTCGGCCGGCACGCTGGGGCAGGCCAGCAGGAGAAGCACTCCGACCAGCAGGCAAACTCGACAGCGCATCACACCCCCCCGGGAAAACGAATCTTGGTTTCGCTCTCAGTATCCTCTCAGTATGTCCGATGCAGAGCCCTCCTGCCACACGAGGAGCCCAGCGGCATCCCAGTCGGCCGGGGATCGACGTATGATGGAGAGGCTTTTCCCGGCTCCCCCCACTGTCTGCCCCCCCACCGCAGGAATGCCCGCTCCATGAAGCCCCGTGAAGTGCTCGCGATGTGCCGCGAGAAGGAAGTGAAGGCGATCGATCTGCGATTTGTCGATTTTTTAGGATCGTGGCAGCACTACACGATTCCGGTCGGCAAGCTGGAGGAGGATGTCTTTGAGGATGGTCTCGGCTTCGACGGCTCGAGCATCCGCGGCTGGCAGGCGGTCAACGAGAGCGACATGCTGCTGGTGCCGGTTCCCTCGACGGCGGTGGTCGATCCGTTTGCGGTGTTGCCGACGCTGTCGATGATCTGCAACGTGCAGGATCCGATCAGCCGCGAAGATTACTCCCGCGACCCCCGCCATGTGGCCCGCAAGGCGGCCAACTATCTCAAGAGCACCGGCATCGCCGACACCTGCTTCATCGGCGCCGAGGCGGAGTTTTTTGTGTTCGACGATGTGCGCTTCGATCAGAATGCCCACGAGGGCTATTTCCATCTCGACAGCAGCGAGGCGGAATGGAACCGGGGGCGCGATGAGAAGCCGAATCTGGGATCCAAGCTGCGCCACAAGGAGGGCTATTTCCCCTGCCCGCCCGCCGATCAGCTGATGGATCTGCGCAACGACATGATGCAGACGATGATCCAGTGCGGGATCGATGTGGAGGCGCAGCACCATGAGGTGGCCTCGGCCGGGCAGTGCGAGATCGACGTGCACTACCAGGAACTGGTGAAGATGGCCGATCAGATGTGTCTTTATAAATACATCGTGAAGAACGTCGCCCGGCGGCATGGCAAGACGGTCACCTTCATGCCCAAGCCGATCTTCGGCGACAACGGCTCCGGCATGCACACGCACATCTCGCTCTGGAAGGATGCCCATCCGCTCTTTGGCGGCTCAGGCTATGCGGGGCTCTCTGAGATGGCCCTTTACGCCCTCGGCGGCATTCTGCGGCACGCCCCCGCGCTGCTGGCCATCACCAATCCCACGACCAACAGCTACAAGCGACTCGTGGCGGGGTATGAGGCGCCGGTGAATCTGGCCTATTCGCAGCGGAACCGTTCGGCCAGCTGCCGCATCCCGATGTATTCGGCAAGCCCCAAGACCAAGCGGATCGAATTCCGCTGCCCCGATCCCAGCTGCAATCCTTACCTTGCCTTCGCGGCGATCCTGATGGCGGCGATCGACGGCATCCAAAACAAATTCCATCCCGGCCCCCCGCTCGACCGGGATATTTATGATCTTCCTCCGGAGGAGCTGGCCAATGTGCCCAAGACTCCGGCTTCACTTGAGGCGGCGCTTGAGCACTTGGAGCAGGATCGCGATTTCCTGTTGCGGGGCGATGTGTTTACGGAGGATGTGCTCGCCACCTGGATCCGCTTCAAGCGCGAGCAGGAGATCGAGCCGATGCGGCTGCGGCCGCACCCGTATGAATTCTGCCTCTATTACGATGCCTGACAGGCATCCCCGGCCGGGTTGGCAGGCAGCGGATCGACTACGATTGAGCCCACGTCCTGGCCTGCTCTTGGAGGGAGCTCCAATGCGTTATTTTTCTTGAGCGCTACGCCTGGCGTCAGCGCTGACTGGCCACGATCTCAGCCTCAAGCCACGCGGAACGGGCTTCTTCGCCAAGCGATACGGCGGCCCACTCGCGACGGATCAAGTCGAGGTCGATCGTGTTTCGGTTCGCTGCCAGGAGAACCCTGATATCTTCTTGGTCTTGTGGCCGGAAAGAGACGAGTTTTGTGACGATCAGCCCCTCAGGCGAAAGCACCCTGAGTTGGTGGCCCTCCGTCCATCGAAACAACGTCGCTGCGGTGAGCGCGTGGTCATAGAGCGGCAAAACAGGCTTCAGCCAGTCGATCCGCACCGTTCCAAACCGAAACGATGTCATATGTTCCCGAACAAACTGGCGAATCACCGTCTCGCGGTCGATGGAAAAACCGCGTTCGACCAGGTCGTCCAGCAGGCCCGGAAGGGCGATCTGAGGAACATCCAGCAGGATGTCGATATCCTGCGTGAACCGTGGCCGGCCGCGCAGCATCGTCGCCAACCCGCCCAGCAGTGCATACCGCACGCCACGTGCCGCAAAGACTTCAGCGAGAATCTCGACGGCGCGGATCAGGTCTCCGGCGAGCGAATCATGGTCGTGCGGCATGACGGCCTACGAACTCCTCAATGGCGCGACGGGCGAGATCTTCCTGCGATTGTCGGTGCGAGTGGAGAAATTCCTGCTGGGATGAACGGCGGATCAGGAGTTCCCCTGCTGACAGGACTGACCGGATCGCGGCGATGCGCTCTTCCGCAGAAAGACCACGGAAGCGGGCTGCCTCCTCAGCGTGAACTTCCGCGTCAGTGGGGAATCGCAACGGCGTTTGCACAATGCCCTCGTCTTCCGACGGCTACTTCTCGCACTCTCTTTTAAGTCTAGCCGCCCTGCTGGAACGCTGCGTCAGGGGCTTGGAATCGGATGTGCCGGCGCGGTTTTCCGACACATCGCTGCCTACCAGACCGTCTTACCGCCGTTGACGGAGATGCTCTGGCCAGTCACAAACCCCGCCTCCCGGCTGGCCAGATAGGCGGCCGCCCAGCCGACCTCTTCCGGCTTCCCCCAGCGGCCGGCAGGCACCGTGGCCAGATAGGCATCTTTATCGGCCTGCGGATCGTTTTCGTGGCGCTCCACGGGGATCCAGCCGGGGGCGATCATATTGACTGTCACACCGAACGGGGCCAGTTCGCGGGCCATGCTGCGCGACCAGCCGATCTGGCCCCCCTTGGCGGCCACGTAGGCGGAGAAGGGGGAAACACCCAATTGGAACACTTCGCTGGTGATATTAATCAGCCGGCCGTGGCGACGCTTCTTCATGCCGGGAAGAGCGCGGCGGGCGAGCATGTAGGGGCTCTTTACAAAGAAGTCGAGCATCTGCTGGTAAAAGTCCCAGTCATATTCCTCGATCGGTTTCTGCGGCTGGGCCGGCGTGGCGTTGACGACGATGATGTCGACCGCTCCCAGCGATGTTTCAATCGCTGTGAACATTGTATCGATCTCCCCTTCGTCGCTGACGTCGGCCTGAAAGAGATCGGCTGTGATCCCGGCAGCCCGCAGGTCAGCCAGCGCCTTCTCGGCCCGGGGGCGGGAGTTGGCGTAGTTGACCGCCACCTTCGCCCCCGCCAGCCCGAGGCAGCGGGCGGTGGCCAGGCCCAGCCCGGTGGAGGAACCGGTGACCAGAGCCGTCTGGCCGACGAGTGAGAAGAGGGGGCGGGAAGCTGGGGTGGCAGTCATGCGAAAGACGCTCCGGGGAGAAGATTTTATGACGAAGGGGGGAAGGGGCCGCCGGCCCGGTCAGCGAAACGGGGGGGCCCAGGTGTTGGTCAGGTGGTGCATGATACCGGCGATTGCCCCCTGCCGCTTGCTCAGCCGCGTCGGCACGATCGTGCAGTCGGCCAGCGACGCGGTGAGCGTGCGCTGCCGCACCCGCTCGAGCACAAGGGCAAAGCGATCCTCCGCGGCGACCAGCAGCGTGCCATGCACAAACAGGGTGGTGGGATTGAAGATATTGATGACGGCGGCCATGGCGATGGCGAGGTATTCGCTGACGCATTCCACATCGGGCTGGAATTTCTCTGGATGTGCCGCCAACTGGCTGGCCGCCTCCTCGAGAGCGAGCGGCTGGCCGAACCGCTCCGACATGCGGCGCAGCAGGGCGGAGTCGGTGGCCAGCGTTTCGAGGCAGCCGCGGTTGCCGCAGCCGCAGCGGATGCCGGTGGGATCGGCTGTGATGTGCCCCACCTCTCCCGCCATGCCGCCATGCCCGGAGAGCAACTGCCCCCCGCACATCACCGCCAGCCCGAGGCCGGTGCTGACATCGAGCATCGCGAAATCGCGCAAGCCCTTGGCGTCGCCATAGAGCCGCTCACTCAGGCACAGCCCGCTGGTCTCCTGAAGCAGCAGGCACTTCGCTCCGATCCTCTGCTCCAGATCGACTGCCGGATTGCGCTTGTCGAGCAGATGGAGATTGGGGGAGAAGACGATCTCCTTCAGCCGCTCATTCACCAGCCCCGGCACGCTGACGCCGATGGCATGCACCGTGCGATCGGCATCCTGGAGCAGGGCGCGGCAGTGGAGTTCGATGGAGTTGAGCAACTCCTTGTAGGTCAGCGGCGTGACGAACCGGCGCGTGCGTGCTTCCTCCACGCGTCCATCGAGCCCCGCGGCGACCACGCAGCAGGTGGAGGCATCGATCACCACGCCCAGAATCACTGCCGACATGGCCGCCATCTGCACCAGCCGGCCCGGTCGGCCGAGGGTTTGGCCAAGCGGCTCAACTTCCTCCACCAGCCCACGCTGCAGGAGCGCCTCGACCACCTTCGACACGGTGGGAGCGGTGAGACCGCTGGAGCGGGTCAGTGAGGCCCGCGAGGAGGGCCCCTGTTGCTGGATCACTTCGAGCAGCCGCCGCTCGTTGATCCTGCGCAGCAGCGCCGATTCGACGCGGTTGTGGGGGGCTGTCATGGAAAGGCAGGGCTTGGAGCCAAAATTGCTTTTTTTTAAACGACGCTTAGAATCTATTGTGGCTGGTGGTTCCCCGCAAGCAACTCCCGTCGCGAGCGGGCGTATTCGGGATAGCTGGAGAGACAACGGGCTTTGAACATTGGGCGGTGGAGGCGAAGGGGTCGGCGAACGCTTGAGGAGCGCACGCGACGAAACTTTTGCCGCCCCGCAACCGCTGTTCTACGTCGGTCGAATTGGCTTGAGCGGGCATAGAATGGACAGTTTCGAGCTGGGAACAGGACCTCGCTGTGGCCTCCGGCCGAGCGGTTCGCAGCAGCGGCGGTGCTGCGGTGGAACGATCGAGCAGGCTGTGGAAAAAGGGTGACGCGTGAGAGTGTTGAAAGAATCCCTCCGCCAGACGGCTGCGCCGACCCGACTCGGTTGGAGGGCGCGACTGGCAGCGATCGTGGGTGCTTGTGCGTGCGTTGTCGGTTTGCCTCTGCAGGCGGCCCCGGTCGACTTCTCCCGCGAGATCCAGCCGCTGCTGGCCAGGAAATGTTTTGCCTGCCATGGCCCCGACAAGCAGGAGGGGGGGCTGCGTCTGGATGAATCGGCTGGCGCCTTGGCCGAACTCGACAGCGGCGGCCGAGCGATCGTGGCTGGTGACAAGCAGGCGAGCCTGATCCTCGAACGCATCACCGCCACCGATCCCGATACCCGCATGCCACCGGAAGGACCGCGGCTCACTCCAGCGCAGGTCGATGCCCTCGGCCACTGGATTGAGGAGGGGGCCGCCTGGCAGGAGCATTGGGCCTTCCGGCCGCTCACGCGCCCGGCCGTGCCTGAGGTGGAGAATGCGCCCCATCCGATCGATGCATTCATCCGTGCCGGGCTGGCCCGTCGCGGCCTGCCGATTCCCCAGCCGGCCGACAAAACCGCGCTGCTGCGGCGTGCCACCTACGATCTCACCGGCCTCTCCCCCACGCAGGCCGAACTGCAAGATTTCCTCGCTGATGAGTCGCCGCAGGCGTTTGAGAAGGTGGTCGACCGGTTGCTCGCCTCGCCCCACTACGGCGAACAGTGGGCCCGCCACTGGCTCGATCTGGTGCGGTATGCCGACACCAACAGCTTTGAACGCGATGGTGCCAAGCCCCATGCCTGGCGCTACCGCGACTACCTGATCCGCTCGTTCAATGCCGACAAGCCGTTCGACCAACTCACGATCGAGCAGATCGCCGGTGACGAACTTCCCGAGCCCTCCAACGACGCTCTGATCGCCACCGGCTACTACCGGCTCGGTGTGTGGGATGACGAACCGGCCGACAGGGCGCAGTTCCGCTACGACTGGCTCGACGACATCGTAGCCACCACCGGCCAGACCTTCCTGGGGCTGACGGTCAACTGCGCCCGCTGCCACGATCACAAAATCGATCCGATTCCGCAGCGCGATTACTACAGCCTGCTCTCGTTCTTTCACAACATCGTGCAAGGACCGTCGGTGGAGCGGCCGATCTTCGCCAGCCCCGAGGCACGCGCCGAGCATGACGCCCGCGTGGAGAATCGGCAACGCCGCATCGATGCCGCCCAGCAGGCCGTCACAGCGATCGAAACAGCGTTTCTGGCCGCCAGAGACAACCCCGCCGATGGGCCGACAGAGTCGAGCGATCTCGACGATCTCGCCTTCCGCTTCTACCGCGACACTTGGACGAAGCTGCCCGATTTCGACAGCCTCAAGGCGGAGGATGTCGGCCCGGTGGCCAGCCAGTTTTTCAATATCACCGTGGCTCCCTCGCTGCGGCCCGATTCCTTCGGCTATGTCTTCACCGGCTTTCTCAAGGTGCCTGCCGATGGCGACTACACCTTCACGCTCGATTCTGACGACGGCTCCCGTCTCTCGATCGACGGGAAGACGGTTGTCGAATATGATGGCATCCACGGTATCGGTCAGCCGAAGACGGCCACAGTCTCTCTCAAGGCGGGGCGTCTGCCGATCCGGCTCGACTATTTCCAGTGGGAGCATCGCAAGGGCTTGAGCGTCGCCTGGACGGGACCGGGGTTTGACAATCGGCCCCTCTCGACCAGCAAGAAGAAGGGGGAGCAGGCCACCAAGCTGGCCGAGGCAATCGCCGCCGAGGGGGAAAAAATTCTCGGGGCCGACGGCAAGCGCGACTACGACGCCAAGGTGGCGGCACTTGAGGCGGTGAAGAAGGAATCGGTGCCGGTTGAGGTGGCCTCGGTGGTGACGGAGCAGGGGGCGCAGGCCCCTGAGACGTTTGTGCTCTACCGCGGCAATCCGCACGCCGAAACGAAGCCTGAAAACAGAGTGGAGCCAGCCTTCCCTGGGATTCTCAAGGCGAAGCAACCGGTGATCCCGACTCCAGCCCCCGGCGCCACCTCCACCGGCCGGAGGACGGCGCTGGCGCAGTGGCTGGTGTCTCCGGAAAACCAACTCACTCCCCGCGTGCTGGCCAACCGCCTTTGGCAATATCATTTCGGCCGCGGCATCGCCCGCAGTTCCAGCAACTTCGGCATGATGGGCGATCCTCCCACGCATCCGGAACTGCTCGATTGGCTGGCTGCAGAACTGATCTCCGGCGGCTGGCATCTCAAGCCGCTGCACCGGCAGATCATGCTTTCGCAGGCTTACCAAGCCGCCTCGACGGGCGATGCCGCCGCCTCGGCGAGCGATCCCTTGAACGACAGTTTCTGGCGCTTTGACATGCGTCGGCTGACCGCCGAGGAGATCCGCGATACGATCCATGTCGCCAGCGGAGATTTCAATCCCAAGATGGGAGGTCCGGGAGTGTTTGTCGATATTCCCAAGGAGGTGCTGGCGGGGCAGTCGCGGCCGGGGGAAGGCTGGGGCAGTTCACCCGCCGAGGAGCAGGCCCGCCGCAGCGTTTACATCCATGTGAAGCGCTCGCTCATCACGCCGATTCTCGCCGACTTCGATCTGGCCGATACCGACACCACCTGTCCGGTGCGGTTTACCACCACGCAGCCGACACAGGCCCTGGGCATGATGAATGGCGCATTTCTGCACAAGCAGGCCCGGGCGTTTGCCGCGCGTGTCAAACGGGAAGTGGGGGGCGTCGACGCCGATAACACGCAGGCGGAGGTGCGCCGGGCCCTGGAGATCGCGCTGACGCGGCAGGTCAGCGCTGAGGAGGTGGCCCGGGGCGTGGCACTGGTGGACACGCTGGAGAATGCCGATGGTGTCGGTCCCACCCGCAGCCTGGAACTCTTCTGCCTGATGGTGCTCAACCTCAACGAATTCATCTACCTCGACTAGCTCTGCGGAGACCCTACTCATGCACACTCCAGCCGATGCCTCCGGTGCGGGCAGCTTCTGCCGACGCACGCGGCGCGAATTTTTCTGGGAAGCGGGCGCCTCGTTTACGGGGCTGGCGCTTTCCGGCCTGCTTGACCAGCCCTTTTTTGCCCGCCAGACCCGCGCTGCAGACGGAGTGGCGGCCTTCACCAATCCCCTCGCCGCGAAACTTCCCCACTTCGCCCCCAAGGCGAAGAGTGTGATCTTTCTCTTTATGTATGGCGGCCCGAGTCAGGTCGACACCTTCGACTACAAGCCGAAGCTCTATGGCCTCGACGGTCAGACGATCGAGGTGAAGACGAAGGGGCGGGGGGGAGAGAAGAATCAGGGGCGCGTGGTCGGGCCGAAGTGGAAGTTCAAACAATATGGGGCTTGCGGGAAGTGGGTTTCTGACCTCTTTCCGCATCTGTCCAATCATGTCGATGACATTGCCTTCCTCCATTCGATGACCGCTGATTCGCCGATCCATGGTTCGGCGATGCTGCAGATGAATTCGGGCAAGATCCAAAGCGGGGCCCCCTGTCTCGGCTCGTGGGCCAACTACGGCTTGGGCAGCGTGAACGAAAATCTGCCCGGATTTGTCGTCATGCTCGATCCGACCGGCGGGCCTATCTCCGGGGCGAAGAACTGGTCGAGCGGCTACATGCCCGCCACCTATCAGGGCACGCTGTTGCGTTCGAAGGGGGCGCCGATTCTGGATCTGGCCCCGCCCGATGATATGTCTCTGGAAAGCCAGCGCGTGATGCTCGATGCGCTCCGCGAGGCGAACACAGCCCACCTCCTGCCGCGGGGCGACAACACTGAACTGGCAGCGCGGATCGCCTCCTATGAGCTGGCCTGGAAGATGCAGGAGCATGCTCCTGAGGCGGTCGATCTGACCCGCGAGACCGAGGAAACGAAGCAGCTCTATGGAATCGAGAATCCCCGCACCGCCGACTTCGGCAGGCGTTGCCTGCTGGCCCGGCGGCTGGTGGAACGCGGCGTGCGGTTTGTGCAACTCTATTCCGGCGGTGCCCACAACGACGACAACTGGGACGCCCACGGCGATTTGGAGAAGAACCACAACTTCCACGCCGGCAATACCGATCAACCGATCGCGGCCCTGCTGACCGATCTCAAACGCACCGGTCTGCTGGAGAGCACGCTGGTGGTGTGGGGAGGGGAATTTGGTCGGCAGCCAACGGCCGAATATGCCGCCGGGACGGGGCGCGACCACAATGCCTACGGCTTCACGATGTGGATGGCCGGCGGCGGGATCAAGGGAGGCGTGAGCGTGGGCGAAACCGACGAACTCGGCGCCGCGGCAATCACGCCTCTCCATGATGGCCGGACTGGCTTCCATGTGAAGAGCCTGCACGCCACAATCCTCCACCAACTCGGCCTCGATCCCAACCGGCTGAGCTACTTCTTTGGCGGCCTCGACCAGAAGCTCGTGGGCGTGGAGCATGTCGAGCCGATTCGGGAGATTCTGGCGTAGCAGCATTTCGTGCCATCACCGTGCTCACGCTGCCTAGCAGGCTGTGGGGACAGTGCAGCATCGCTGGATGCGATGCCCGTCGACCGTGGAAAACCTCGGCTTTTTCACCAGTCGACTTCGTGGACTGTATTCAAACCAGAGGCCATGGATGGCTTTTTCCACAGCCAGCCAGAGCCGCAGCCACCGGCATCCTGCTCGGCGGCCTGCTGCTGCAGTACACCGGCTGTCGCCCTGCGGCGGATACGGCTGCAGTTCAGCAAGCGCCCGACGCCGTCGCTCCCATAGCGACGCCGACTGTCGCGGCCCAGATCGCGGCGGTGCAGGCGGGGGAGGCGACGCGGCTGCGCGTGGCCGACCGGCCTCTGAGCGCAGAGGAGTGGCAGGAGGTGGCCCGCCTGAAGGCTCTGGAAGAGCTGACACTCGAGCGGGGCCGGGCCGATGACACCCATGCCGCGATTGTGGCGGAATTGCCCAGATTGCGGAAAGTGGTGCTGCGGGAGTCGCCGCTGACCGACGAGGGGCTGCGGCAGATGGCCCGGTGCCGCACGCTGGAAACCATCAACCTGCCACAGGCGGCCTGCACCGTGGAGGGGCTGCGGGCGCTTGCTGAGCTTCCGCGGCTCACAAGCCTGCGGCTGGGAAGTCCGCGGCTGGCCGGCCCGGAGGTGGGGGCTGCTCTGGCTGGTTTTCCTGCCCTGCGTTCGCTCCATCTGATCGACGTGCCGTTGGGGGATCGGGGGCTTGAGGCCCTGGGCACGCTCCCGGGGCTCTGGAATCTCTATCTCGACGGGGCGGGGGTGTCGGATGCGGCGTGGGAAGAGTATTTTCGTAGGCAGCCCGATGTGCATGTGCATGTCGATCAGACCCATCACGATCGCGACCCCGGCCGCCATCAATAACTTCACAGGGCTTCTTTCAGATGACGCAGGCCAAGCCACCGAAACGACGGTTCTTCACCGCGGCCCTGCTCTGTGCGGCTGTGGCCTGCTCCTTCTGGATGATCTTCCCGGCGGCCGCCGGCCTCACCGCTGCAGGCTGCATGGTGCAGGCTGCCAAGACGTGGCTGGCGACGCTCGTGCCGGAGCAGGTGGCGGTGGCCCAGAAGCCGTTTGATGATCCGCAGCGAACGGGCTGGCATTTTGTGCCAAAATTCCAGCGCAAGGGGCTGTCTTTGCGCGACATGAACCCGGCCCAGCAGCACGCGGCACTCGATCTGCTGCGGGCAGCGGTCTCGCCGCAGGGCTATGAGACGTCGCTTGGCATCATGCAGCGCGACGAGATCCTGCGCCTGATTGAGGGGGAGAAGGCGAAGAACATCCGCGACGCGCAGCGCTATTTCTTCACGCTCTTCGGCACGCCGGAGGCTACCGGCTCGTGGGGGCTGTCGGTGGAAGGGCATCACCTCTCGCTCAACTTCACCGTGCGCGACGGCCGGGTTGTTGACAGCACACCGCAATTCATGGGAGCCAGTCCCGCCGAGGTGCGCACGGCGCTCGCGGGCCAGCCGCCGGTGGGCCATCGATTGCTCAAAGACGAGGAGACACTCGCTTTTGAACTGGTGCGTGCCCTCGATGCCACCCAGCGTGCCACCGCCATTGTGGCGCCTGAGGCGCCGCGTGACATACGAGCGGCTGGCGAAGCGCAGGCTCCCCAGGCGGCCCCACAGGGAATTCCCTTTGAGGCGCTCAATCCTCAGCAGCAGGCGCTGCTGCGCCGGATTGTCGAGGCCTCCTGTGCCGGCATGCATCCGGAAGTGGCGGCTGAACGGCTGGCGGCAATTGAAAAGGCGGAGGGGGGATGGAATGCAGTGCGCTTCGCTTGGGCGGGGGCGCTGGAACCGGGCATCGGCCACTGGTATCTGGTCGAAAATCCCGCCTTCAGTTTGGAGTTCTGCAATGTGCAGCCCGATGCCGAAGGCAATCCCGCCAACCACGTCCACTGCATCTACCGCGACCGCAGCGGCGATTTCGATCTGCCCCCCCGCTGACGCTGGCTCTGCCGAAGGGAACCCAAGCTTGTGCGCACGATATCCATGAGCCACAGCCTGCGAGGGATTGTGCTGGCGGGAGCCGCCGCTTTGATTGGCAGCGCTGCAGGAGCGGATGAATTCGCCTTCGAGGGGCTTTCGCTCTCTGTGCCGGAGGGCTTTTTGGTGGAGCAGGTGGCAGCACCTCCGCTGATCGACCGACCGGTGACGTTCGATTTCGATGAACTCGGCCGGCTCTATGTGGCCGATTCGAGCGGCTCCAACGCTCCCGTGGCCGAACAGGTGGAGAAGCCGACCCACCGCATCATTCGCCTGGAGGACACCGATGGCGACGGCCACTTCGATGCAAGCACGGAATTCGCCACCGGACTGATGATTCCGCAGGGCACGCTCTGGTATCGAGGATCGCTCTATGTGTCGGCCGCCCCGGCGATCTGGAAGTTCACCGACACCGATGGCGACGGCGTGGCCGAAAAGCGCGAGAAGTGGTTTGATGGCGGCTCGCTCACCGGCTGTGCCAACGATCTGCATGGGCCCTATCTGGGCCGGGATGGCTGGCTGTACTGGTGCAAGGGAGGGAGCGGGACGCAGACACACGCCATTCCCGGTAACCCGCAGTGGACCAGCCGGGCCTCGCACATCTTCCGCGCCCGCCCCGATGGCAGTGGCTTCGAGCCGGTGCTCACCGGCGGCATGGACAATCCTGTGGATGTGGTCTTCACGCCAGCCGGGGAGCGGATTCTTTCCTGCACGTTTCTGGTGCATCCTGCCGGAGGCATGCGCGATGGCCTGATCCATGCACTCTATGGGGGAGCGTATGGAAAAACCTCCGGCGTGCTCGAGGGGCATCTGCGCACCGGCGAACTGCTGCCGGCCCTGACGCAGATGGGGCCCGCGGCGGCCTGCGGTCTTGAGGCCCATTCGGGGGCGGGCTTTGGTGAGGAGTTCGCCGGCGATCTGTTTGCCTGCGCCTTCAACCTCCGCACCGTGTCGCGGCATCGGCTCCGCCCGGAAGGGGCGAGTTTCCAGACCGAAGACAGTCCCTTCCTCGTCGCCAATTCCGCCGACTTTCACCCCACCGATGTAGTCGAGGATGCCGACGGCTCGCTGCTGGTGGCCGATACCGGCGGCTGGTACAAGCTCTGCTGCCCGACATCGCAACTGGAGAAGCCGGCGGTGCTGGGGGCGATCTATCGCGTGCGACGCGAAGGGGCTGTGGTGCCCGCCGATCCGCGCGGCTTGGCGCTGAATTGGAGCGGGCTCTCGCCGGGGGAACTCTCCCGGCTGTTGGCCGATCCCCGGCCGGCCGTCGTGGCTCGGGCGATCGATCGTTTGGCTCAGCTGGGGGCGGAAGCCTGCGCGGCGCTGAGTCTCATGGCGGCCGACACCTCCACCACCGTGCCGGTGCGAACCCGAATCGTCTGGGCGGCGGCGCGGATCGATCTGCCGGCGGGGCGGAGCCTGGTGCGGGCCGGCCTGGCCGATGCTGACGCCACAGTCCGGCAGGCAGCGGCGCATGCGGCTGGGCTCAACCGGGATCCACTGGCGCTTGAGGGGCTCAGCCAACTTCTTCAGGATTCCAGCCCGGCGGTGGCCCGGGCGGCCGCCGAGGCACTGGGCCGTTTGGGGGATCGACTCGCCTGTGGGCCGCTCTTGGCAGCTGCGGCCCGGCCGGTTGGCAGCGATCATGTGACTGGAGACCGGGCACTGGAACATTCGCTGATCTATGCCCTGATCGAGATTGGCGCTGCGGACGAATTGCTTCCGGCACTTGCCGGGGACGATCCGGGCAGCTGCGGGGCGGCGCTGGTGGCGCTCGATCAGATGGCGACACGAGTGCCGGGAGTGGAAGTCGACTTAAACAGGGCTCTGGCCCTGTGCAGATCATCCGACGCCAAACTCCGCGACACGGCTTGGTGGGTGGCGGCCCGCCATCCCGAGTGGTCGGCGGCGCTGGCTGGGCAGGTGCGGCCCCAGCTCGAAGTGGCCGCCCAGTCTTCCCCCGAGACAGCGGCCCGGGCCCGTGCCACACTGGCAAAACTGGCTGGCAATTCGGCTGTTGCGGCGGCGCTGGGAGAGGCGATCGCTGATCCAGAGGCTCCTGGAAAAATAGTGGCCGCGGCTCTGTTGGTCTGTCAGGAGACGGGTGTGAAGGCGACGCCCGACGCCTGGATTGAGGCGTTTGCCCGGCGTCTCGACGGGAGTCTTGGTCAGGCCGCCGATCTTCCTTCTCAGCAGACAGCGATCGTGGAAACGCTCGGCTCGCTCTCCCTCTCTGCGCAGCAGCGGCAGCGGCTGCGCGATGAATTACTGGCTCTGGCTGCCGATCGGGCCGTTCCCCCCCGCACGATGCTGGAGGCCTTGCAGGTGCTCGGCTCGGCCCGCGGCGACCTGCCTGAAGTGGTGACATCGAGGCTCATCGGTCTGCTCACCGGTGAGAGCCCGCCGCTCGACCGGGCGGCAGCGGCCCGTCTGTTGGCGGCAGGCCCGCTCGAAGAAAGCGCGCTCGAAGCGATCGCGGGAGTGAGTGGCGGGCTGGGGGCCAATGAGCTTTCGCTGCTGCTCCCCGCGCTGACTCTAGCCGGCGGCGATGTGTTGGTGGAGGCCCTGCAGCAGATCACCCACTCGGAGCAGGTGCCCCGACTCAGACGCGATCTGCTCGAGGCGGCCGTGGCGGCTCTGCCGGCGGAGGCGGCCCCGGCTGGCAAGGCATTTCTGGAGCAGGCAACGAGCGCGGCGGCGGGGCAGCAGTCGATTCAAGAGTTGGCAAGCGTGCTTCCACCCGGCGACGCAGCCAGAGGACATGCCGTGTTTGCCGGTAGCAAGGGAGCCTGCACCACCTGCCACGCGATGGCCTATGTGGGGGGCCGCATCGGCCCCGATCTCTCCCGGATCGGCGGCATCCGCACCCCCCACGATCTGCTCGAGGCGATCGTCAGGCCGAGTGCCGCTTTTGTACGCAGCTACGAGCCGGTGGTGGTGATCACGGAGGACGGC
>CAISJI010000011.1 GCA_903885565.1 uncultured Planctomycetaceae bacterium
CCAAGAGTGGCCGTAGAAATAGGCGGTCGGGCATTTGACCCCTCCCGGAGGAAACGCCTTCTTCGCCGACTCATGCCCCAACAAGCCCAGCCCAACCTGCTTGAGGTTGTTGAGGCACTGCACCTTCCGGGCCGCCTCGCGAGCCGCCTGCACCGCCGGCAGCAGCAACCCCACCAGCACGCTGATGATGGCGATCACCACCAGCAGTTCCACCAGCGTGAAGCCCGCCCGCGCGGACCGCCGGCAGCGAAACAGGGAAACCGAACGGATAGCCGTGGTCACGGTGGAACTCCTGCTGTCAGAGGTTCAAAATACGCTCTTGTGAGGATGACGCGGGCCGATTTTCCCTCCGCGCACGCGGAAGCGCTTCGAGTTGAGCCGGGGGGCCAAATCTTTTTTTGGAACTCCCCCGTCTCGACGGGGGCACGCAGAGGGGTTAGCGTACTCTTGAGAGCCATCCGCCACCAACCCGCCCACCGCTGTGAGCCCTACGCAGGCCGTGCATGAAGGATCACCCAACGAATCCCCCGGAGGGGTTCCCGGCCGGGGAGGGGGAGGCTTCTGCCGCTGACGATGCCTTGAGCCTGCAATCGCTCTGGAACGTGCTCGAGCCGGGCGGAGCGCCGCCAGACTTTGTCGATCCGCTGATCGGCTCCACGATCGGCGGCGTGCGCCTGACGCACATGCTCGGCGAAGGGGGGATGGGGCGCGTGTATCAGGGGGAGCAGGAGCAGCCCCGCCGCGCTGTTGCCGTGAAGGTGTTGCGGCCGGGGATGATCTCGCGCGATCTCTACCAGCGGTTTCTCAGCGAAACTGAAACCCTTGGCCAAATGCGGCATCCCTGGATCTCACAGGTGTTTGCCGCGGGAACCTGCCAGGTGGGTGATACGCAGGTTCCTTTTTTCATCATGGAACTGATTCCCGACGCCCTCCCGATCACGGCCTATGCGGTGCGGCACGGGCTCTCCATAGCCGAGAGGCTGGCGCTGTTTGGCAAGGTTGTCGATGCCGTCGACTATGGCCATCGGCATGGCGTGATCCACCGCGACATCAAGCCTGGCAATATCCTCGTCGATTCCAGCGGGCATCCGAAGCTGATCGATTTCGGCGTGGCCCGCCGCTCGCCAGACGCCGGCATTCCCTCGGGGCTGACCAATCTGGGGCAGTTGATCGGCACGCTGCAATACATGAGCCCGGAGCAGTTTGCCAGCGACGAGTCGGTCGATGCCCGCAGTGATATCTATAGCCTGGGAGTGGTGCTCTACGAACTGCTCACCGATCAGCCCCCCTACGACCTGCGGCGAATATCAATGATTGCGGCGGCCCGGATCGTGCAGGAGGAGCGGCCCGCTGCCCCCACGAGCATCAAGGCTGCGATCCCGCGAAATGTCAGTCGGATCGCGGAGAAATGCCTCGCCAAGGATCGCACCCGCCGTTTTGCTCAGGCGG
This sequence comes from uncultured Planctomycetaceae bacterium, assembly GCA_903885565.1. Lineage (GTDB taxonomy): Bacteria > Planctomycetota > Planctomycetia > Pirellulales > UBA1268 > CAISJI01. Next base: position 1,450 of record CAISJI010000011.1, read on the forward strand.
CAGACCTCTCAGCCGCGCTGGCAGCAGCCGGCTCCGAGAAACCACTTCCTCGGAGTCG
>CAISJI010000012.1 GCA_903885565.1 uncultured Planctomycetaceae bacterium
CGTTCCGACCTTGCCGACCACGACCGGCGCGGCTGACGAAACCGCAGGATCCAAGCCTCCCAGCACGATTGCCAACAGCGACCATCCCACCAAGTCGTCGATCAGGGCCGCCGCCATCACCATGCCCCCGACCGGTTGCCGCAGCAGCCCCAGTTCCGCGAGGATTCGCGCGAGAACGGGGTTGGCGGTGTTGGCCATGCAGACGCCGATAAACAGCGCAAACGATTCGCGGGAGATGCCTGCCGGGATCGTCCACAGTTCCGGCCAGGCGAGCACGAGCCCCACCCCCGCCGCCAGCGGCACCAGCGACCCCAACAGCCCGATCGCCAGGGCCGCCAGCCCTGAGCGTTTGAGCCCGTCGAGATCGATTTCGAGTCCCGCTCCGAGCAGAAAGAAGAGCATCCCTAGCTGGACGACAGCGCTGCGCACCGTGGCCACGGAATCGGGCCCGCCCACCATCAGGTCGTGCGCTCCCGGCCAGAGCCAGCCGAGAACGGTCGGCCCCAGCACGATGCCACCAAGCATCTCGCCGAGGACGGCAGGCTGCTGAAACCGGCGCATCACCGCACCGCCAACCAAACCGCAGCCGAGCATCAGGGCCAGTTGGAGCGCCAGCCGGACAAAATCGGGGCCGTTCATCCCCGGTTCATTCCGCTCCCGCGAGCGTTGCCGCCACCGGCTGCTGGCGGGCCGCCAGCCGCTGCTGGCGGAATTCGTCCATCGGCGCCACGACGTCATCCACCTTATCGTTGAACAGGTCGCCGATGAGGAGGTCGGTGATGTGCCCCTTGAGGTGGGGATGCTTCTTCACAAAGCCGCCGAAGTTGAAGCCGTCATAAAATTCGCATACCAGCCGGCGCATCCGGTCCATCCCCTCATTGAAGGCGGGGCCCCACTTGCCCAGCTGCGCCGCCGAGGTGTCTCCCTTGGCCAGCCCCTCGCAGATAGCATCGGCCGCCATGGCGCCTGAGCGCAGGGCCAAGAGCACTCCAGAGGAATAGAGCGGGTCAAGAAAACCATAGGCATCCCCCACCAGCACCCAGCCATCCCCGGCCACATCGCGGGCCCGGTAGGAATATTCCTTGGCAGCCCGGAAGGGGGCGGCCTGCGTGGCATTCTTGAGCCGGGGTTGCAGCCCCGGGCAGCGGGCCACTTCCTCGGAATAGATCGTTTCGTAATCCTTCGAGGCCCGGTTTTTGAAGAGGTATTCGTGCGGCGCCACAACGCCCACGCTGAGCATGTCGTCGGCCAGCGGGATATACCAGAACCAGCCCTGCTTCTGGTCGAGTTGCAGCACGATCGTGGCCCCCTCATCCTTGCCGGTGTCGCGGTAGGCGCCCTTCCAGTAGGTCCACAGCGCCGCTTTTTTCAGCACCGGATCCCATTCCCGCAGGCCGAGCCGATCCTGGATCATGGTGCTCTGCCCCGCCGCATCGATCACCACATCGGCAAACACCTGCCGCTGGCCATCCCCCTCGGCAAGCGTGACGCCGACGGCCCGCGAGCCCTCGAAAATCACATCCAGCACGCGGGCCCCCTCGTGCACGTTCACGCCATGTTCGCGGGCATTGTTGAGCATCATGAGATCGAATTCAGCGCGGGCCACCTGCCAGGTCTGCGACGATTCATGCGGCTTGTTGTCGGCAAAGTAGAACGGCTCGGAAAGCTTGCCGGTGCCGGTGACGAACTGCACGCTGTGCTTCTTCACAAAGCGGGTGCCATGGAGTTTCGGCAGCATGCCGAGGCGCTCCAAAACCCAGAACGATTCCGGAATCATCGACTCGCCGATGTGGTAGCGCGGGAATGTCTCGCGCTCGAACAGTTCCACCCGGTAGCCCTGCTGGGCGATCAGCGTCGAAGCCGTCGCTCCGGCGGGCCCGCCGCCGATGACGATTGCATGGGGGCGATCAGCCGTCGATGACACCATGGAAATGCTCCTGCTGATGAGAGAAGAGACTGAGAGATAACGATGAGGAATCGAATGGTTTTAGGACGGGATCAGGACGGGGGTTGAGAGTTCGGCCCGCGCCGCAGGCCCACCGGAGCCATCGGCGGGATCGCGCGATTCATGGGGCGCACGGGCTTCTTTCAGCAGAGCGACGAGGCTCTCCAAGCGGTCTGGGGAGAGATGCCCCAACTGGCGTCGGCCACACGCCTCCACTGCCAGTTGCATTTCTTCCAGCAGCGCTGCTCCGGCCGGCGTGATCCCCACCTGCACGACGCGGCGGTTGTCGGCCCGCCGCTGGCGCTGGACCAGCCCCCGGCTTTCGAGGCGATCGAGCAGCCGGGTGATGTCGGGGGCCCGCGAAACCAACCGGGCACTGACCGAGAGTGTGGGGAGCGTCCGCGGGGCCGCTTCGTTGAGCAACCGCAAGGCGTTGTACTGCTGGGCCGAAAGCTCAACCGCGGCAAAGACCTGCTCTTCGATCGCTTTGAGGCGGTCAAACGTGCGCCAGAGATTGAGATAGGCTTCCTGCTCGAGCGAATCGAATTTCTGCCGGCCGGGCTGCGGCCCGGAACCGGAGGTCGATGCCGAAGAAGGATCCTTGTGCATATCGGACATATCGGAATAATGATCGTCAGGACATCACTTGTCAAGACAACCTTTTGCCTTTTTGACGATTTCCGCCTTCGGCAGCGGTTTTTCTTGCGAACTGTCAGCACTGCCACGCGATAGAACAGATTGCCCAGCAGGCTGCCGCCGGCGGCTCGGCCTGCCTCCCCCCGGGAACCCGCGTGACGATGAACTCCACTACCCCTTCGAGCACCCCCTCCACCGCCGCTGGCCTGGCTCCCACGGGCGCGGGCATTGTGCTGTTTGACGGCACCTGCAACCTCTGCAACGCCACAGTCGGGTTTCTGATTCCCCGCGACCGCACCGGCCGACTGCGGTTTGCGTCGCTCCAGTCGGCAGTGGGGCAGGAACTGCTCCGCCGGCATGGCATTCCGGCCCCCGCCACGCCCGACTCGATTGTCTATATCGAGGGGGAGCGGGCCTTTACCCGGTCTGATGCGGCGCTGGCTATCGCCGGTCGACTGGCCCCTCCCTGGCCGCTGCTGGGAGTTTTCTGGTACGTCCCCCGTCCCCTGCGGGACGCCGTCTATAAATGGATCGCCCGCAACCGCTATCGCTGGTTTGGCCGCACCGAAACCTGCCAACTGCCCACGCCCGAACTGAGAGCCCGGTTTCTGGATTGATCGTCAGGCCGGAGCGGCTCCAACGCCCATTGCGTGGAACAATCAGAACCACCGTTGCGAGCGGTTCAAAAAACATTGGCAAAGACGGGCCATTCTGGCACAATGCGGGTGTATCAGCGGCCATAATGCCACTGCCCCAGCCCGCCAGCAAGGACGCCAGCATTGATCTCCCGCCCCGCCGACGATCGGTCCTCGACCAGCCTGACCGAACAGCTTCCTCTCCCCCAGCGGTCCGCCGGGGAGCAGGTGAGCCCGCCAGCTGATGGCTTTGCCGGTTCGGCCGCGACGGTTTCGCTGATCATGCCCACCACCTCGTGGACCGGCATGTTTGAGCCCTGCGGCCGGCAGGCCTTGGCTTTGTGTGAGGCGATCTGTTCAGAATGGCCGGGGGCGGCCCAACTTGTGATCGCGTTCGATGGCGTTGCGCCGCCAACCCCACAGTGGCTCGCTGGTCCGAACGTTCGGGTGGTGGAGACCGGGCGAAGATTGGGGCCGGCGGTAGCCCGCAATGCCGGGGCTGCTGTCGCCCGGGGAGAGTTTCTCTTCTTCGTCGATGGCGACGTGCTCCTCGCGCCCAATGCCGTGGACCGGGTCTTGGAGCTTTTTGCTGCCGATCCCGAACTGATCGCCTTGTTTGGCGCCTACGACGACGAACCATCCGCCCCCGGGACCGTGAGTCAGTTTCGCAATCTCCTCCACCACCACACCCACGTCAGCCACCCTGGCAAGGCTGGCAGCTTCTGGTCGGGCTGCGGGGCGATTCGCACGGCAGCCTTTCTCGATGTGGGCGGATTTGACGAACGCTTTGGCACCCCCTGCGTCGAAGACATCGAACTCGGCATGCGGATCGCCTCCAACGGCGGAAAAATCCTGCTCGACCCGACACTCCGGTGCAAGCACCTGAAGGAGTGGACGCTCCGCTCGATGGTCGTCACCGATATTTTCTGTCGCGCCAAACCCTGGACACAACTTCTTTTGGCGGCGGGCGATCTGCCTGTGTCACTCAACATCGACTGGCAGGGACGCGTCAGCGGCGTCTGTGCTCTGATGCTGGTGGCGGCGCTGGTGGCCGCAGTGGTCTGGCCCCCGGCGCTCTGGCTGGCCGGTGGATGCTTCGCGGCGCTGGCCGTGCTCAATCGATCGTTCTATTCCCTCTGCCTGGGCAAACGGGGCCTCACCTTTGCGGCGGTATCCTTCGCCCTCCATGTGCTCTATTTCTGTTACGCCTCGCTCACGTTCGGCGTGGTGGTTCTGCAAACCAAGCTGTTCGGTGCCGAGAGCCCGGTCCCCCAACTGATGGCCAGCGAAAGCAGCGTGCTGGAAGGCTAGCGCCGCATCTGAAAAGCCTCAGCGACGACTTCCGCACCGGGTTATAAAGGCGGAGGGTTCGGCGGTTTTTTTGTTGTGCCCGCAAGCGACACAACGTGTGCTGCCCCGAAATCGACGTTCCACGAACGTGGAACGCGATCCAGAGCGCATCCGGGATAATGGTAGCGACGACTGGGTAAATAGATCGAGCGATGTAGGCGGAGGGGTCGGCGAACTCTTCGTGAGCGTAAGCGACGAGACTTTTGCCGCCCCGAAGCCGGTGCTACACGTAAGTCGGATGCGATCTAGATCCGCCGGGGCACCTGCCGCAGGCCGCTGGCTCCGCTGCCGGCCGTGGCCCCCTCGCCGCCGACTGAAACCTCGTGGTATTCGGCGTCCTGATTCACTTCCCACACATCGTAGAGCGGCTTGCCCGCCAGGATGTTTTGCACAGTGAGCATCGCCGTCATCATGGCGTGGTCCTGATTGTTGTATTTGTGCATGCCATTGCGCCCCACCACATGCAGGTTGGGGCAATGCTCGGCAAGGGCCCGGCGGATCGTCGCCACGTGCCCGGCATACGCGTCGTCATAGACGGGATAGGCCTTCGGCTGCCGCACCACATGGCCATCAATCACATCACCAGCCTTGGCCAGACCAATGGCAGCCAGTTCCCGCGTTGCCAGCGCGATCAGTTCCTGATCGGTCGAATTCCAGAGGCCGTCCCCCTCGAAGCAGAAATATTCGAGCCCATAACAGGCCAGATTGGGATCGGGCACCAGCTCCGGCGACCAGCTGCGGAAATTCTGCACCCGCCCCACCTTCACCCCCGGCTCATGGACATAGATCCAGTTGTCCTCGAGAACAACACTCGGCCGCACGATGAGCGCCACGGTGAGGAAATCGCGGTACTTCAGGCTCTTCGCGGCTTCAATCGCCTCCGCAGGCACTTTCGGAGTGACCCCCAGCAGCAACTGCCCCAGGGGCATCGAGGAGATGACATGCCGGGCCTCGATCTGCTCAACACCGCCGTCGGCTGTCGTGAACGCCACCCGCCAGCCCGCATCGGCCGGCAGTTTCTCCAGCCCGGTCGCCCGGCAGCCCATGCGGACAGTTCCCCCCTGCTCCTGCGTCCGCCGGGCAGCGGCCTCCCACATCATGCCCGGCCCCAGCCGCGGATAGCGGAACGATCCAATCAGCGACTTGATCTGCTGGCTGCGATTCTTCGGCTGGCGCTTCGGCATGATCGCGTTGAGGATCGCCTTTGAGAGCGACAGCCCCTTGATCCGCTGCGCGGCCCAGTCGGCCGAGATCTCCTGGCAACTCATTCCCCACACCTTCTCGGTGTAGGTTTTGAAGAAGATGCCAAAGAGCCTGTCGCCAAAGTGATTGGTCACCCAGTCCTGAAACGACTTGGGGTTGGGGATCGGAAAGGCCCGGGCCTTGAGATAGCTGGCGACGCAGCGCGTCGCCTCGACAATCCCCAGATTCTTGAGCGCTTCCCCGGCACTGAGCGGATAGGAATAAAATTTTCCGCCGTAGAGGATGCGCGAACTCCGCGGCCGCACAAGCATGTCGGCCCCGAGCAATTCGGTCCACAGATCCTCGACCGCCTGATTCTTCGAGAAAAACCGATGGCCGCCGATATCGAACCGGAAGCCCTTGTATTCCACCGTGCGGGAGATGCCCCCAACAAGCGTCGGATCGGCCTCCAGCACCGTCACCCGCCGCCCCGCCCCGCTGAGCAGGTACGCCGCGGTGAGCCCAGCCGGTCCGCCCCCCAGAATGGCCACATCGGTCTGCGAATCGGGTTTGTTCGGCATGTGACGCAAGTCTGGACTTTCTGCCAAAAAGGCGCAGCTCTGCAGGCAGCTCTGTAGACAGCGATCGGACACGTCACAAGCGTGCGACCACCGCCATCGCGGGTGGGGAACGAACGGATCGACGGCTGCAGTCGGGCGGGGCAAGCGAGCAACGTATCATAGCCAGTTCGTTCCGAAAGGCTCCCCCGCAAACAGCCGTTCGTTTTCAGTCGTCGGCTGGCAGTTGCCCGCCGGCACCTCCGCCACCAACCATCCATTCAGCTCGCATTCAGCCATTTTCCGCGGGAAATCAGGGGCTGTTCGGGGGGAAATGCAGTGCCAACCGCTCCCCCGCGCATCCCCTTGCAAAACGGATGTTGAATTCCCCGGCCCGATGACGTACGATTGCGGCGTTGGTTTTGACGACGTTCAACGTAGCTCGGTTACGGATCATTCTTGCCGCTGCTGTTTAGTTCGCGCCTTTACCGTCTGGCTGGCTGCCACTCTCGGCCGCTTTCGACGCGACCCCGAAAGATCTTTGGGTCGCCGGTATGAGTTTGATTTATATCCATGGGAAAGAAACTTTACGTCGGTAATTTGGCCTACAGCGTCACCAGCGAGGCTCTGGAACAGTTGTTCTCGGAGTTCGGCACGGTGGTCAGTGCGCAGGTCATCCAGGACCGTGATACGGGCCGCAGCAAGGGCTTCGGCTTTGTGGAAATGCAGGCCGATGATGCCGCTCAGCGCGCCATCAGTGCCATGAACGAGAAGGAGCACGACGGTCGTCCCCTGACCGTCAACGAAGCCAAGCCCCGTGAGAGCGGTGGCGGTGGCGGCAGCCGCGGTGGCTACGGCGGTGGCGGCGGCGGTGGTGGTGGCGGCTACGGTGGCGGTGGCGGTGGCGGCGGTCGTCGCTACTAGTCGTCTCTGCTAGTCGTTTCTCGGTTTTTCAATAAACAGGCCGGAAGGGCTCCATTCGTGGGCCCTTCCGGTTTTTTTGGGCACGCGGTTCTGTTGGGGCATGCGGTTCTGTTGGGGCACGGCCGGCGGCCGATCAGGCGAGTGCGCCGCTGAGGATTCGGCCAGATCGCAGCCCCGTCGGGCGAAACACGATCCGGGCCAGGAAGGAGCTATCCGGCCGCTTCCATGCGATTTGAGACGCCCGGCTAACCGGCCCGGCTGGCAGCCCGCGCTGGGCTGCCCTTACCTGCATGCCGGAGGTGGCGGGGGGTGACGACATCCCAAGCCAGTCCCAGCATCTCCAGGAGGCGAATCTCGTAGTAGCTGATATCAACCTCCCACCAGCGATGCTGCAGGCTGGCCGACGAGGGATCCTCGTGGTGGTTGTTGTGCCAGCCTTCCCCGACAGTGATCAGCGCCACCAGCCAGTTGTTGCGGCTCTCCTCGCCCGTTTCGTAGGTGCGGTAGCCGAACATGTGGCTCAGCGAATTGACCGACCAGGTGATGTGCCAGACGGCCACCACCCGCACCAAAACCCCCCACACCACCAGGCTCAATCCCAGCGGGAGGGCGGCATTCCAGCCCCAACCGATCCACCCCACCAGAAAGCCAGCCACAAAAAAGACCGGAATCTGCGCTGCCGCAATCAAGAGCTTCGCCAGCGGCCGCTTCTCCAGATACATGTAAAACGGGTCGCGGAGCAGATCTTTGGCGTACGTCGCCATGGCATCGAGCGAGTGGGTGGCCTTGTTGTTCACCATCAGCCAGCCGCAATGCGACCAGAGGAAATTCACCAGTGGCGTGTGGGGGTCTGGCTGGTGATCGGAATGGACGTGGTGAATGCGGTGAACGGCCACCCAGCGGGCCGGCGAGTCTTCCAGACAGCACATGCCCAAGATCGAAAACCCGTGCTCAACCCAGGGATGCGTCTTGAAACTGCGGTGCGTCAACAGTCGGTGGTAGCCGATCGTGATCCCCTGTCCAAAGACGTGGATGCCGAGCAGCATCGTGAAGAAGCCGATGAGACTGAAAAATCCGGGAAAGAACGCCAGCAGCGCCAGCAGATGAATCCCCACGATCGTGGTCACATAGACCCAATTAACCGTATAGGGCTTGGCGGAGTCTGGGGTGGAAAGAGACGTGGAAATAGAGCCATCCACCCTTCTTGGGAGAGGTCGGAGCCCGTGGCAGACACTCGCGGCCGGCCCCTCCCCTTAAGGATAGGCGATTGGTCTCCGGGCCGCCACCCGCGACCGGCTATTTTTAAAGCGCCTCCGCAGGTCTTCCCCAACCGTTACCCGTTAACTGTTGCCCTCGATCAAGCCTGACCAAACCGGATCAAGCCCAAGCCCAGCTGGGCGCGAGAGCGTCACCACTTGTGCGCCCAATGAGGTGTAGCTGCTGGGGTGACAGGAAAGCACGATGATCTGCAGGCCACGTGAAGCGCCCAAATCGAGAACGCGCTGCAGCTCCCGAATGCGGTCGGGGTCGGAATTGACAAAGGCATCATCAAACACCACCGGCAGGCAGCCTCCATGGTCTTCGGCGAGGATTTCCGCCATCGCCAGCCGAAAGGCCGCCGCCACCTGCTCGCGGCCACCACCACTCAGCTGCGCAAACGAAAAGGGCACGTCTCCCCATGCAGTTCGGGAGATCCTTACATTGCCGAACGATGCACCGTCGAAATCGACGATCAGCTCCGTGCCCGGGCCGTAGAGCCGCTGGAGATAGTCGGCCACCCGGCGTTTCAAGGGCTCGACAAACTGCGTGGCCACAGCCTTCTGCTGGTCTTCGAAGAGTTGCTTGAGCAGCCGGATGGCCTCCGCTTCCTGCTGCATCTGGCCATGGCTCGCTGTGGCGAGTCTGCGCTGCACGTCGGCGGTGGCCAGATCTCCCTGGGGATTCACCGTGCCATTGAGCTGGAGCCTCCCCTGCGCCACCTGCTGCTTTGTTTCGGCCTCCTGCTTCTGCTCCCGCAGTCCTGCCAGGGCCCGCTCGAGCCGCTGGGCATCCTGCTGGAGAACCTCCGGCTGGAATGCTTCCAGCTTGCGGCAGGTCTGTTCCCATGCTGCGCCGGCCTCGCGGCTGGCCTGCTCCCGCTCCCGCAGCCCTGCCGAGCGATCGGCGCCGAAGCGTTCCACGATCAGCCCCTTCTTTGTCTCCAGCGATTGGATCGCCTCGCGGTGCGTGCGCACGGCATCGTCCGCCGCGTGTTTGGCTTGGGTGGCCCGATCGAGCAGTTCCTTGGCGGCCTTCACATTGGCCGTGGCCGACGCCACATGGCTCCACAGTTCGTGGCGGTGGGCATCCATCTTTGTCTTGAGTGCCTCGGCTCCGGCCAGATCGGCCGGCCGGGCAAATCCCGCCGCCGCCCGGCGCTCGATCTCCGCAGTGAGGGCTGCGATCCTGTCTCCGAGCGCCTCCAATTCCTGCCCCGGCAGATCTCCGCCGAGGCCCTTGATCGCCACTTCCTTGGCCTGAATCTGGTTCTCCAGATTCTGCCTCACCGCCAAGCTTCCCCGCGCCTCCTCCACGCTCTCCAGCCCCAAGCCCGTCAGCCGGGCCCGCAGGTGGGCGGTGGAGTCTGCGAGGAGGCGGGCCGCCTCCTCCAGCGACCGCCCCCCACCCGGCAGGATCCGCAGCCGCACGTCGCCGCCGATCACCACCTCGGTGGCAGAGGTGATCGTCTCCGCCTCACCCGCTGACAGTTCGCGGCCAGCCAACAGCACCGGCCGGGCTCCCGCCACAACTTCAATCCGCGTGGCGATGGCATCGAGCGTGGCTGCAGCCTGATCGCGCGCTTTCTCCAGCCCACTGAGCTTCGTTACATCGGCGGGAGTGAGCACGGCACATGCCCGCGACTGCGTGCGAAACGCCTTCATCTCCTCGCGCAGCCGGCAGATATCGGCCCATCTGCCGCCGAGCCCCACCTGCTCCACCTTCAGTCGCTCCACCTGCTCGCACAGCGAAACCAGTTCCAGCATGTCGGCCACCGCCGCATGCGCTTGGCTGGCGCTCGCTGCCGCGGCGAGGGACTCGGTGAACCTGGTGTTGCAGCCACGCTCCTCGTCGGCGGCCCTCTCCGCCGCCTCAAGCGCCGGGGCCATCTGTTCGGTCTGGGTGGCGAACAGCACCTCGCAGGCGACAATCTCCTCGTCGGCTTTCTTGAGTTCCCGATACACCGCTTCGGCAGAACTTGCGGCATGTTTCTGCTGGGCCTCGAGAATCCGCAGGGAACCGACCGCCACCAGCTTCTCCTTCACGACGGCCAGTTCCGCCTGCGTGGTTCCGAGGCTTGTGGTGCATGAAGCGATCGTTTTTCCTGACGCATCAATCTCTTCCACGGCCGAGCGCAGGCCTGCCAATGCCACCACCGCCGCCGCCCGGGCGGCAGTTGCCTGCGCGAGGGCAGCGGCCGTGGAGGCCAGCGCCGAATCGCTGCGGGGTGAGCCATTCTCCTTGAAGATGCCCCGATACCTGTCGGCCACCTCCTGAACCACCTCATTGTCGAGGCCGGAGGCGAGCACTCCTCCCCCCTCCAACTGCCCCAGCCGCTCGCAGAGCCTCGCCCGCGGCTGCGCCTGATTGGCCGCCTCCACCGGATCGCTTCCGGCTGAGCCCTGCCAGACCCAAAGATGCGCCCATTGCGAACGGATCCGGCCGATCAGTCCCCTTCCGCCCGACACCTCCTCCGCCTGGCAGAGCCTGTGTACCTTTTCCTCAGCCTCGTCCCCCCGCAGCGTGGCCCCTCCCTCCTCGGCGAGCAGGGCGCTTGCCGTCTGTCCTCCGCCAAACTGCTTGGTGATCGTGTAGCGCTTTCCCCCCACCTCAAACACCAGCGACACAGAGGGATGCCCCTCGTGAAACTGCGAGGTGAGCGATTGGGCCATCTCGCCGGTGATTTTGCTGCGCAGAAAGAGGGCATGGTGGGCCGCCTCGATGAGCGTGCTCTTGCCGCTCTCATTGCCGCCGACGATGACCGTTCGGCTGGGGTCGAAATCGACCTTCAGGTCGCGATGGATGCGATAGTTGCGCAGCGTGATCGAGATGAGCTTCACGACACGCCTCCGCGGCAGAGAGAATGCAGGATGTGGAGCGCCTTGCGCACGACGGCGGCCTGCTCCCCGCCCGCCCCCAGTTGGCCCACCAATTCAGCCGCCACCCGGGAGATGAGCGGATCGCCCGGTCGGTTGACCATATTCTCGATCTCCGCCGCGGAGGGGGCCAGTTGCACTCCATCCTCCAGCCGCAGACGCACCAGACGCGCTTCCCACGATTCGAGAATCTCGTCGAGCTGCTTTCGGCCCGCGAGCGACAGGCTGCCTCCCAGAGAAAGCTTCAGCAAACAGACGTAGGCCCCTGCCCCGGAAGTGCCCTGCGTCAGCTGGGCATCCAGCATGCCGGGCCCCTCGTCGTCGAGCACCGCCTCGTGCACGAGCCACTGGAGCCGACCGGTCTTCACCGGCTCCACGCGGGGAGCGGCGCCGCGGGCCACCGTCACGCAGGCAACATGCCCGGGCTGTTGCCCGGGCCGCGGAAAGCGGTCGATCTCGTGGCTTCCCGAGAACCAGGCCCGCTCGCTTACCTGCACGAAGCCGTGCCAGTCACCCAAGGCAACGTAGTCGATCTCAGCGGCGGGCAACCGCGACAGGTCGATGAAATTGGGCTGCCCCGACTGCTCCTCGTCGTCGGCTTCGCCGGCGAAGTTCTGCGTGCTGCCATGGGCCAACACGATCCGGGGCTTCTCGCCAAACCGGCCCATGTCGAGGCTGCGGATCCAGGCGGTGGGGTCTTCCGCATCCTGCCGGCGTAGCAGTGGGCAGGGGAGCAACACCACGTCATCGAGTTCCACGGGTTCTCGGGAGAGCAGAATCTGAAAGGTGTTCGCCAGCCGCTGGTGCTCGCGGAGAAAAAACTCCTGCTCCCAGAGGCTGTCGGGCCCGCCGTGATCGTGGTTGCCGGGAATGGCGAAGACCGGCACCCTGAGAAAATCAATCGCCTCGAGCGCACTGGCGACGGTCGCCTTCGTCGGCGTGGGGGAATCGAACAGATCTCCAGCCACAATCACAAACCGGGCACCGGTGCGCTGCACAACCTCGCCCATCCGGCGAATCGCCTCCAGTCGCTCCTGCTGAACAAGCCCGCGCTTCTGTGGGTCTTGGATGCCGGCAAATGGCTTGCCGAGTTGCCAGTCGGCGGTGTGGATGAACGTGATCATGGTGCGTTTCCGGCCGCTGCAGGCTCGGGCTGCTGCTGCCAAGCCTGTACCGTTTCCGCGGCTATTCTTTGCAGTGCCGCCGCCTCCGCGGGCGTCACCCCTTCGGGACGATACGAATAGCCCTGCGGGTTTTCTCCAGAGAGCGTCGCATAGATCGTGCAGGCGGCCAGATAGGTGCCCTGCAGTGTTTCATGTTCCCGATCGGCCGCGAGCATGGGGATCTCGGGGTGTTCTCTGCCGGCCCTCTCAAACGCCAGCCCCACCGGCGCCACCGGCACATTCAATTCGCGACCAAGTTCGCGATGGGCCTTCATGATCTCCGGGAGCGCAACCCAGCCCAGCCGCTCATAGGGCCAGGCCATGAAGAGCAGGGATCTTCCCCCGGCAGCTCTGATCTCCTCGTCGAAGCGGCGTCCAAACTCGAAAAAGGGAGCGGAGGAGTGTTCCGGAAGTTCAGGAATATCCTCCTGCAGAATGACCACATCGTAGCGGCCATCCCGGATCTTCTGGCGGATCGAATCCTTGCCATGGAGCACCCGCAACGTGGCTCCCCCCTGCGTGGCCCGGTCGGCCTCGATCAGCCGCGGTGGGCTGGCCGATGCGGCGAGAGCCTTCACATGAGTTTCCAGGCCGCCGTTGTAGTAGGTGAAACTGTTGCCGACGAACAGCAGCCGCCGCGGTGCCTCCTTCGCCCCAGCCGTGCCAACGGTTCCGGCCCACACAGACACGAGCACCGCGACCCCGAACAGGCGCCAGACACTGGCCATGCCCGATCCCGTGCCGGCAACGAATGGCCATCCTTGAATGCAACTGCTGCTCACCATCAAGCGGGCTCCGGGGTGTGGGGTGGCGGTCTGCTGAGATCGCCCCCGACAATGGTACAACTTCCGCAGGTGACCTCCCAGATTCTGCCCCTGCCATTCCCTGGCCCGTCCATCCCCTCACGTTGGAGCCCCTGCCGTGGTCTGGATGCAAGCAATGGTCCGCCTCAAGCCGCGGCGGCGGGGGTTCCACCTGATCACCGACGAAATCCTGACCGCCCTTGAGGCTGCCGCGCCGGCTGGCACGCGGGGCTTGGCAGCCCTGCGCATCGGGCTGCTGCACATCTTCATTCAGCACACCTCTGCCAGCATCGCCATCAATGAAAATGCCGATCCCGATGTGCCGATCGATCTGGAGATGGCGTTCAACGAGATCGCCAGCGAACGCCTCCCCTACATCCACACTCTGGAAGGGGCTGACGACATGCCAGCCCATGTGAAGGCGGCACTGATCGGCACGTCGCTGACGGTGCCGATCCAGGAGGGGAGGCTGTGTCTTGGCACCTGGCAGGGAATCTATCTCTGCGAGCACCGCGATCGGGCCGGTCCCCGCCGGCTGGTGCTGACGGCGCAGGGGGAGGGCTGATTTCCGCCCACTTTCCCCCAACCAAAGAGTAGGCCCTCTGCGGGACGATCATGGAGAGACGTTGAATTGATCGGGCCGACCGGCCTGTGACCCCAGCACGCGAGGGAAGCGCCACGATGAGCGGATCTGAAAGCTCGAGCCTGCCAGCACTGATTGCCCAGCTTGCCTCGACCAACCCCGACGAGCGTGCCGAGGCGGCCGAACTGCTCTGTCGGGCGGGCACCGCGGCGGTCGCGGCGACGCTGCCGTTGGTGGAGGCCTGTGGCGATGACGATTCGCGAGTGAGGGAATGGGCTGTCGCAGCGCTTGAGGAATTAGGGCCCCCACCCGCAGAAATCATCGACCATCTGACGGAAATCGCCGCCGGTCCGGAGCCCCTCAGCGCCTATTGGGCCGCCACGCTCCTCGGGCGGGCTGGGCGGGATGCGGCGGCAGCGGTGCCGGCGCTGGCCACATGCGTGGCGTCGGCCGAAGACATGGCGGTGCGGGAGCGGGCCGCCTGGGCGCTGGGAAAGATCGGGCCAGCGGCCCTTTCGGCCCGGGAGGCCCTGCAGCAGGCGGTGGCTCAAGGAAAAGATGCGCGACTGGCCCGGCTCGCCACCGAGGCTCTCGCGGCGATCGGGGGCTGAGGCTCTGCTGGAAGTTTCTCCGGAGCCGGCCAACCTTGCCGAACAAGGAGGCCCCGGACAACCGATACAGACAGCAGACAACTGTCCGGTTGTATCGGTCGGCCACCAGGGAGGGTGGCCTGACGCGACCGGCTCCCCTGCGTTTTCCGCGCCGGGCATGGAGGCTCTGCGGTGGCGAAGCAGCCCGACTCACCGCCGCTGGCGGCCATGGTGCCAAGCGCGCCCGCTCCGCCTGGCCAGAGCATGCCCGGGCGGTGGCTCGCCGGCGTGGCGCTGCTCCTCATCGCTCTCGGCTCGGTTGGAGCGCAAGCGCAGGCTCCTGCCGGTCCCCCTCCGCTTGCGCCCGCGGGAGCACCGGCAGCCAAGCCGTGGGATGCCGTCCTGATTGCCAGCTTCAATATCCAGGTCTTTGGCGAATCGAAAATCGCCAAGCCGCAGGTGGTGAATGTGCTGACGCAGGTGGTGCGGAATTTTGACGTGGTGGCAATTCAGGAAGTGCGGGCCAAGTCCGATGGGATCATTCCCCAGTTCGTCAAGGCGATCAATGCCGACGGCAGCCGCTACCACTATGTGATCGGTCCGCGGCTGGGCCGCACCGTCAGCAAGGAACAGTACACGTTCATCTACGACACCAACCGGATCGAGGTCGATGCCACCTCCATCGGCACTGTCCCCAATCCGGGCGACCGTCTGCACCGTCCCCCGCTGCACACCCGGTTCCGCACCCGCATCAACCCTCCGCAGATGGCGTTTACGTTCTGGCTGGTCGACATCCACACCGATCCCGACGAAGTGCCACAGGAAATCGATGCCCTGGCCGATGTGTTTTCGAGCATGCTGACATTGCGGCCGGATGAGGATGACGTGATCGTGCTCGGCGATCTCAACGCCGGACCGCCGCAGTTTGGCCGATTCAAAAAGATGCCCAACGCCGGCTGGGCCATCAGCAACGCGACCACAAACACCCATCGCACCAAAACCTACGACAACCTCATTTTCGACAAAACAACCACCCGCGAATATCTCGGCCGCTCCGGCGTGCTCGACCTGCAAAGCACCTACGGCCTCACGCTCGATCAGGCCCTGCAGGTGTCCGATCACAATCCGGTGTGGGCCGCCTTCTATCCCTGCGAAGCGCAGAATCTGCCGGGGCTCCAAGCGACCACCGGCATTGCTTTGGCTCCGCGGTAGCAGTCGCAGCGAGGCACAGATCGCGCTGCAGCGGCGTCATGCCGTTCTCGGCCGGCGCGCAACGAGCGATTCCAGAAAGTCGGGAATCGCCGCGGCCAGCGGGGAGGATTGCAAATAGCTCTCCGCCTCCTGGCGTTTGCCGCGGGCCCGCAGCGTGGCATAGACATGCAGTTCGAAATGGAGGCGAAACCGGGCCTCCGCCTCGACTGCCCCCAAGGCCTGCAGGATGCCAAGCAGGGCTTCGGCAGTCGACATATGTGCCGAGACATTCTGCTCGCGCAGCCGATAGCGGCTCTGCTCGAGGGGGGCCAGGCAGACCCGTCTCCCCCTCCCCTCATAGGCCCGCAGCATTTCCCCCGCCTCGCTCCAGCTTCCATCGAGGAGCACAACGTGCAGTGGCCGGGGTGTATCGGCCCGCCAGACGCTGGCCACCGGCTCCCCCTGCGGATGCAGCAGCCAGACATTCTCCCCCGGCGGCAGCGACACCGGCAGAGGGTCTTCGGCCCCCGGCCCCAGATCGCGGTGGTAGAGATGGCACTGCGCCCCGGCGACGCTGCGGAGAATAAGCGTGCCGGTGCTCGAGGGCCGCTGCAGTTCGCGGCGGTGCATGAGCAGCGTAACGTGGCAGGGGGCGACCACCGGCGCAATCGCCCCGCAGACGCACCAGCGCGGCGGCAATCGACATCCATCACACCGCGGCGCCCCGGCCCGCACCACGCTGCGTCCCATATACAGATCCCTTAACAGGCTTTGAATAAAGTGCAGCATCGCTGGATGCGATGCCCGTACTCAGCGGGACGCTGCGTCGCCAGCAGGAGCCTCAATCACCGACTCATGCTCCACACCCCCGGCCGTATTGTGATGGCGCACGCGGAGCACCGGCGCAGCATCTCCATGGGGCTCGACCACAACCGACAGAAAGCCCCCTTTGAGCCGGAAGAATTTTTGCACCTGCTCATCCCCCGGCCGGGGCGAATAGCCGCCGGCATGCATATCTGAGGAAGGGCCGCAGCCAAACTCGCGCGTGCCGGAAACCGGATCGATCGAGGCATATTGCCAGTGCCGATCGCCGGTGACGACGATCATGCCCGGCTGGGCCCCGATGAAGCGCCGCAGTTCATCCCCTTCGGTGCGGAATCCCTCGTTGGAGAGATTGTCTTTCTTCGATCCCCGGTCGGGCCCGACGATCGGCGTGGGGGTGAGCACTACCTTGAACGTGGCATCAGAGGCGGCGACCGTCTCCCGAAACCATTCTTTCTGTGCCGCCCCCCAGATCGTCTTTTCGGGACCATCTGGATCGGTGTTGGCACTGCGGCCGACGCGTCCCTCCACCAGCCAGATCTGCAGGTCTTTTCCATAGCGAACAGTGCGGTAGGGGAGCGGCCCGGAGGGAGTTTGCTCGTGAAAGATCTGCACCCCCTCGGCGAATGTGAGCGTGCCAAAGGTCTGCCCCGGCCAGCAGTCGTTGCGGAGAATATCGTGGTCGTCATACATAAAAAAGGAGGCGACCTCGCGGTGGAAGGCCCGCTGCAGTGGCAGAGCGAAGATCCGGTTCCATTTGAACCGGGCCAGCTGCGGGGAGTTGGCCCACGGCTCGGGCTTGTCGAAATATTCGATGTCGCCAGTGTGGACGAAGAAATCGGGCTTGAGCTCGAGCATCGACGCATAGATCCGGTGGCCGTTGGCGGGGTCATCGCGCCGCGGAAAATCGCCGCAGGTCACCACCACAAACGCCACAGTTCCCTGCGTGTCGCGGGCAGGCGCCGTGTGAAAGGTCCCCTCCTCCACAGAGCCGGATACACCAGAGGCATCGCGTGATTCCACCTTCACTCCATAGCGGGTGGCGGCTTCAAGCCCGGTGAACGGAATCTGCCGGGTGAAGTCGCGTGTGACGTCAACAGGCAGCCAGTCGCTGCTCATTCCCGCCGTCTCCCCCTCCGGCACCAGCGTCACGCGCACCTCCCCCGCCGCTCCCGGCAGTGCCCCGGCCATATCCGAGAGCACCAGGCCGGCGGGGATCTGTGTCGAGCCGGCGAATTTTCCGTCGTTGGGGTCTTCACTAGGAGGCAGTTGCGGGGGGATGAAGGCTGCTCCATCCCACTTTGCTTCGGCCGCGGCCGTCAGCCGTGTCCAGATGATCGCCGTTTCGCTTGTCACCTCGCCGATCTTGATGCCATCTCCCTGAAACACTCCCCCAGCCATCGCTGAAGTCGCCATCCAGAGCAAGAAATACAATCCCAGTGGCCCCCGGATGCTCTGACTCAAAAAGCGGGAACGGCAAAAATAGTTTCGCACGGAACACTCCTTGGGGAACAGACGGTGGCGGAATCGACGTGTCGACGGGCAGAAACTGATGGCTGAGGCTCAGTCGGGCAGATGAAAAAAGCCGATGGCAAGAATCACATAAATGCCCAGCAGCAGGCAGCCCTCAAACCAGGTCGCCTTGCCATCTTCGATCAGTTCGCGGGCGATCAGCGTGGCGAGCACGATGCCGACAACCTCAAACGACGTGAATGCCAGATCCATCGGCTGGTTGAGCAATTGCCCGGCGAAGACCAACAGCGGCGCCACCAGCAGCACCAACTGGATCGTGGAACCGACGGTGGCGCTGAGGACAAGCGACGGCCGACCCTGCCGGGCAAAGTGGTAGCCGGAGAGAATCTCCCCGAGGCTCCCCACGCCTCCCAGGAGCACCAGGCCGCTGAACGTATTGGAGAGGCCAAAATATTTGGCCGTCGGCTCGAGCGCATGGGAGAGCAGTTCCGTGACAAGCCCGAGCATACCGGCCGCCACGAAGAGCACCCCCACGCCCCACCAAACGCTCTCCTCCGGATGTTCGTCGGTGATCGCCTCGTCGGTCGGCAGACCGGTTCCTCCGCCCCCCGACACCACCGCCACCACCACGTTCAGACAGTAGATAGCCACCAAGACAAACGACATCTCAAGTGACAAGTCACGGGTGCCCTCCGGCGTGCCGAGGCTGAATGCAGCCGGCACGATGAAACAGAAGGCGCAGATCATCAGCATCGATCCGCTGATGCGCAACCGCTTGGCATCAAATTTCTGCTCGCCAAACTTCAGCCCGCCGGCGATCAGGGCCACACCGAGGCTGACGAGCAGATTGGCGAGGATCGCCCCGGTGAGCGAGGCCTTCACCACCGCCGTCAGGCCGTTGGAGAGGGCGACGCCACCGATGATCAGTTCGGGGAGGTTGTTGAGTGTCGAATTGAGGAGGCCGCCGATCGTCGGTCCCAGCTTGGCCGCCAAGCGTTCGGTGGTGCGTCCCATGACGCCGACCAGCGGCACAATCGCGGCCAAGCTCGCCAGAAACACAAGCGTTGGATGCACCTCCAGCCAGGCCAGCGCAACGGCGAGCGAAACGGTCAGCAGTGGCAAGAAGCGATGCATAGTGAGAACGACGTGATGGAGCTATCGGCCGGCGCGATGTTCCGGAGACCAGATTCCCCAGTGCAGAAGCCGGCCATCATACCGACTTGCCGTCGCATGGGCCTCTGAGTCGAGCGTTCCGTGGAAAAAGTCATCCCTGCCCCTCTGGTTCGCATACACTCCACCCGGCCGTGCAGTGGCCGACGCATGGCGCAGACGGCCGCCCACCACCTGCCCAACGCTTGCCGAAGTGCCGTTGACAGGGCTGTCCTTGCGCCAGTCTTCGCCCAGATTTGGTGGCTGGCACCTTTTCCTTTTAGGATGGCAGCATGAGCGATTCGCCTTCATTTCCGAAACTGCGCCCCAGCGTCAGCCATGCTGCCTCGCGGACGGCCGAGATTGCCCGTGTGCGGCGGATGACGGTCGAGGAACGGGTCAAGGCGGCCTTGGGGATGGCAACGCGATTCGCGAAGTTGCAGCCGGCGCCCCGCACGGAGTGACCGATGGCCAGCCCCGACGAGGTGATTCGTGCCGCCGAAGAAGTTGCCGCGATTCTCGAATCGCGAGGCGTAGGGGCGGTGGTCATCGGCGCCGTCGCTCTGGCAGCGCACGGCTACGTGCGGTTTACGGAAGATCTCGACCTCGGCGTCAACACCGATCTCGGCACACTGAGCAGAGTCGCAGAAGCGCTGCGGACGGCGGGCTTCGAGGTGCAGGTTCGGGAACCCGACGGCGAGGATCCGCTCGGAGGTGTCGTGGATGTCCGCGGCCCATTCGGGCTCGTGCAGATCGTGAATTACGGTGGCCGGTTCCCTGCGGTGATCGACGGCGGACTCGCGGCAGCCGACACCGTTATCCGTCCTGGCAGCCGCCTGCGAATCGTGCCGCTTCCGCACCTCGTCGCGCTCAAGCTTTACGCAGGAGGCACGAAATCGCGTGCCGACATCGTGGAACTTTTGTCCCGCAACCCCGATGCCGACATGGCAGCGATTCGCGCCCTCTGCCAGGGGTTGCGGCTGCGCGGCCTCGACCCGCTCATCGAAGAGGCAACCGGTGGCTCGTAGGCGGTAGCGGCTCCGCCAAGCCCCTTCGCGGGCGAGGCCAGGGTTTCCTGAGTCGACCACCGCCGCGTCCAGCGGCGGGTACTTTATCCACAGCCTGCTAAGGGCAGCGCCGGCTGTCGATCCAGAACGAGCTGAAAATCACCGGCCTGTGTTGCCGTCGAACCGGGAGGAGAGCCCCTGATGGATCGTTTGGGCGATGCCATACTCCACAGCCCGCACCGATCCATCGACCATCGCCATCCCGCAGGAATCGGGATGGGCGCTGCCAAAGGCGATCGGCTTCGGATCGGTCTCCTGGCTGGTTGGATAGAGGCTGTAGATATCGAGCCCGGGGGTGTCGCGATACGGGGGGACAAAACCGACCCGCAACACGTCGCGGTCGTGCCCCGAATAGAGGCAGTTGTCATCCCCCGGATCGCGTCCGATCGCCATCGCGGTCGGATCGACATATTTCTCGCCGAGGAGATAGGTGTTGCTGGCGCCGTCGGAAATCTGCTTGAGGCGGACGGCACTATGCCGGAAGATCACGCCATCGGGCTCCTGTGGCGGCGAGAAGGCGTCGAACCAGTCGTTGATCCAGTCCTGATCCGACTTCTGATCGCCATCTGCGATCGTCGAATAGGATCCCCCCGACTGATAGATATACGGTACGGCACCACTCCCCATGTTTGCCGCGTAGTCGCCGCGCACCACCTTGTCGAACACCCGGCTTTGCACTGTCGGCAGGGCCGTAACCCGAAACTGCAGGCCGCCTGACGCCGGCCAGAGCTGCGCCGGCCGCCGCGACGCGCAGGTGAACACCGGCAGAGGAGTCGTGAGCCGCACCACCCCCTGATCGGCCTTGGCAGTCGCATCCTGCTGGCCGCGGCCGAGATCGTGGAGGGCTGCCTGCTCCACGAAGAACAGCATGTTGTAGGCCCAGCCCCCGGTCTGCTTCTTGTCGAAGCCCCGGTCGGGATCCCCCACCCACCGCCAGCCCCAGCCGCCGGTGGGGAGAAAGCCGTGGGCGTTTTCATGCTGCAGCGTGCCGAGCGCCAACTGCCGCAGATTCGACGTGCAGGCAGTTCGGCGGCCCGCCTCGCGCACGGCATTGACCGCCGGCAGCAGCAGGCCGACGAGCGTGCCGATGATGGCGATGACGACGAGCAGTTCCACGAGCGTTAGCCCGTGACGGCTCCGCCATTTCTCCGCTACAGCAATAGCCCCGCAGCGACTGCCCAGAGATGCCTGCCGGTCTCTCCGATCTGTCATGGTGATCCCCCCGCGCCTGACTGCGCTTGTCCCAGATCCAGAATACCAACCCGGGCTTCCCGTTCCGCCTCCCCGGCCCCCGTGACGGCAGACCCCACCAGCACCACCAGCGGCCCAACTCCCGAACTGGCCCGGTGGACGTGGTCGATATCCTCGATCGCCCACCCCGGCCGCACCTCGTCGAGGATCATCGTGGTGGCCACATCGGAAAATCGCAAGCACTCCGGATCGGCCGAGATCAACGTCCGTCCATCATCCGACCAGACGAGCCCCACCACCTCCCCCGCATGCCTGGAAAATGTCTGAAGCGGGGCGCCGGTCGCCGCATCGACCACCTCCACCCGGCCGTTGTTCCTGCCGAAGGCCACCTGCCGTCCATCTGGCGACCATGCCAATTGGATGATGCCTCCGCCGCTGACCGGCAGCGCGACGACGGACTGTCCACGGACCGCCTGCGGCGGCCCGGACAGCGGAATGGGGTAGATTCGCACGAGCGTTCCGGAGGCCACGGCCAGCCGGGGAGGTCCCGCCGGCGACACACGCACAGCATCGACTGAGGTAGGAAATCGTTCGATCTCTGTGGCTGCTTCGAGAGTGGGATCCCATGCCCGGAGGCTGCCTCCGACGCTGCCCTGAACCCCGCCTGCGAAGAGCATCCCCGCGGGAGACCACTCCAGAGCGGTGACATGAATCTCGGAGCCGGCGAGCGACCGGATTGACCCAACCGCACCCTCGTCAGCCGATGACTCTCGGCGCAATTCCCACGGCAGTTGCAGCACCTCGATGGCCCGTCTTTCACATGCCACCGCGAGCCGCTTCCTCGGGCCATCCACCGCGATCCTCGTCGCCGGCGATGCGGCCATCTTTGCCACATCGCCGGTGATCAGATCAACAGCCATCCGCCTGCCCATGCACTGCACAACGGCAGTGAACGTACCGTCTGTCGAAGCGACGGTGCCCAGAGAAAACCGCCTTCTGAGAATGTTGGGTAACCGGCCCGGGATCATAACTTCCCGCATGCCCTGCACGTCGGCCCGTTGCCGGGGATCCCAGCGCCGCAGCGTGCCGTCGGCCCCCGCACTGACCACCATCCCCGCCGAATCGTATTTCACATCCCACGTGCGCCCCACGTGGCCCACGATCTTTCGCTCCAGTTCCAGCGTGCCCGCGTCAAACACCCGCACCACTCCATCACGGCAGCCGGTGCCGATCTGCGTTCCATCGGGGGAAAAACCACAGCCCTGGATCCAGCCGGGGTGCCGAGGCAGCACCGCCAACAGGCGGCCGGTCGCCATCTCCCACACCCGCGGCTCGCGATCGGTGCCGCCGGAAAGGAGCCGGCGACCGTCGCTTGACAGCGCGATCTGGCCGACGGTTCCCTCGTGACCGGCAAATGTGCGCAGGATCTGCCCCTCGAGATCGATGATTGCCGCAAGCTTCCCGCAGGCCACCGCCATCTCGCCGCTGCTGACAAATTGAATCGACTCGACATCCGCATCCGCCGCCAGATCGCCAGCGGCGACAGCGGCCGCAAACGGCTGGAGGTCGCGGGCCGTCGCGTCGGCCTCTGTCAACGGAATCAGCTGGAGGCTCTGCCGCGCACCGCCACAGGCAAGGATCTCGCCGGAGGGGGAAAAGGCTGCAGCAAACAGCGGCTCGGCGGCCCGCAGAGCTTCCCGCAGCAGGCTCCCGTCGGCAGTTTTCCAGAGGCAGACCCGGCCATCCTCCCCCACGGAGGCGACAGCGAGCCCATCGGGAGAGAATGCGACATCATTGATCTCATCATGGGCCTGAACCGCCAGCGGCGGGCCTTCAGCCGCCCCTGCTTCAGTGAGCCGCTGAATAAACAGCCTGCCATCGGCGCCGCCGGCGGCCAGCACGCGGCCGTCGGCAGAGAATGAAAAACAGTAGAGATCGGGGTGCTCTGCGGCCGGCTTGCCGGTGGCCAGCAGCGTCTCGCGCTGGCCATGGAGTCGCGCCACCAGCCAGCGGCCGCCGAAGGAATCGGCCAGCAGCGGATCGCTCGTCCGACAGGCCCGCAGATGCTCGAGCGCTGCCGAGGCGTTGCCAGTCCGCCACGATTCAAAACCGCGGCGCAGTTCGGTGGCCGCCTCGGTGCGGGCCACGACCGCCTGCACAGTCTGCCGCTGCTGGCTCTCCCGCGCACCCCAAAAACCGAGGCTTGCCGCCCCCAGCGCCCCCACCACGAGCAGCGACCGCACCGGATGGCGAACGACCGCGAGGCCCACCCGGCGCACGAGCGACACCGGCCGGGCAAGCGTTGGTTCGTGGCGCAGAAACCGGGCCAGATCATCCGCCATCTCCTCCGCCCGCTGGTAGCGGCGCTGGGGATCCCCTTCCAGTGCCTTGAGCACAATCGATTCGAGATCGACGGGGATCGTCCGGTTGCGCTGCCGGAGCGGAGTGATATCGCCTGAGGAAATGTGCTGCAGCAACTCCACCCGATCGTGCGAGGCGTGGGGGGGCTCAAGTGTGAGAAGTTCGTAGAGCGTGGCGCCGAGCGAATAGATGTCGGTGCGATGATCGAGGCCCCGCCGATCGCTGCGGGCCTGCTCGGGGCTCATATAGCGCAGCGTCCCCGGCACCTCGCCGGTCTGCGTCAGATCCGCGTCGGTCTCGGTCATCGCCAGCCCGAAATCGGCGATCCATAGTTTCCCCTGTGCATCAACCAGCAGATTGGAAGGCTTGATGTCGCGGTGGACAACGCCCATCTGATGGGCACAGTCGAGGGCCTGGGCCGCTTCGATTCCCCAGGTGGCCACGCGGGCAAAATCGGCCACCGCGTGCGGAGCTTTTTTTCCGTGCGACGCCCGCTGCCCCTCTCGCTGTGCCGCGCCGATTCCCGACGGGGATAAAGTGCTCTCTCCCGGCACGGCAGTCGAAGTGGAAAGCACGCTCGCGCCTGAGGCCTCCATGAGCGTGTCGAGATCTGTCTGCCGGCGGCGCTCAGCGAGCAGTTCGGCGAGGCTCTCCCCCTCGATCAACTGCATCACATAGAAATAAACCCCGTTCTCCACGCCGAATTCATGCACCGGCACGATATGCGGATGGTGCAGCGTGGCGGCGGCCCGGGCCTCGTTGCGAAACCGTTGGAGCTGTTTGCTCGAGAGCGCACCGGCCAGCGGGAGCAGTTTGAGGGCAACCCGGCGGCCGAGCGAGATCTGCTCCGCCTCATAGACAATCCCCATTCCCCCGCGGCCGATCTCCCGCAGCAGCCGGTAATCACCGATCGTTTCTGGTGTGTCCACGATCATGGTGATGGATGCCCTGCAGTGATGGCGATCAGCACTTCGCCCCGATCGATGCTCCCCGGCGCAATCCCATCCCTCCCTCCGCGATCTCGCTCGCAGAAGCCAGCAATCAAAAAGTCACTCGAATGAAAATTCTGGCAATGTCTGGCGCAGCGTGTCGCGGCCAGCCCGCCAATAGCGGCGGAGCGTGCGGGTGGAAACGCCGAGCGTCGCGGCGGCAGTCTCCTGATCGAGCCCCAGATACCAGAGATATTGCACAGCATCACGCTGTTCCTGCGGCAGGGCCTCGACCGCCTCGTGAAACCGGGTCCAGTCGTCGAAGGAACGATCCTC
>CAISJI010000013.1 GCA_903885565.1 uncultured Planctomycetaceae bacterium
GCCGTGAGCCGCTGGAGCTCCGTGGCGAAGGCTTGTTCTGCGAGTTCGACGGCTGATTCAAAACGCTCACGCACTCGGGCCTGCTCTGCCTGATACACGTCGGGGTGCAGAGCCATGAGGTAGTTTGGCGGTTCGATGGCTGGGTACGTGACTTCGAGGTCAAACAAGCCGTCGAGCGTGGTGGGATAGTCGCTGGCATTGAAGAGCGTGCCCAGCCTACGCTCCGCCTCTGCCTTGATCTGGTCGTACTGGCTGGCGAGTTCACTGGCGGCTGATTGAAGCTCCTGCCGGTACTGAACCATGCGGGCGTCGAACTGCGTGAGCTTGTTCTGCTGGAGAAGCCTGACGCCCGGTTCTGGAAAGGGGAGGGTTTCAAGCCGCCAGTAGCCAGAAGCCTCACTGCGAACCCGGGCGACGTTTCTGTAGGTGGCGTTTCTGGTGTCGAAGATGAGCTTGCTGGCCGAGAGCAGATCCCGGTCGGCCTGAAACGCCCTGGCGGCTGTCGTGCGTTGTTCTGGGGCGAGGGTCTTTCTGACACCGAGCCACGTGAATGAGAGCTTCACCGCGGCCATGGTTGTGCGAAGCCTATTGGCGGCTGTGGGGGAGGTTTGAGTGGCGGGATTGGTGGTGGGGAGGGTTGCGGGCCGCGGGGATTGGCTCTGGCTGGTGTCTTGGGATGTGGTGGTTGCTGTGGACATTGGTACGTGCGATCTCCTTGGAGAGTTGGTTGGAAGAGCCAGCCGCCACGACTGCTGACAGACTGGTGGCGGCACGGCTTGGAAAAGTCCTTGGCTGGTCACGGTTTCCGGGCGCTGGGAAGCCTGATCGGCCATCGAGGCGACCATGGAGCCGCTTTTCACCGTGAGCCGGAATCAGGGGGCGACGATCCCGGTCAAATGGCGGGGCTCCTATCGGGCTGAAGGGGATGCCGGAAGGGGTACCCCATACACAGATAGAAGAGAGGAGAAGAGAAGAAGGAGATAGAGATGAGAAGGAACCGGTTCAGCATTGGTGTCGATGGAAATCGGCATACGTGCTGAACTGGGGTTGGCATGGGGGCGGAGGTTGTCCGGAGTTGGGGGGGCGTGGCAAGACTTGGCGGGAGGAGGTTGATGGTCGGCACTCGCGGAACAGCAGGCGGCGGTGCGGCCGCGTCAGTCCACCCACACGGGTTCGAGCATCACCCTCAGCCGCCCCGACAGATCGGGGTCAGATACCCATACCCAAGTTAGTTATGGTAGTCTCTTCTCAAGATGGCTTAGGCGTCGCATCGTAGGCCCTCGGATGACGTCCGTTGTGTTGATCCCCGTCCCAACCTCACGTGCCGCGCCGGGCAGACCACTTCCCAAGCCAGCCATCGTCACGCTCAAGGATCTCTGCTGGCTAGCCTATCTGTATCCCGGTAGAGTCTTCGCCCGCATCTTCCCGGGCCTGACGCTCTCCATTCAGCGGCCAGGCGAGTGGTTCGCCAAGCATCTCGCCAGGGCACAGCGTCGTCGATTAGCTGCTCGCCTGTCGGTGGCCGGCATCGCGGAAGAACAGTTGGATTCCTTGATCGATCGGTATCTGGATCGCGCCGTCGGGCGAGTCCTCTTGGACTTGACGCTCGATCACGCGGTCTCCCGCCTCGCCCCGGATGCGATCACGATCGAGGGACTCGAGCACCTCCGGGCGGCCCAAGCCCGGAACAACGGCGTGCTGCTGGTGAGCGGACACTTCTTCGCCAGCCGACTCGCCAAACGGGTGCTCCGCGAGCGTGGCTTGCCGGTCGTCTCCGTCCGCCATCCTGCCCCGCCCGACCCGGCGATGGGGCGCCTTGGTCGATACTGGCTCCAAGCCCGCTACATGGCTTTTCTTCATTCGGTGATCGGCGACGAGGTTTTCGTCGAGACTCCCGACTGCTCGCTTGAGATTATGCGGCGGTTGCGTGCCGGCGAACTGGTGAATGTCCATGTCGATTCGCCGTTCTCAAGCCAGTCGGTCCGGCATTCGTTCCTCGGTCGCGATCAGACTTTCACGACGAACTTCATCCGCCTGGCCAAGCTAGCCGGATCACCGATCGTCCCCTTCTTCTTCGGCGGCGATCACCGACGGCTCCGAATCGCCTTCGAGCCTTCCCTCGAACCGACAGGGAATCCGGATGCCACGCTCGCGGAGATCCTCCGTCGCCTCGAGCGAGAGGTGCTTTCGCGGCCCCACGACTATGAACTTTGGATTATGCTCTGACACCATGGATTCCATCGATCGACGCGTGTTCGACGTGTTCCACTCCACCGTCTCTGACGCCTGCTCGTGGGAGGAGTGGCAGCGCATGGATTCGTTGCAGGAGTGGACGGCGCTCGACTCCATGGCGATTCTGGAGTTTCTCGTGGGGCTCGAGACGGCGTTCGGAGTGCGATTCCCTCCGGAGGACCTCGAACTGTCGCTGTTCACGAACCGGTATCGCTTGCTCCGCTATCTCTCGGATCGCGGGAGGGCGGAGTCATGATCGGTCAAGCCCTTCTCCGAGTTGCCGGCGAGCGGGGCGACGCCCCCGCCCTGTTCTTCGAGGGACAGTCGTGGAGCTACCGTCGTCTCGCAGAGAAGGCCCTGCGCTGGGCAGCAGCGCTATCAAGTGTCGTTGATACCGGAGGAACGCATCCGGTCGCGGTGCAACTGCCCAACACCCCCGACTACGCGGCGGCGGTCATCGCGCTGATGGTCCTGGGCGTTCCCGTGCTGCCGGTCAATCCCCAATGGCGGCCCGAGGAGGCGGCGACCGGCCTAGGGAACCTCGGCCTCGCCGGTATCCTGGCGTCGGAAGGCGACTTGTCCCGTTGGCGTGAAGTTCCGGCGTTCGCGTCAGTCGTTGCGGTCGGTATCGAGGAACTGCGACAGCGAGCGGAGCGGGGGATTCCTCTCTCCGAAGCGGAACTCGGCGATGTCGCTGATGGGGACCGCGCAGCGCTGTATCTGATGACCTCGGGAACGACCGGGTCCCCGAAGACTGTAGTCCGCACGCGGAACAATCTCCTGGCCAACGCCCGCCATGTCGGGCGGGCACTTGGCTGGAACTCCGACCACCGCATCCTTCCCGTCACCCCCTTCCATCACGCCAACGGGTTCTCCAACGGCCTGCTCATGCCCCTACTGCGGGGAAGTTGCATCGTCATCCTCGACCGGTTCTTTCCC
>CAISJI010000014.1 GCA_903885565.1 uncultured Planctomycetaceae bacterium
ACCGCCGGGCCACTCGAGCGAAACAGCCGCCGCTGGATCTCGGCGATCTCCAGATGGGGATCAACGGGGTGATCGATCCGCACCAGATGCCCCTCGGCCTCCAGGGCCGCGACACATTGTTGGAGTGAACGGAATCCCATGAAAACTAACGCTTCCGAAGGCTGGCCAGCGTGGCCGCTGTCTGGGAAATCAGGGATGTGACGATATCATTTTCGTCCCGCGAGAGCGGCCGCGGCGGATCAAAGCCACAGGCCAGAACCCCCAGAGGCTCTCCCTGATACCGGATGGGGATCGCCGTGACGGTGGCTCCGGGGAGTGCGTCGGTGCCCGGACCGGCGGGCCGGCCTGCTTCATGGGACCAGGTGACGGCACCCTGCTCCGCCTGCAGGGAGAGATCTGCCCCTGCGTTGGCGGCCGGCCGGAGTCCGGTGTTTCCATCGGCCAGCAGCACCGTGACGATCCAGGCCCCGGTGACGGCGGCCACCGAATCGGCCAGTGTGGCTGCCGCAGCCTCTGGATTGAGAGCCGTGGCCAGCCCCTGCGAATGTTCGAGAAGCCGGGATGTGCGGTGTTCCCGGGCGACTGCCAATGTCGTTTGGGCCTTGAGCCGTACCATCAATTCAGCCACCAGAAGCCCGACCGAAAGGAGCAACACCAAAGATACGATATCCGTCGTGCTGGCAATGACAAATGTGAAAAAGGGTGGAACAAAGAAAAAGTCGATCAGAAGGGCCGCCAGCACCACGGCCAGAATGCCGATCCGTCTGCCGAACCAGAGCGAGGAAGTCACCACGATCAGCAGCGAGAAAATGGACACGATGTTGTCGTTGATGAACGGCCAGAGGGCCCGTCCCACGGCGCCCGTGACGGCCAGCGCCCCCACGACGTAGGCGATACCGGCGAGTGATGACCGCGGCTGAGTGGGGGGGGCTGGGCTTACTCGTGGAGGGTGATCGTCATCCCCGCAGACCACGAGCACGTCGATGTTCCTGCTCTGCCGCACCAGCCGGTCGACGATGTTTTCCGCAAAAAAAGTCCAGCCTGCCTGCGCTCGGGGGTTGCCGATGAGGATGCGGGTGACGCCCGACCGCACAGCCTCCTGCAGCAAGCTGTCGGCGATGCTTGGGCCGGTGAGCCGCACCACGCCTCCGCCGAGCGATTCCGCCAACTGCAGGTTGCACTCCAGCCGTGCAGCGACTTCTGGCGACAGTGGCGCGTCATTGGCGTTCTCAACCGCCGCCGCAACCCACTGTGCGCGCAGCCCGCTGGCAATGCGGTGGGCCTTGCGAAGCAAGCGTTCGGAGTAAGGCCCCGGCCCCACTGCCACGAGGATCCGCTCTGAGGTGACTGGGCCGCGCGGGTCTCCATCGGCGCGGCGGGCCGATGCCACATCGAGGTCGACCCGCTGGGTCATCCGGCGGAGCGCCAGTTCACGGAGTTCGAGCAAATTGGAGCGTTTGAAGAACCGCTCCAAGGCCCGCGCGGCGACATCCGGGAGGTAGATTTTTCCAGTCTTGAGGCGGTCGAGGAGTTCGTCTGGTGGCAGGTCAACCAGCTCGATCTCGTCGGCGCGGTCGAGCACGTCGTCAGGAACCGTTTCCTGCACCCGAATGCCGGTCGCCTGCTCGACCAGATCGACGAGGCTCTCCACATGCTGCACATTCAGCGTGGTGTGGACATCGATCCCGGCAGCCACCAGATCGAAGACATCCTGCCAGCGTTTGGGGTGCAGCAGGCCGGGGGCATTGGTGTGCGCCATCTCGTCAAGAAGCAGCACCTTCGGTTTGCGGGCGATCGCTCCGGCGAGATCGAATTCATGCAGGGTGTGGCCCCGGTAGGGAATCGACAGCCGCGGCAGCACTTCGAGCCCGGCCACCAGAGCTGCGGTATCTCCTCGTCCATGCGTTTCCACAATGCCGATAACAACATCGGTGCCTGCCGCGGCGAGCCGGCGGGCCGACTCCAGCATCGCGTAGGTTTTGCCCACTCCGGGGGAAAAGCCGAAGAACACCTTCAGGTGACCGCGGGCGGCCTCCGCCTCATCGGCATGGATGGCGGCGAGCAGCGCGTCGGGGTCGGGCCTGGCTGATTCTGGCGGCATGTGGCGGCAGTCGGCTGGGATTTATGGAGATCGATCGGCAGCGGCGGCGCCTGGGAGTGATCCGAGAGCCAGATTGAGCAGGAAGACATTGACCCGGGGCCGGCCAAAAATACCCAGCATCGCCGGCTCGAGATGGTCGGTCACCATCTTTTCCACAATCTCCTGCGGCAGCCCACGGGCCGCGGCCACTCTTGTTACCTGCAGCCGCGCGGCGGCGGGCGAGATATGCGGATCGAGGCCACTGCCGCTGGCGGTGACCAGATCGATGGGCAGGGGGCCAAGGAAGGACCCGTTCTCCGCGCGGAGAGCGGCCACCCGCTCGCGCACCAGCCCAGCCAGCGCGGGATTCGTGGGGCCGAGGTTCGATCCACCCGACGCGGTGGGATCGCAGGGAGTCTCTCCGGTGGCGCTCGGCCTGCCGTGGAACCACTGCGGAGCACGAAACGGCTGGCCGATCAGTGCAGATCCCCGCACTGTTCCCTGGGCATCCTGAACCAGACTGCCGCTGGCCTGATAGGGAAAGAGTTGCTGAATCGCCATCGTCATGGCGAGTGGATAGAAGATACCGGTGATGATTGCCAGGGTCGCGAGCAGTGTGCAGGCCGGACGCACCTGCGCGATGAGCATCGCCAGCCAACCCGCAGCAGAAGGGGGTGTTTCAGGATCAGGCATCAGGTGACTCCGCAGGCAGCAAGAAGCATGTCGAGCAGTTTGATGCAGGGGAAGGGGAG
Organism: uncultured Planctomycetaceae bacterium; assembly: GCA_903885565.1. Taxonomy (GTDB): domain Bacteria; phylum Planctomycetota; class Planctomycetia; order Pirellulales; family UBA1268; genus CAISJI01. The sequence continues at coordinate 2,833 of CAISJI010000014.1, forward strand.
CAGCAGACCGCCCAAACCCCAGACGAGGAGATTCCGCTGGAGGAGCACGGCTGCCGGCAACGGGCGATACTGCACTCCCTTGAGGGCCATCGGCACCAGCCCCACGATCACCAGGGCGTTGAAAGCGACGGCCGCCAGCACGGCCGTTGTCGGGGAATGCAGCCGCATGATGTCGAGGGCCTTGAGCTGGGGATAGATGCTGCCGAAGGCCGCCGGCACAATCGCGAAGTATTTGGAAACGTCATTGGCCAGGCTAAAGGTTGTGAGGCTGCCGCGGGTCATCAGCAGCTGCTTGCCGACGGCGACGATCTCCAACAGCTTCGTGGGATTGCTGTCGAGATCAACCATGTTTCCCGCCTCCTTGGCCGCCTGAGTGCCGGAGTTCATCGCCACCGCCACATCGGCCTGGGCAAGCGCCGGCGCATCGTTGGTGCCGTCGCCGGTCATCGCCACCAGATGCCCCTCCTGCTGGTAGCGGCGGATCATCGCCAGCTTCGCCTCCGGGGTGGCCTCTGCCAGGAAATCGTCCACGCCCGCCTCCGCCGCGATCGCTGCGGCGGTGAGCGGATTGTCGCCGGTGATCATCACGGTGCGGATCCCCATGGCGCGGAGTTCCTTGAACCGCTCCGCGATGCCCCCTTTGACCACGTCTTTGAGTTCGACAACTCCCAGCACCGTCGCCCCGTCAGTGACGACCAGCGGCGTCGCGCCCGCTCTGGCAACCGTGTCGCAGATGCGGTGCACTTCGGCCGGAACCTGGCCACCGATCGACTCCACATGCTTGATGATGGTGTCGCGGGCCCCCTTACGGATCTGCCGACCGTCAAAATCGACGCCACTCATCCGGGTTTGGGCTGTGAAGGGAACAAACGTTGCATCTAGAGATTCGATCTCCCGGCCCCGGATTCCATATCGGTTCTTTGCCAGCACAACGATCGACCGGCCCTCCGGCGTTTCGTCGGCCAAGCTGGAGAGCTGGGCTGCATCGGCCAGATCCTCCTCGCTCACGCCCGCTGCTGGCAGAAAGGTGGCTGCCTGGCGGTTGCCCAGGGTGATGGTGCCGGTCTTGTCGAGCAGAAGCACATCGACATCTCCGGCAGCCTCGACGGCGCGGCCGCTGGTGGCCAAGACATTTGCCCGCACCATCCGGTCGATGCCCGCAATGCCGATCGCCGGCAGGAGACCGCCGATGGTCGTAGGAGCCAGACAGACGAACAGCGCCGCGAGCACGGCCAGGCCGAGCGGCTCGCCACGGCCGGTCGCCGCAACGGCCTGCATGGAGAAGGGGAGGAGTGTGGCCGTCACCACCAGAAACACGAGCGTCAATCCGGCCAGCAGAATGTCGAGGGCGATTTCATTGGGAGTTTTCTGCCGCTTCGCCCCTTCCACCATCGAAATCATCTTGTCGAGAAAACTCTCGCCCGGATTCGCCGTGATCCGCACCACGAGCCAGTCGGAGAGCAGACGAGTGCCGCCGGTCACAGTGTTGCGATCGCCACCGCTTTCGCGGATCACCGGGGCGCTTTCGCCGGTGATGGCGCTCTCGTCAACGCTGGCAACACCGTCGATGACCTCGCCGTCTCCGGGCACGATGTCGCCCGCCTCGATCAGCACATGATCGCCCGCCCGCAGTTGCGTCGAAGGGGTCGGTTCGACCTTCGCCTCGCGGCGCGGGGCTGCCAGCCGCTTGGCGAGGGTGTCGCTGCGCGTTCGCCGCAGGGCATCGGCCTGCGCCCGGCCGCGCCCCTCGGCCATCGCCTCGGCGAAGTTGGCAAACAGGACCGTCGCCCAGAGCCCGGCTGCCACAGCGGCAATGAAGGCAGGGTGTTCCGTGCCGGGCTGGCCGGCGACCCGCGCCAGGGCCAGCCCAGAGATCAGCAAGGCCCCCACCTCGATGGTGAACATCACTGGCGAGAGGATCATGCGGCGGGGATCGAGCTTGACGAAAGCATCCCCCGCCGCGCGCACAATGGCAGATGAATCGCTGAGGATGCCTCCGGGCGTGGGCTGGCTCATGGTGTGCCCTTCTGGATCAACGCCGGCAGTGGTTGCAGCGCCTCGGCAAGCGGGCCCAAAGCGAGGGCAGGCACAAACGAGAGGGCCCCCACGAGGATCACCGTGCCAGCCACAAGCAGCACGAACAGCGGCGTGTGGGTGGGGAGCGTGCCGGGGCTTTCCGCCACCGTTCGTTTCGCAGCCAGTGAACCTCCGATCGCCACCAGCGGCAGCATCGTGAGCATCCGGCTGACGAGCATCGCAGCGGCCAGGCTCAGCGTCCAGAAGGGGCTGGTGGCGGTGAGCCCGCCAAAGGCCGAGCCGTTGTTGTTGGCGGCGCTTGAGAATGCGTAGAGCAGTTCCGAGAATCCGTGCGGACCGGGATTGGGTGCGGCTGCCGCTTCCCCCCTCAGCACGCAGGCGGCTGCGGTGCCGATCAGCGTGGTGATCGGTGGAACAAGCAGCACGATCATCCCCATCTTCATCTCGCGGGCCTCGATCTTCTTGCCGAGATATTCCGGGCTGCGGCCCACCATCAGGCCGGCCACGAACACCGCCACGAGCGTGTAGGCGATGAGCCCCGCCAGTCCGGTGCCGACGCCTCCAAAGACAACCTCCCCGAGCTGGATCATCCACATCGCAACCAGTCCGCCGAGCGGCGAGAAGCTGTCGTGCATGGCATTGACCGCGCCGCAGCTGGTGGCTGTGGTGCCCACGGCGAAAAGCGCCGATGCAGCCGCCCCAAACCGCACCTCTTTTCCCTCCAGCGATCCGCCTTCGTGATCGGTCGATGCCCCCTGATCAACACTCTGAAGCAGTTCGTCTGCCTGCAGGAGCGGGTTGGGCCGCGTCTCGACATGGACGATGATCAGCAGAAAGGGGAGGAAGAGGAGCGCCATCGCGGCCAGCAGAGCCCGCCCCTGCCGCCGATCCCCCACCCACCGGCCAAAGGCCAGGCAACTGGCGAGCGGAATCAGCAGCATTGCCGCGATCTCGAGCAGGTTGGTCAGAGGGGTCGGATTTTCGAAGGGATGGGCACTGTTGGCGTTGAAATAGCCCCCACCATTCGTGCCGAGTTGCTTGATGGCCACCTGCGAGGCGACCGGCCCAGTCAGAATTCTCCGGGTGGTTTCGGCCGATCCGGCGGGGGAACCTGTCGTGTCGATCAGCGCCACCTCCCGGGAGGTGGCAAACGTCTGCACCACACCCTGGCTGGCGAGAGCCGCGGCGAGGAGGATCGCCAGCGGCAGAAGCAGCCCGAGCGTGGAGCGGACGAGGTCCTGCCAGAAGTTGCCGATGGTGCCGCTGGTGCGTCTGACAAGGCCGCGTGTCAGCACCGCGAGCACGCAGAGCCCACTGGCAGCCGACACGAAGTTTTGCACGGTGAGCCCGAGTGTCTGGGAGAGCGGAGAGAGCGTGGTCTCTCCTGCATACGATTGCCAGTTGGTGTTGGTGGTGAAACTGGCGGCCGTGTTGAGAGCAATCAGCCAGGGAACAGCAGGCACCCCGGCGGGGTTCCAGGGCAAAACGGCCTGCAGCCGCAGGATGCCCAACAGCAGGCCAAACCCAGCCGCGTGGAACACCAGGATTGCGGCGCCATATTCCCCGGCGGTCATCTCCCGCACCGGCCAGCTGCCGGCGGCCTGCAGCAGAGGCCGCTCGATCGCCGCGAGGCATCGTTGGAGCAGTCCGGTGGGGGCGTCGCCTGTGTCCTTGGCGCCGACACGAAAAATCGCTGCGAGCCAGGGAGCGATGGCACACGCCGCAACAACCGTGATTGCGAGGATGCAGGCGATCTCAATCCAGGCCTGGAGCATGATCATGCAAACCACTCCGGCGCGAGCATCCCCACCACGAGGTAGACCGCCAGCAGCAGGGCAACAACGGTGGCAATAGGGAGCATCGTGTGTAACGGCACGTTTGCAGCGTGGCCGCGCGGAGGTGGCGGGGTGAAAAGTGTCGCCGGGCGGGGGCGGTCTCGCTCCATGGTTCCCCGGCGGTCGGTATCATAAAGTAAGGTTTTGTGTGCCAACAAGGAGATGCCGATCGATGGTCAAACTCACCACCACCTATGAAGGCCAGTTGCGCTGCCGCGCCGAACATGGCCCCTCGGGCACCACGCTGGTCACCGATGCCCCCGTCGACAACCATGGCCGGGGGGAAAGCTTCTCGCCGACCGATCTGGTGGCCACGGCGCTGGGGGCCTGCATGATGACGATCATGGGGATCGCCGCGGAGCGCCACGGCATCAATCTGGTCGGCATGCAGGCGGAGACGATCAAGGAGATGAGCAAGGACATGCCGCGGCGGATCGCGGGCCTCCGCACCCGGCTGACGGTCCCGCTGCCCGCCGATCATCCCCACCGGGCGCTGCTGGAGAACGCCGCCCACACCTGCCCGGTGCACAAGAGCCTCGCGTCTGAAATCGATACGACGATCGAATTCGTTTGGGCCGGTGCCAAGCCAGCGTGAGTTTTTTCAGGGCGCGGGCGTGGCGGGCGTGCCTGGCTGCCCTTCCATCTTCATCCGCTCCTGCATCCTCTCCTTCAGCTTTTCCTGGAGCTTTGCCTTGGGGCCTGTCGCCGGTCGGCCTGGGCCAGTGGCTGCTGCCGGTTGCTTCGCCCCCTGCGCGCCTTCCTTAGGCTTCAGCTGCGGAGGTTCGGTGAAGGTGCGCACCAGATCAAGTTTGTCGAAGTGGACAAAACCCTTGTGTGGATAGGCCCAGGTGGTTTCGTGCACCACCTCCTCGGGCTGGCCGAGGAGGGCGAGCACCTCATCCTTCTCCATGCCGTGGCGCAGCCGACGCCAGTTCTTGATATCGGAGGCGTCTCCCTCGGCCAGCGGCGTGGCATCCTTCTCCGGCTGGCCGGAGGCGGCAGCCTCCATGCGCCGCAGCTTGGCGTTGATGTTTTCGATGCAGTGCTCGAGCGACACGATCCGCTCCTCGAGGCTGACGATCCGGTCGTTCTCGTCGGCGCGACTCACTCCAGCTGCCAGCCCGAGCAGCAGGGCTGCCACGATCAAGGTTTTCATCGGATGTTCTCGCATCTCAAGAAGGTGAACGATCTGCCCGCGGCCAAATCTCACGTTACCAGCGCTGCTGGCCGCGGGAAACGGCGCGGTCGCATGCCGGCTGGCGGCGGGGGTTTGCCGGGGGTGGCCCCCGGCTGAAAATTCCCTGACAATTCCCTCCAGTTCCCCACCGCAGAGACCAAAGTCCAAGGAAGCGTTTGCATGGCCGACCTGTTTTCTGCCGCCCGGGCTGCCAATGTCAGCCGCGCCGCGCCGCTGGCGGCACGGATGCGTCCCCGGCGGCTCGACGACTACGCCGGGCAGCAGCAGGTGGTGGGGAAGGGCACGTTGCTGCGGCGGCTGATCGAGGCTGATCGGCTCGGCTCGGTGATCCTGCACGGCCCCCCTGGGGTGGGCAAGACGACGCTGGCCGAGATCATTGCCCGCGAGACGAAGCGGCGCTTCGTGGAGCTTTCGGCCACCGCCTCGGGCGTAAAGGAGCTGCGCGATGTTCTTGAGGCGGCGCGGCGGCGGCTGGAGGATGACGGCCAGCGCACCTGCCTGTTTGTCGATGAGATCCATCGCTTCAATAAGGCGCAGCAGGATGTGTTGCTGCCAGACGTTGAGGCGGGCGTGATCGCGCTGATCGGCGCCACGACACAAAACCCCTACTTCGCTTTGACCAGTGCTCTGGTCAGTCGCAGCCGTGTCTTTGCGCTGGAGAGCCTGGGGCCGGAGGCGATTGGGTCGATCCTCACCCGGGCGCTGGCCGATCGGGAGCATGGGCTGGGGCAGGAGCAGATTGAGCTGCGTCCCGAGGCCCTGGCCTATCTCGTGGAAACGTCCGATGGCGATGCGCGGCGGGCGCTGGGGGCGCTCGAGATTGGCGTGCTTTCCGCGCGCCAGCGGCCGCTGGTGTTCACGCTGGAGCTTGCCCGGGAGAGCGTGCAGCGCAAGGGAATCATTTACGACTCGGGCGACACGCATTACGACTGCGCCAGCGCCCTGATCAAGAGCATCCGGGGGAGCGATGCCGATGCGGGGCTCTACTGGCTGGCGCGGATGCTCGAGGGGGGGGAGGATGTGCGGTTTCTGACGCGGCGGCTGGTGATTCTGGCGAGCGAGGATGTGGGCAATGCTGATCCGCAGGCGCTCCTGGTGGCGGTGGCGGCGATGCAGGCGACGGAGTTTGTGGGGTTGCCGGAGTGTCAGCTGAGCCTGTCGCAGGCGGTGATCTATCTTGCGCTTGCGCCCAAGAGCAATGCCTGCACGACGGCGATCGCCGCGGCCCGTCGCGACGTGCAGGAGCATGCCGTGATTCCGGTGCCGAGGCATTTGCAGGACGGCCACTCAGGCGCCGCGAAAACGCTCGGCCGCGGGGAGGGCTACCGCTATTCGCAGAATGCCCCCGACGGAATTGCGGCGCAGGAATATCTGGGGGTTGAGAAGCGGTATTACGAGCCGACGGAGCGGGGGCATGAAAAGGAACTGGCGGCGCGCTTGGCAGAGATCCGCACGCGGCTGAAAGGGGAATGAGGCGGGGAAGGGGTGGCTGGCAACGAGCTGCGGGCGGGCAAGCCACTTCAGTACGGTCCGTCCAAAAGAGCCGTTCTAGCGTTCAATCGCACGGCCGAATCGCCACGGGGTCATGCCTTGGCGCCGCGGAAGATGCCACTCAACTCCATCCGAAACCCCGGCATCACGTCACCGCCATCGAGCACCCCTTCCGGCCCCACAAAAGTCTGTGTGGCAACGCCAGAATCATTCGTTGCATGCACCACGGCCGTTCGTGGGATTGGATCAATGATCCATACAACCCGCGTGCCAGCGTTAAGATAATCGGCCACTTTCCGCATCATCTCACCAGTCGTATTCCCCGGTGAGAGCACCTCGACAGCCAGGTCTGGTACCACCGCCCAGATTCGATCGGTCGGCAGCCTGCCATCGGGAAACCGCTCCCAACGGATAAACGACACGTCGGGCCCACGCACCAATTGCGGCCCAAGTTGGAGGAGGCCATCGGCCCCCAGCACCACGCCCAGCCGTTGTCCTTCAAGATATTTTCGCAGCGCAAAAGCCACTTCCAGCGCCAAAAGCGATTCGAGAGTTCCCATCGGTTTTTCCACCAAGACGCCGTCAACAAGTTCGCAAAAATTTGATCCCGTGTGCTGCGCTGCGTCGGCGTCGTCTGCCGTCCCGGTGCCCGGATGGGGAAAAAGCCTCACACGATCGGCCGGAATGTCGCCCAAATGTCGCTGAAGATCTCCGAGCGACCATGAAAGCGGCAGTGCAATAGGCCCCGTGGGTCCAGCTGTGCCGCGGGTGGAAATCGTCGCCATGGCAGAAGCTTCCAGGAAAGGCTGGCATCAGCCAGCAACAAGGACAAGGCTCTAACTGTCTGTGGAAAAAGCCATCCATGGCCTTTTTCCACGAAGTCAACCGTAGGAAACGCTGAGGGTTTCTTGGGTCGACAATCTCCGCATCCGGCGGCGAATCACTTTATCCACAGCCTGCTAGGGTAAACAGGTAGGTTCACTCCACGAAATCGGCAATGGCGCGAAATACACTTGATGCCGGAGGTGCTATTGTTGCCGGGATTGGGTGGGCAGCCAAGCGGAACGAAATTGCCCCCGTCCAAACAGCCTGCCAGCGATTGGCGATGCCCAGCGAGCGGTTCCTTCGGCGTTTTCGCAGCAAAACCCTCAAGCCCCTTGTCCAGCTTGGGGTTATGGAGATATTTCTTCCGCGGCTGAAGAGCCGTGGCACAAATGAATCGCCGCGACTCGCGCAGCGTCCGGTCGCTTCGTGCGTGCCTGTCCGCGGAGCGGTGGGTGGCATCGCGAATGCCAGACGATAGCTCAGATATTGTCGCTCTTCTTCAGGTTGCACTTTCTGCACAGCAGTTGGACGTTGGTGTCAGAATTGCTTCCGCCTTTGGCGACAGGAACGATGTGGTCGAACTCTAGATAGTCGCCTGCGCCACACTCGGCACATCGGCCGCCAGACGGTCTCCGCTGCTTACACTGAGCTTTTCGACAGCAGCATCAAACGCGAAATCCTTCTTGAGTCGCGAGAATTCCGCATCTACCCGCGCAGCATGAGCATCTATCCGGGCTTCACGCTCCGCATCGATGGCGGACGTGACCTCCGTGATGCCCGTTTTGATCCAGTTGATCAGTCCTTTGGCAGCTTGCATGGCGAATACGGATCGCGGGGTGCGGTCTGTTCAGCGGCCCACCCAAGATAGCCAGTTTTACAGCTCTTGGCCGAAACTTTTCCGGTTTCCCTTTGGGACCTCGTTTGGCCCTCTCGTGTGGCAGAATCGTTCCTGATTCGGACCGCCACACCAGCACCGCCATGAGGAGCTTCGCCATGCACACACACGACCCGAGCGAGGACGAGGGACGGCCAATCGATATGCGGCTGGCAGATCTTGACATCATTCAGGACCTCTTTTACTCCGATGCATTCATCGCCAGAGTCGGCGCCATGATCAACGCCGAGAAGTATGTCGATGCCATGCG
>CAISJI010000015.1 GCA_903885565.1 uncultured Planctomycetaceae bacterium
ACGGCCGGCCGCAGGAGGCGGAGCAGTTGCTGCGGAGCGTGCGCGATCGGTTTGATCACCTCGAGCAGGAGAACACGGCCGAGGATGCCTGGGCTCTGTTCACCGACGACCAGCAGCAGGCCTATGCCGGCGAGGATTATGAAAAGGTGCTCCTGCGGGCGCTGTTGGCCATCGCCAACCTGCTGCAGGATGGCGACGACGCCGAGGCCTATTCCCTGCAGGTGGCTGACAAGCAGCGCGAGATCGTGGCGGCAGCTCAGCTTCCCGACGGCACCAATCCCAAGGCTGCCTACCAGCAGGTCGCGCTTGGCCCCTATCTGCGGGCCATCCTCCGGGAGCAGACTCATCGTGACTACGACGACGCCGCCCGCAACTTCGCCACCGTCGTCAGCTGGCAGCCCGATTTTCTCTCTGGCCAGGAGCATCTCGCCCGCGCTACCGGCAGCAGCCATTCCCGGCGGGGGCATGGAGTGGTCCACATCTTTGCGCTGGTGGGGCATGGGCCCTGCAAGGTGGTGGCCGAGGAGATCCCCTCCAGCGCCGCCCTGCTGGTGGCCGACCAGATTCTTTCCAGCCAGCTCAACCAGACACTTCCCCCCACGATTGCCCCCATCAAGGTGCCGCGGGTGCTGGCGGCGCCCGGCGTGGTGGGGGGCGTGCGGGTGGGGATGGGGGGGCGGTTGCTGGGCCAGACCGAAACGCTTACCAATGTCTCCAATCTGGCCGTGGCGCAGGCGGCAGCCGTGCACGACCTCGCGGTGGCCCGCGCCGTGGTGCGACGCACGGTGAAGAAGAGCACGATCTATGGGGCGAAGGAGGGGCTGGGGGTGCAGCACTTCTCTCCGGCTGCTCTGGCCTTCGATCTGGCCGGCGTCGCCTGGGAGGCGGCCGAAAATGCCGACACCCGCTGCTGGGGCCTGCTCCCCGACACGATTCAGGTAGTGCGATTGGAGCTCCCTGCCGGCGATCACACGCTCGCCCTGCAGGCGGTCGACCGCCGCGGGGGGCCTGTGGGGCGCTGCCTCCCCTGCAGTGTGAGCGTGGCCGACGGCCGCAACAGTTATTGTGTTGTGCAGGCCCCCGATGCCGGCATCATCGGGCAGGTGCTTGCCAACAGCCCGTAGCAGGCTGGGTGTAGAGATCGAGCGTTGGATGCTGGCAATTGCCGCCGCCGTGCCTGCCGATTCACTCAGGCGCCTTGCGATGGGAGATCACCCGGGCAGGATTCCCTCCGACCACATCAAAGGGGGCCACCGACCGCACCACCACGGCCCGGGCGGCCACGACGGCCCCCTCCCCCACCGTTACTTTCATCCCGATGAAGGCATCGGCAAACAGATACGCGCCCCGCTCGATGCGGATCGGCGCGGTCACCAGCGGCCGCTGCGGATGATTGATATCGTGGCTGGCTGTGCAGAGAAAGCTGCGAAAACTGACCGTGCTGTCGGCGCCAAGAAAGACCCGGTCGACGTTGTAGCAGTAGACCTCCTGAGCGAGGCAGGCCCGGCTCTCCATGGTGAGATTCCACGGCGCCCAGATTCTCACCGAGGGATAGACCCGGGCCGAGGCAGCGAGCGTGGCCCCAAAGCACCGCAGCAGCATCCGTCGCCAGCCAAAACAGGGGACGGGCGTGAGCCGAAAGAGCACCAGGTAGACAATGCCCCAGATGATCCGGCCAACTCTGTTTTTCAGGGAAAGCCGGTTGAGATACTCCCCCTTGTAGAACTCCTCCGGGGACTCTGCCGTGGAGGAATGCAGGTTCGTATCGAACGGTTCGGTGCTCATCCAACGGTCCTTGGAATGTGTCTGGCAGACGGCCCAGGGGCAGCGATTGATCGGTCGGACTCAATTCTCAGTCTTTGCATACAGTATCCCAACATCGTAGGGGCTGCCGTTCGACCGCCGCGCCGCCGGTGTTCCCCCCCGGCAAACACAAAAAAAGCGGTTCTTCAGGGGGTCTGCAAGGAGGCACCGGCTATTTCGCCCCCCTCTTTCCCCGTCAGATCCCGGTGGGAAGGATGGCGGCTTGGGGAGAGCATGCGATGGGCCCGCCGGGGCCGCAGGCTGTCGAGGGCGAGATAGACCACCGGCGTTGTGAACAGGGTCAGCATCTGGCTCACGATCAGCCCACCCACGATCGCGATCCCCATCGGCCAGCGCAGTTCCGCCCCCGGTCCGGTTCCCAGCGCCAACGGCAGCCCGCCGAAGAGTGCTGCCAGCGTTGTCATCGTGATCGGCCGGAACCGCAGCACGCAGGCCTCCACGATCGCATCCCGCGGCGAAAGCCCCCGCGTCCGCTCGGCCTCGATGGCGAAATCGATCATCATGATCGCGTTCTTCTTCACGATCCCGATCAGCAGAATGATGCCGATCAGAGCCATCACGTTAAGCTCGTTTCCCATGTATTGCAGGGCCAAGAGCGCGCCCAGGCCGGCGCTGGGGAGCGTGGAGATGATTGTGAGCGGATGGATCAGGCTCTCGTACAGCATTCCCAGCACGATGTAGACAGTGACAATCGCCGCGAGGATCAACAGCGGTTGATCGACCAGCGATGCCCGAAACAGCTGCGCGGTGCCCGAGAAGCTCCCGCGGACAGTGGCCGGCATCCCCATCTCAGTCGCGGTGCGTTCCACCGCCTCCACCGCCTGGCCCAGCGCCACGCCGCTGGCCAGGTTGAACGACACCGTGGCGGAGGGAAATTGGGCGGTGTGGTTGACCATCAGCGGCGCATTGCTTGCGGTGTGCGTGCAGAGTGATTCCAGGGGGATCTGCGTTCCGTTCCGCCCCGGCACATGGAGAAATTTCAGGGCATCGGGCCCCTGCAGGAATTCCTGATCCAAGCCCATCACCACCCGGTATTGGTTGCGCGACTTGTACATGATCGACACCGGTCGCTGCCCAAAGGCATCGTAGAGGGCATCGTCGATCTGCTGTGGCGTGACTCCCAGCCGGGCGGCGGCGTCGCGGTCGATCGTGATCCCCGCCTGCAGCCCCCGATTCTGCTGGTCGCTGCGAACGTCGGTCAGTTCCGGGAGGCCCCGCATCGCCCGCAGCAGCTTTGGGCCCCAGGAGTTGAGCTCCTCGAGCGTGTCGCTGCGGAGCGTGTATTGATACTGCGAGCTGCTCGGTCGAGCACCGATGCGCAGGTCCTGCACCGGCTGCATGATCATCGTGGCGCCGGCGAGGGGGGCGAGCATTCCCCGCAAGCGCCCAATGACAGCATCGGCGCTCATGCCCCGCTCCGCCCGGGGGGTGAGGCTGATAAACATGCGGGCCGTGTTGGGGCTGCCGCCGGCGGCGCCACCGGTCGAACCGGTAACGCCCGCCACGGCCGGATCGGTGCCGATGGCGAGCGAGAATTGCGTCAGGAGCCGGCTCATCGCCTGGAAGGAAGTGTCCTGATCGGCATCGAGCGTGCCAGTGAGGCGGCCGGTGTCCTGCTGCGGAAAGAATCCTTTGGGGATCGTCACATAGAGATACCCTGTCAGAGCCATCGTAGAGAGATTCACCGCCATCGTGAGCCTTGGGTGGCGCAGCACTGCCAGCAGCATCCGCTCATACCCGGCTCCCACACCGGAAAGCACCCGCTCCACGCAGAAATCGAGCGGGCCGCGTGGCCCCTTATGGGCGGGCCGCAGCAGCCTGGCGCACATCATCGGCGTAAGCGTGAGCGATACCACCATCGACACGCCAATGGCGACCGAAAGCGTCACGGCGAATTCGCGGAACAGCCTCCCCACAATCCCGCCCATGAGGAGGATCGGGATGAAAACCGCCACCAGCGACACGCTGATCGAAAAGACGGTGAAGGCGATTTCCCGGCTTCCGAGGCGGGCCGCTTCCATCGGCGCCATCCCTGCCTCGCGATGGCGGGCCACGTTCTCCAGCACCACGATCGCGTCATCGACAACAAACCCGGTGGCGATCGTCAGCGCCATCAGCGAGAGGTTATCGAGGCTGTAGCCAAGGGCATGCATCACGGCGAACGTGCTCACCAGCGATACCGGCACCACAACACTGGGAATGAGCGTGGCCCGCCAGTCGCGCAGAAAGAGAAACACCACCAGCACCACCAGCGCCACAGATAGCAGGAGCGTCTGCTGCACGTCCTCGATGCTGGCCCGGATCGTGGCGGTGCGATCCATCGCCAGTTCCAGATGCATGGCGGCGGGGATCTGCTGCTGCAATTGCGGGAGGAGCTTTCGAACGTCGTCGACGGCCTGGATGATATTGGCATTTGGCTGGCGATAGACGATTACGAGAATCGTCGGCTTGCCGTTGTAGACCCCCGCCACCCGCACATCTTCGACGCTGTCGGTGACCGTGGCGACATCTCCCAGCCGCACCGGCGCGGAATTACGGAACGCCACCACCAGCTGCCGATATTCGGCCGCCGTGAATAATTGGTCGGTGGTGGCGATCGAACGGGAATCGACGCCGTCGTCAATGCTCCCCTTGGGGCGATTGGCATTGGCCGCCTGCAGCGCCCGCCGCACGTCGTCGAGACCAAGGCCAAACCGCTCAAGGATCATCGGATTGAGGCTGACACGCACCGCAGGGGAGGAGCCGCCGCTGACGAAGACCTGTCCGATTCCCGGCACCTGCGAAATTTTCTGCTGGACAATCGTGGAGGCCGCATCCTGCAGTTGGGGTCTGTCGTGGAGCGGGGAGGTCAGTGCCAGAATCATGATGGGGGAGTCGGCTGCATTCACCTTTCGCGCTGATGGATTGGTGGGCAGGTTGGCGGGCAGGCGGCTGCGGGCTGCGTTCACGGCCGCCTGCACGTCGCGGGTGGCTGCGTCGATGTCGCGGCCGAGGTCAAACTGCAGGGAGATCGAGGTCTGCCCGAGCGTGCTGGAGGAGGTCATTTCGGTGATGCCAGCAATCAGGCCGAACTGCCGCTCCAGCGGGGTGGCGATTGCAGAGGCCATCGTCTCGGGGCTGGCCCCCGGCAGCGCGGCACTGACGCTCACCGTTGGATACTCCACCTGCGGCAGCGGCGACACCGGCAGGAGGTGGTAGCAGATGGCGCCTGTGAGCGTGATCGCCAGGGCCAACAGTGAAGTGCCTACTGGTCGACGGATGAACCAGTCGGAGGGATTCATGGCACGC
>CAISJI010000016.1 GCA_903885565.1 uncultured Planctomycetaceae bacterium
CGATCTGAGAGCACGAACCTGCGAAGCCGTGGCGGGACGAGGGCTTGGAAGGCTGTCGCTGGTGGTCGTAATCCTGGAGCCGCTGATAGCCGGGCTGACGCGTACCTCGGCGACCTCCTGTGGCTTGGCGTTTTTGCCCGTGTCACAAGCGATCCGGGTCAGCTCGGCCTGCACGGCTTGGTTGCATACGCCGTAGGCCCGTTTGACCACCTCTTGGAGCCGGTCGAAATCCTGAAACAAACTGGTGTCGAGTTCGAGTTCGAGATTGCATGAGGCACCTGCCGAACCGAAATCTGGCTGGCCGATCTTTCTGTTGGTGCCGACGTTGAGCTTGAGCATGATTCTGAGCTTTCTTGGGGTGAATAGGGTTGTTTTTGCTTGGGCGGGGGATAACGGGCGTTGGTTGGTTGGGCTGGCTTTCAATGCGGTCAAAGCTAAAAAAAAGCAACGGGCGTGGATGCAGGGAGGCTTGGGCACCTCCACCACACTCCACGCCCGTCACTTGTTGGGGTCGCAGGGAATCTTCGATCCAGTCAGCAGCAGGTCATGCCGCTCGGGCTACCTGCTTCTTCGCGCCGGCTTTGGCCCGACTCTTCTTCCGGTCCTTGAGCGTGCCCGTGAAGAACGGCTCCCGGCAGCCAAAGCCCAAGGCGTCCCAGTCGACCGTCCCACTTTCCGGGAGGTCGACCAGCATCACGTCGAGCAGGCACTCCGGCTCCGGATTCGGACCAGAATCCTCGGGGCCGGTCAGCACGAAACCCCGGCGCCGAATCTCTTGGGCATCCTCACCGGTCTTCTGGGCCACGGCGGTGAACAGTTCGAGGTCACTCATGACAGGGGATCTCCTAGGAAAGGGGGAAACGGACAGGGGACAACCCCGCCAGCCAGAGGAGCCGACGAGGAGAGCGGGAAAGGCTACGGGAACGATTTGGGGAAGGTCGACTTGAGTCTGCGTACAAGCGGAAGAACGTTTGCGGACACCTGTCTAAGGCTGTACACTGCCCCTCGCTAAAGGGAGGCTCTCATGTCGAACGCTAAGTTGTTTCGGAAAAGCTATCGGGTCGCTGTTCTCGGCGGCTTTCAGGCTGGAAAAACCGTCTTTACGACGGCTCTGCTGAACCACATCAAACATCACGATCCAAGTCGCCTAAAGCTCGGCAAAGCTTCGAAGGCAGGCCCGCCTGTAATCGTCTTCGACAGAGATCTGCCGCCGTACGGACGAGCTACTGCTCTGCCGACCTTTCCGTACGCGGAGTATCGCAGCGCCGCCTCGAAGCGTTGGCCGCAGAAGACGAAAGCGACAGCGGCATATCGCTGCCGTTTCTTTCGGAGTGATTGGGGCGCCACGACAGCCGAGTTGCTTGTGGTCGATGTCCCGGGTGAGCGTTACGCCGATCTTCCGATGGCCACTCGCTCATTCAGCCAGTGGTCCGAGTGGCTTTTCGACACAGTCTTCGCTGCGAAAGACAACCGAACGCAGACCGAGGAGTACCGAAAAGCGTTCGAGACTGGTCAGCAGATCAACGCAGATTCCATTCTGAAGGCTTACAAAAATACGCTTGTCCGTTTCTATCAATCGTTTCGCCCGTTCGTGACGCCTTCGACGTTTATTCTTCAGGAAAATGGAGTATTCCATGGGGTAAGCGTGTTTCGCGACAGCGATATCTCCGGAACACTCTGTGGCCTCTCGGAGGACACTCAGTTTGCTCCCCTTCCCTCCAGTGTCAAGGTAACCGCTCCAGCCCTCTACGGCCAGTTTGAAAAGGCCTATAACAACTATCGCAGACAATTGGTGAAACCACTGTGTTCGGTTCTCAAGTCTGTGAATCAGGTGATTGTGCTGGTCGACGTAACCTCGCTCCTTGCGGGGAGCACGGCGATGAAAAACGGGTATCGTCTTCTGCTGGAAGAGCTTCTGGAGGTGCTTTCGCCGGGTTATTCAACGTTGGGTTGGTGGGGCAATGCCCTCACGACTTCTTTGACCGGAGGCCACTTTGATGGAAGTGGCATCGAGAAACTCGCTGTCGTCGCAACGAAGGCGGACAAGGTGCTGAAAGCAGACCTTGAGGACGACAAATTGCTCAACCTATTGAAATCAATGGTTGGTGGCATCTGCGATCGCCACCGCCAACGGGCCTCAGGACTATCGGTCCAGTACTTCACGGTGGCTGCGACGAAGTCCGCCCGTAATCTAACGCAAGACTCGACTAAGAAACGCGGCGTCTTGGATGGAACAGCAAATGAATCCGTCTATGAGACTTCCTCCCTGCCAGACCATTGGCCAGCGACTTGGGGGGAAGGAAACTTTTCCTTTCCTGATGTTGAGCCCTGTTTTCCAGACGACGAGCAGCAGGCTCCCGACCACATCCATATGGATCAGATCATGAACTTTCTTCTCGACTTTTCTTGAACTTCCAGGGAACTTACGATGACACTGGAGCAGGATACTCGGCATGTCGGCGTCCCCAGCCAGCGGCCGAAGCCAGCAGGAGCACACATTGCGGAGCGGGACCCAGCCATTCAGGCTCCATCGGCAGCATCGAGTACATCTTCCTCCCAAGCCCTTGAGGACGAGCGACTTGAAAGGCGGGCAGGTCTACCAACCCACACCCCTCCCAAATTCGCCGAGGCATACAACTCTCTCGCCCATGGAGACGGGTCGCCTGACGAGGAAGAGCAGGATGATGCAGCATCAAATGCTGTTTCCGCAGTTGCGTGGTGGTGTGATGTGCTTTTCAACCCTGTAATTGTCAGCATATCGGCCCTCTTGGGAGCGATTCTGCTACTCCAGATGGCCAGCGAGGTTTTTCAGTTTCTTCAGGCAGTCCAGTCGGCACCGCGTCCGCTACAGTGGCTTGGTTACGCGCTCGTTACGACATTAGTTGCGATA
>CAISJI010000017.1 GCA_903885565.1 uncultured Planctomycetaceae bacterium
AGACAGGGTGACTGGTGATAAACCGAGCCTCGGGCACTTCCTGCATGAAGTGATCCATCACGATCACCTGCTGCAGAACAGGTTGCGGCACCGCGAACTGCACGGGGTACTCCGATGGCTGATCAACCTTGGCTCCCTTGCCAGTCGAGTTGGCCTTCTTGTTCAGGCAAAACACAACATTGCTGACAATTGCGGAGGCCGTCTTGGTAACGGCGCCGTCGAAGGCGAGCAGCTTCGGAACACACGCACCGCTGGGATGAGGACCGTTCGTCAGGAACACGACCGTGTTTCCCTGCCGGAATACGCGGCCGCTGTCCTTCAAGCACCGCATGATCGTGTCCTTCGTCTCAGTCGCCTCGCCGATGAATTGACCGCTCGACGTGACGTTGGTGATCAACCGTGGCCCGGAGATGCCGCGGGCCATGGCACTCGCTGCCGACTGCGCCTGCCGCAGATCGCTTACGATCCAGTTGTCAATGTCGCGAACACTGAACTCTGCGAAATTAACCATGAGTGCAGTCCTTTCGTTTTTTGAGAAACTCAGTTGAGTAGTGGCGATACACCAGCGAGGCAGCATCCACCCTCCCGCATTCGTAGCACTGAACCTGCCAATTGCCGGCGACGCCCAGGGAAGTGTTCCCACCGCAGCACAGGGGGCACGGGGAAACACGCTCGCCGCCGTGGAATACCCGCATCCACAGGTGGGCTGGGGTGTTTACCAACCTGTGGCCAAGATCGAGAATCTCCTCGCGACTAATCGGCTCTCCGGCACGCAACTGGGTCACCGTCTTGGCAGGCTCGTACTTGTTATTCGTCGCCCCAACTGGCCGGGTCATTGCGATGATGCCGTTGAGCTTTGGATCGCCCGGCAAGGCGTTACGCACCCCTCGGGCGATTTTGTCCCAGCGGCGGGCATCTTCGCCGCTGCAGATGATCGGCTCATCCAGCCACAACAAGACGTGCAGGCCATGGCCAGTGTTTCGCACCTCAGCCTTGGCGAGCACAGGGTCCCGTTCGAGCCAGCCACGGACATGCTTCCCGTACAAGTCATCTGCTGACTGCGACGCTGTCTCCCCAACTACATTGGGATCGAGAATGCCACAGTCGAGATCGATCACGAAGCAGTTGATGCAACTGATCTGATCCACCCCCGTTGCGATCGCGTAAGCAGGCCCCCGCTCGCCGGTGTTGAAAGTGGCCTCACGAATGTCGTCGGAGCCTTTCTTGCCCCTTGTATAGCCACTGCCTGATTGTTTATCACCGTCTTTATCAAGAGCACCGTTATCCATCGAAAACACCTCATAGTAGAGAACATGCGGGCGTCACCACAGACTCACTACAAGGTACTCATGACCGGCATCTACACCAGACTGTTTTTATGTTATGTATCAAAGTGACTGCGTGGGTATGGCAGCCAGACTGCCGCACCCACGCAGTCATTTTTAGTACATATGTATTCCGTTCGTGACGCGTGCCTTATCATCCGACATGAAGGCACTTGAGGTGAGTGCCAGATCGCCACGTTCCTGCAGGCGGAACCCAACAAAGGACACGCCGCCGCTGAGGACGTTATTCCCTTAAGCCGGTCTTCCGGCACGGAGTTTTCAAATGTCTGGATCGAAATTGGTTGCTGCGAGCACCACGAATGATGTCGATGACGTACGTGAATGGGTCGAGGGTGAACCCAAGCAGTTCGTGCTGCGTGGAAACGAAGAGTGTAAGCGGCTACTCGACACACTTGAACGCCTCGGCGTCACTTGGTTTGAGTACGTCTACTGGCGAGACGAGATGGGATCCGACAATTTCATAACTTGGCCAATCTTCAAGAAAAAAGGTATCCGCTTCTCGGCCACGCACCTTGAGTCTGTGAAAATGGCTCAGATCAAGCTGACATGTCTTCTCGACGACGCACTGGAACATTCTCTCGCAGGTACCTACGAAGAGGATGCGGACCTGATGGTGTGCTTCTCAGTCTCGGTTTCTAAAGAGGGACGCAAGATCTCGGCTCACCTTAAGGTCATTGAGTCGTTCTATCGGTGTAACCACGGCTACGCGGTCGACCTTTTGTGATGCAGTCACGGCCCTCACTGCGGCAACGCCCTTGGACGCCGCAGCGAGGGCGACATCGCACGTGCACAGAAGGCACGGCCAGCATCGTCTCGCCACCACAACATAGTCCGAAAGGCTTCTTCAAATGAGCGTCAGAAAGGGGCAGTCGCATACTCCCCACACCACCGCCGCACCTGATTACGGCGTGATCGACCCCGACACATTCTGGGACCAGGTCCTGCCCTACCCCCCCCAGCCCCAAATCCACGGCGATCCAAACCACATCCTTCCAACTAAAGGTCCCTATCAACCATGATCCGTTTTCAAGACTTATCAGAAGAGAAACCGCTCACGCTGCCCGCTGCCGCAATCTTTCTCGGCAACATCACTGGCCAGAAACCTCACGTTGCGACGATTTGGAGATGGTGCCTGAAGGGGTGCCACGGCGTGAAGCTCGAGAGCATCTGCATTGGCGGCAAGCGATTCGTGACGCGCTCCGCGATCGAACGTTTTGTCGAGGACTCAACCAACAGACAGACGCCCACCACCACAACCGTCACGATCACGCCACAAGCGGCCCCCCACGTGATGCGTCACAACGAGCGAAGGAAGGCAGAAATCGAGGCCGCCCGCAGGAAGCTCGACGAACTCACTGGCGTGAACGTGAATAGATCACGTGGGGCCGGCCCGGAAACCGCTAACCAATCTGCCTGATGACCTCGGCGGCGAGCTCGTGATTTCGTTCGGCGTACACCTGCGTGATGTCCGCCGAGGCATGGCCCAGCACGACCTGTGCTGCCTCGAGGCCGAATTTCTTTCGAACCTCCGTCCCAGCAGTGTGCCGAAGTCGATTCGGTGCCCAGTCTTCAACAGGCTTGGCGTTCGGATCCTGCAGTTTGAGTGCTGCGTTGAGGGCATCAACAGCACGGGTGATCGCTCTCCTGTAGGAGCCGGTGTCGTACTGATCCCGCGGCCGGCGGCGACCTTCTGACTTTGGCTTGCGGGCTCGCTGCGACGGTGTCATGGGGGACTGCCGCCGGAGCCTTCTGGCCCTGCTGCGTTTCTTCTCCGACTCCGCCGGCGAGAAGCAGAACGCCTTCCCGTCCCGCAGGAGATATCGCTTCAGCAACACCTGAGCCCGGGGGCCAACCATGATCACTCTGTCCTTGCCTCGCCAACTGTTCTTGTGCGTCGGCAGTCGCCATCTCCAGACTGACTCCGACTTGTCGATGTCTTCAGGCCGCAGTTTGCAGACCTCGCCCGGCCGTGCACCGGTAAGCCGCTGCAGCCTCACCATATCGGCAACGATTTCAGGCAGAAACGGGAGCGTGGCGTCGACAACAGCGTCATCCACCGGTGCGATAGGGGGAAGTTCGGGGGCATGGGTCCTTCCCTGCCGCAGCGGCTCAACCGTTTTGAGTGAGTTGTGCGTGCCCCGCGGAACGAGCTCCTGAGACTCGGCCCACTGAAAAACCCTCCGGACATGCTTCACGATCGTGTTGCACCCGACCCGGGACCGTCCCCGCGAGGCCTCTGCATCGCGAATCGTACCAAGCCTTCGCGGGCCGAAGGCAGAGGCAATCGTGTCATCAAACGGACGCAAAGCCCTCACGGCCTGCAGGGAGTTGTCGTAGGTGCTGGTGCGTTGGCCGTTGGCGTTCCGGTAGTAGGTGCGGCAGTGCTCCAGATAGAGCCCAGCCAATTCAGCCACCGTCAGCTCTTCGGGGATGCAGCCGCCGCCTGCGGGGTCGAGCGTCTGGGCGTGGCCCACGCCGCCGACCGATGCGGGGCCAAGGGTCGGGTGGCCGGCAGCACCTTCAGGCGAGGCGACCGGTGGGAGAATCCGCCGCGTCGCCAGATACTCGGCGATGAGCCGATCGTAGGCCATTTTGGCCGCCGGCGAGCCCCACTTACCGAGCCAGAAGTCGCGGCCGTTGATCCGGACGCGGGCTCGGTTGCTGCCCTTGTGGTGCACGAGAGCAGGCACGGACCCTGTTGGACGGCGTGGCATTTTGGTGCCCTCCGGAAATGAATAGGGTCAGACCCTATTCATTGACCCCATTAAATGGGATTCCCGAAGGCACCACCGTCCGCCGGTGGGTATCCGAACTGCTTGTGCAGTATAGTCTTCCAACCAATCGGGGCGACAGGACTCGAACCTGCGACCTCTTGACCCCCAG
>CAISJI010000018.1 GCA_903885565.1 uncultured Planctomycetaceae bacterium
GAGTTGTGCCCCAAGCCTGACGGCTTTTTCCTCGGCGGCAGCCATCGCAGCGAGTTTGACGCGAGACTCTCCGCGATCGCGGCAGACGATCACCAGCGAGTCGAATTGCTCCGGTGTCATCTGGACGGCAGACAGCGCCGAATCGAGGCCGGCCAGATCGATCGTTTCCCCGTTGGCCACCGCTCTGGCGGCAGAGGCGATCCCGTCCAGATGCAGGCCCACGGCCTGCATCCGCCGGCCCCGTAGCAATTCCAAAACACCCATAAGATTCTCCCTCATGCTGCGGCGGAGGATCGCTCCCCCGCCTCGGAAAATAGATCCACCAGCGCCACCGGCAACTCCGCCGACAGCATCTCTTGAATTGGCATGTGCCACGGCCCACGGCACCCGATGCAGGCCGTGGCCGCATCGACAATCGCCTCCCCCGGCCGGCCCGCGTGGAGCGATAGATCGTCGTGAACACTGGCGCGGAACAGCCGCCTGAATCCGGGGGAGTCGAGCAGATGGCCCTCCCGGAGAGCCAGCCGGCCACGCCCGCTCAGGGCTCTTTCCAAGAGCACGGCATAAGCCTGTGCCCACCTCGCGCCGTGATTTACTCGGGCGGTTCCCGGTTGCCGTGGCGATGCAGGCATCGTCACAGCCAGGCGGAAGGTATCGCGGTTCCACGCGGGCAGGATCGGCAGCGGCGCGAGAAAGTGTGCGCATTCGTGGAGAGCCATCTGCGTGATCGTCAACTCCATCCAGACCATGAAGAGGCTCAGATCGGCAGCGTGTTCAAGCCTGCCGAATTCCTCCGCCATAAGGGAGAGATTCACCGCGATCACCCCAACGTCGGCGGGAGCGGCCACATCCACGCAATCCCGCACACTGCCGATGCAGGCCATCCCACGGTAGAACTCGCTCACCCACCCCACCTCGTGAAACGACAGCAGTCTCCACGCGCGGCCCTCGCTCACCACCTCCAGCAGCTGCTCCGCATCGCGGAGCCAGCGGCCGGCCATCCCCGCGACGATCTGCCGGCGTGCCTTCCCCGCGATCAATCTGGTGGCGGCTCTATCGCCCCACCGCACCGCCGCCGCGATAGAGGCTTGCCAGCCGGCCAGAGGCGATCGGCTCCCCTGCCGCATTCTGGTGGATCGAATCTTGCTGGCGAGTGCTCGCGTCATGTGATCCCCTTTGACATCGCGGGCTTTGGGAATCGTTGGGCCGGCCAGCTTGGGGCCTGCTCGGGATCGGCGCAGTAGGCGAGCAGATCGGTTTTGCGGTAGATCACCCGTCCCCGGCTCCCCGGTGACAACTTCAGCGGCCTCGGGCCTCTCCCCTGCTTTTTCCAGCGCGTGAGAGTTTCAACGCTGATCCCCAGCAGGCCGGCGGCGGCGCGGCGGCTCAGGAGTTCTGGCTGGTAGTCGATCGGCATAGCGGGCCTCCCTGCGGGTGAAGCCTCACGCTAGCTGGTATCGATGGGTTCCCTTAGGGGGTGTGGCGAGGGATGAAAGAGGCTCACCACCGCGATCACCTCCGCGATGTGGAGCAGATCGCCGGCCCGCCGGTGGCGCAGATCGTCAGGAGCGATCGGCCGCAGGAAAGAAGGGGGGGCGATCGATCGAGCGGCAGGAAAGAAAGGCAGTATGTGTGTGTAGTGGCTCGTCGGTGTCGTTTCGGACGGGTATTTTTTCCAAGTACCTTGCCATACCCCCCCACCCCCCGGGGGGGGTGTAGCGTTCCGCTCCACCCCCCCCACCTCACCCCCCACCGGGGGGAGCGTGGCGATTGTGCGTGGCGACACAACCTCGCCAATCCCGTGAAATACGAGGTTCCGGTTCCGTCGCCACGGGTGGAGAGTTGAAACGTGAGGCGACAAAGCCAGCAGCTTCACGCCGGCGGCGGCGATGTTGCGGGAAATGCCGAGATCATCCAGTGTCACCTCGTGCAACACTGACTTTTCAGTGTCATCTACGGTGACACTGACTCGCCTGCCACCATTCCTCGCCAGCACACCCTCATCCCGCATCCGCTGCGTGAGTTCTCCCACCTTGCGAACGGCTTTCGTGTGCGAGGCGGCCACCGCCCCCGGCTCCGCCAGCAGCAGCGATACGGGGGATTCTCAGGCTGGCAAAATGCGGCCAATTGGTCGCATTTCCAGACGCTCACGGGCAGGCAAAATCTCTACAATTGTAGAGATTTTCAGCCGCCAGCAGCCCGGCAAAACCGTTACAGCTGTAACGCTTTTCAATCCCTCACGAGCAGGCAAAACGTCTACTGTCGTAGACACATTCACCACCGCTCACCGTCCCTCCGATCACGCCAGCCGGCCCTCCAGAATGGCCGCTATCCGCCGCCGATCCTCGGCGGAGAGCTTCCCCCAGTGCTCGATCAATCGGGAGAGTTCTGGTGGGATGTGCGTTGCAATATGCGTTGCAAGTTCTGGAGAGTGTGGTATTTCCCCTGAAAACTGAGGCTGTTCGAATCTCTCCGCTCCGATTCTCTTTTCCCCTTGAATTCAAGGGTTATTCGCTCGCAGCAGGGCGAGGAGCCGGTCGGGCGGAATCGCTCGGCGCTACCCCGGCGCCACCGCAGGAGCGATTTCGCCGGCTCGCACCTCAAGCAGCCGGTCGTCCTGGTGCAGGACGGGCGGGTCTGCAGGATGCCGAGAACCAGCCGCCTCAACCGCTGCGGTTTGGTCCGCGAGGGCGCCCGCAGAATGCCCCGAGCATTTTTGAAAGACACCCCCGGTGGCTTGAGGGCTGTTCTGGCTCGCTGATCGAGTGGATCGACTGACGACGATTCACAACCGGGCTGGGCATCGCCATGTGTCCGGCCCGGTTCGTTTTTTCAGGCACGATGAGCCCTGCAGACAATGCGTCGGCCCGCATGGCGGGTGTGGCTCAGCCAACGAGACGCGGATGGGGATACCAGCCTGAGAGCAGGCAGGCTGGAGGCAGGCTCAGATGCCTGCCCCCAGCGAATGCCACGGCCATGCGGTCCACGATTCGGCCCAAGGCCTTTTCAAAGAGCGATTGTCCACCTTCTATCCGGAGATGGTTCAAAAGTGCTTATTTCAGCTCGCCGCAGTCGGTGATCACCACCTTGCCGCTGGTCTTACCGCTGGCGGAGCCCACCTCTTCGACAGCCTTGACCACATCCATCCCCTCCACGACGCTCCCAAACACGACATGCTTGCCGTCGAGCCATGGCGTCGGGACGGTGCAGAGAAAGAACTGCGAGCCGTTTGTGTTGGGGCCGGCGTTGGCCATGCTCAGCACGCCGGGGCCGGTGTGCTTGAGCTTGAAATTCTCGTCGGCAAACTTTTCGCCGTAGATCGATTTCCCGCCGGTGCCGTTGTGGTTGGTGAAATCGCCCCCCTGGCACATGAATTCGGTGATCACGCGGTGGAACGACGAGCCCTTATAGCCAAAGCCCTTCTCGCCGGTGCATAGAGCGCGAAAGTTCTCGGCCGTCTTGGGCACCACGTCGGCACGCAGCTCGATCACCACGCGGCCAGCTGGCTTATCGCCAATGCTGATGTCCATGAAACAACGGGGGTTTTTATTGTCGGCAGCGGTCAAAATCGATCCTCCAAATCCAAGGAATGACAGGGCAAGGACGGCAACGGCCATCGACAGGATGGGCCGGCGGGTGCAGTGAAGCATGGCGAAACAGCTCCCGAAAGGGGGACGAGCAGGGCACACGGGCAACGGTGGCCGGGCAAGCCACCCCCGTCCACGCGGAGGTGCGATTGCCGAGCAGGAAATTATTGCCGAATCGAGCCCTGGCGGAAAGCAGGGCCGGTTTCCGCCGTCACCAGCACCACGCGAAATCGTGCATCGCGGCAGCCCTTTCAGGGAGACATCCAGACACAGCGCTCCCCCCCTGCAGAATTCGACGTGCGGACCTTACATTTTTGACATCTAGAGGGAATGTCGGCTTTATCGGCCAAACCATAACGCAGCCTTTCACTTCCAAAAATTTGACGTATTTGAATTCCGGCAGTAGCTTGCGGAGGGGTTTTCTGGGAATTCTTTTTTTTGCTCCTTGGCCAGGTCCGTCTGGCAATTCTGGCTGATGTGCGGCGGGGGGCCAGGCCGCAGGGGTGAATCTGTTGTTGCTGAGGGGTGATGCACGCGATTTTGGGCAATCGTCAAATGACGGGCGCCAAGAATAACCTGTTCTGGAACCGGCAATCGGTCCGTTTTGAAGCAAGGAGCTTCCTATGATTCAGTCTGTTTTCTGCCGTCGTCTGTTTGGCCGGGCTGCCCATCCTTTGTTGGCCTCATCCCACGGTTCGGCTCCCCTCGAGCCAACGCGCTCGGACCGCCTGACGCCTTCAAAGCGTGGGAAAAGACCTGCCGGCACCGGCACACAACTGGCGGCAGAATCCCTCGAGCCCCGGGCGATGCTCGCCGTGACGGCGACGCTCACCGGTAGCAATCTGGTCATCGCGCTGGAATCGGCCAGCGACACTGCCACACTGTCGAGCAACGGCACCACCTACACCGTCTCGGGAACAGGTCTGTCGGCGACGCAATTCTCCGCTGGCAGCGTTGCTGCCGTGGCTGTCTCGGGCAGTGCCGGGGCTGGCCAGCAGTTCACGCTGTCGGGCTCGGGACCGCTCGCCGCAGACTTGAGCGTCGACGCGGCAGTCGAGTCGGCCGCCATCTCCACTGCCGTCAGCGGAGGTTCCGTCAGCCTCCTCGCCTTAGCCACCACGCTTGGTGGCAGCGTCACCACGACAGGCACACAGGCTTACGGTGGCGCCCTCACGCTCGCTTCCGACGCCACGCTCACCAGCAATGCCAACCTCTCGTTCAGCAGCACGGTTGACGGCGCCAAGAACCTCACCCTGGCCGCCGGCGCCGGGGCGATCACATTCGCGCAGGCCGTCGGCGGCACGACCCCGCTGGCTTCGCTGCGGATCAACTCTGCCGCCAGCGCTACGGCGAGCGCTGCGGTGCGTCTTGACGGCTCCGCCAGCGGTGCCTCGGCCTACGGACTCACCATCGCACCGGCTGCCTACAATGTTTCGATGCGGGCCGCCGGGAGTACGATCGCCAACTACTCTGGCTACGGCATGCTGCTCTACTCCACGACCAACACAAAGCTGCAGAACTTCACCGTCTCCAACAGCGGCTCCTGCGGCATCTACGCCACCGGCGTCTGCACGAGCACCGTGGTGACCGGCAACACGTTCCAGAACAATGTCGTGGGGGCCTACCTCTATGCCGCACAAGGGATCGCCCTGACCAGCGGAAATCAGTTTCTGATGAACAGTCCGTCGTCCATCGGGGTCTATGTCAGCAGCCAGTGCACCGACTCCCGCGTCACGGGCAATTCGATCTCCGGCGGCGGGAGTTTTGGCGTCTTCCTGTCAGATGCCACCGGAATCAGCATCGGAGGCGGAACCCCGGCCGCCGCGAACACGATCAGCGGCGTCGCCAACGGCCTCTTCGCCACCGGCACGCTCACCGGCTCCAGTTTCGCTGGCAACACGGTGCAAAACGGCAGCACGGGTGTTTATCTCTACAACACCACAGGGTTGACGGTGGGAGCAGGGAACCAGATCAAAAGCAATCCGCTCGGCCTCTACGCCTCCGGGAGCTTCAGCAACACGACAGTCGTTGGCAATACGATCTCAGCCGCCTTCTACGGGATCTATCTCCTCTCTGCTCAAGGCCTGACATTCAACGGCGGCAACCAGATCCAAACCAGCACCTACGGCCTCTACGCCACCGGCACCCTCACCGGCACGTCGTTCGATGGCAACACGTTCTCGTCCAACACCAACGGCTTGCTGCTTCAGGATGCCAAATCGCTCGCCTTCGGCACCACCACCGGCAATCAGGTGCTGTCCAGCAGTGGGTGCGGGCTCTATGCCTTGGGCGACAACAGCGGCACGATCGTGAAGGCCAACACGTTCCAGAGCAACGCCTACGGTGTCGTTCTTTATGGGGCCAGAAATACCACCGTCAACGGCGGCAACAAGATCATTTCCAACGCGGCGTTCGGTCTCTACGCCGGGGGAAACTCCCTGGGCACGGTCGTCGAGGGTAATCAGATCTCGGGGAATGGCACCAACATCGACACCTCAAGTGCCACCGGCGGTTCGTTCCAGTCGACGTAATTCAGCAAAGTGAGCCAAGGCGCATGAGCGCCGTTCACGAGGCGAGCCGAAGCCCGACGAAGACGGCGGCCAGCGCCACGAGATTGGTGCCGAGGGCGTAGATCAGAGCAGCGACTGGCCGGCCCGCTTCCAGCATCTCAAGCGTCTGAAACGCATAGCTGGAAAACGTGGTAAATCCGCCCAGAACGCCGGCCATGAGGA
>CAISJI010000019.1 GCA_903885565.1 uncultured Planctomycetaceae bacterium
CAAGCGCATCACCCGGCGCGTCGATGGGAAGGAGATTGAGGAGCCGTATGATGCCAGTGTCGATCTGGTGCTCGATGAGGTGGCGACACTGGCGAAGCAGTTTGGGGCGGCCCGCATCGTGATCGAGGGGCATACCGATTCCTCGATGCGGGGGCAGGTGCCGGCGGCAGTCGTCAAGGAACTCTCGCTGCGGCGGGCCGACTCGGTGAAGGGGGCGCTGGTGGAGAAATTTGAATTCGACGAGGGTCGGTTTGCCGTCGACGGGCTCGGCTGGGAGCGGCCGGTCGATCCTGAGCAGCCCGACAACCATTCCCTCAACCGTCGCGTGGAAATCAAGGTCTATTCGGCGGAAAAGGAATGACATCCCCTCAGGTTTCCGACCTGCCGGCCGAGGCTCCTGCCGCCAGCGACCAAGCGGCTTTGCGGGGAGAAATTTCCACGCCTGCGGCGCTCTTTTGGGGAACCACCTGCGTGGCCGCCGTGCTGGCGGTCTGGTTTTTGGCCACCTCCGGCGAGGGAGAGGATCGGTTTGTCAGTCCGGCGATGGTGCCGAGCCCAGTGGAAACGGCTCGGGCGATCCCGCAGGTGTTTGGCGAACGGAAGCTCCTCGCCAACACGCTGGTAACACTCAAGCGGGTCTGCTTCGGGTTTGGTCTGTCGGCGCTGGTGGGTGTGCCGCTGGGGATTCTGGCAGCCTGTTTTCCCACGCTGCGCGCGTTTGTGGCGCCGCTGACCGTCTTCGGCCGGAATATCCCGGTGGCAGCCCTCATTCCGCTGACGTTCTTCCTGTTTGGGATCGGCGAATTTCAGAAGGTGATGTTTCTGTTCATCGCCAGTGCGGCCTTTGTGATCAGCGACACCACCGCCGCAGTGCTCGATGTGCCGCAGCGGTATGTCGATACGGCGCTCACGCTGGGGGCGTCGCGCTGGCAGATCATTCTGAAGGTGCTCGCTCCGCTGGCCGCTCCGGCCATTTTCAATTCGCTCCGGCTGCTGTTTGGCTTGGCATTTGGCTATGTGATGCTCGCGGAGCTGGTGAAGTTTGGCACCGATTCGGGTGGTCTTGGCGATCTGATCAATGTCTCGCAGCGGCGCGGCGAGCGGGAGCCGATCCTGCTGGTGTTGGTGATCATCCCGCTGGTGGCTTGGGGAATCGATCGGGCGCTGTGGTGGCTGCAGTGCGATCTCTTTCCCTACAGGCATGGCGGCCGGGGCCTGCTTCCCCGCCTGGGCCGCTGGCTGCTGCACGACGCGTTTTCCCGGAAGGAGCAGCCATGAGCGACCTCCCGGCCGATTCGGCCGCTGCAAAAATTTCCGCCGCTGGGGGTCAGGCAGCCGCGGCGGCCGAACCGTTGCCGGGAACGCTGGCCGCTCCCCCGGCGGTTGAGTTTCGCCATGTCTGGAAGGTGTATGGGGAGGGCACGGCCCGTCAGGGGACGGCGCTTGAGGATGTGTCATTTACGATCCCCGATCTGCCCAAGACAGGGGAGATCTCTTCCTTCCTCGGCCCCTCCGGCTGCGGCAAGAGCACCGTGCTGCGACTGGTCGCCGGGCTGGAACCGCAACACCCGCCGACACGTGGCAGCGTGCATGTGCTCGGCCGGCCGGTGACCGGCCCCGGAGCCGATCGGGGGATGGTGTTTCAGGATTACACCTCGTTTGACAACCGCACCGTGCTCGACAACGTCGTCTTTGGGCTGGAGTGCCGGGGCGTTTCCCGGCGCCAGCGGGAGCTGGAGGGGCTGGAGTGGATCGCCCGGGTGGGGCTCGATCCACGGCGGGATGCGGCCAAATATCCGCACGAGCTTTCTGGCGGCATGCGGCAGCGGGTGGCGATCGCCCGCACGCTTGTGCTGCGCCCCCGGATCATCCTCATGGACGAGCCGTTTGGGGCCCTCGACCCGGCCACCCGACTCGACATGCAGGATCTCCTCGTCAGGCTGTGGCGGGAGGTGGAGGCGACGGTGATGTTTGTCACCCATTCGATTGAGGAGGCGGTCTATCTCGGCGACCGGGTCTTCGTGATGGCGACGACGCCGGGGAGGATTGCCGAAGAGATCCACCTGCCGGCCGCCTCGGCTCCGGCGCGGCAGACGCAGGCGGAGCCCTGGTTTCGCGAACAGGTGACGCATCTGCAGCAGCGGCTGGAGCGCATCGAGGCTGCGGCGGTGGCCCAGTAGCTGGCACTGGCAGGCGCTGCTGCACTTTATCCCCGGCCTGCTAAGCTGGCTCACAGCGGCAGCCCGATCTGTTTCGGGCCCGGCACACCATTTTTTTGGCAGCGGAGCACGTGACTGTGGGGGAGCGACTGGGGGCTTATCTTCGCACCGCTTTCGCCACTCGCTGGAACCTGCTGTTCTTTGGCGGCGGAGTTGCAGCGGCGCTGATCAGCGGATTTCCCACCGTGGTGCTGCCGTTGGTGGCTGCCGGGGAGATTTTTTATCTGGCGAGTATGGTGGCGAGTGATCGCTTCCGCTCGGCGGTGGATGCCCAGGAGGCCAAGGCCCGTCGGCAGCAGGAGGCGATCGGCTCGCGGGAATCGTATGAAAAGATTCGCGCCGCGCTCTCGCCCCAGATGCGCGAGCGGTTTGACCAGCTTCGCCAGCGCTGTGCCCATCTTGTTGAGCTGGCCGACGGCTTGAGGAGCGGGAGCGGGAGCGGTTCGCTGGAGGCCTTGGAGCGGCTGCTGTGGGGCTACCTGCGCATGATTCTAGGCGCGCAGACGCTCTCTGAATTTCTCGACCACACCGACGACGCATCGATCCGCCGGCGCATTGCGGAGCTCGAGCGGCGGCTCAAATCGTTGCCCCCCTCAGAGGCCGCTGAGGCGAAGCAGCTCAGCACGGTGCTCGAGGATGATCTGGGCACGAACCGCCAGCGCCTGGCCAACATTGAGGAGGCGCAGCGCAAGCTGAGCGTGATCGTGGCGGAGGTGGAGCGGCTGGAATCGAAGATTGCGTCGCTGGCAGAGGGAGGAGTTGCCAAGCGGGATGTGAGCGATATTGCCCGGCGGGTGGATGAGGTGGCCGAGGGGATGCGCCGCACCGACGAGACAATGCGGCAATTGCAGTTGCCGCCGGAACTCGACGAGCTCGAAGATCCCCCCCAGCTCTTGCGCGAAGAGGCCTGACCAGGATCGCCTCGCGCCGCGTGGCGATAGCCGCCATGGATGGCCCTGCGCGCGGCACCCAAAGCCGTCCGGAGGACGGCGCTCCTGGCATTCGAGGCGAACCTTGGCTTCGCCTCCGAATGCCCCAAGCCTGCAGGGGCCATGGATGGCCCTGCAGGCGCTCAAGTCAGTCCAGCCAGTCTGCCTCTTCGATGCGCTCCGGCGTGTAGACCTCCGTCACGTAGCTGAGACCCTGCGAGATCAATGATTCCACCTCCAACTTAAACCCGTTGGAGAGCATGGCGCCGATCTCCTTCTGCCAGGCTTTCTTGTCGGCAAACCAGGGATAGGCGGCGATCTGCTTGGCCCGTTTGATGTCGGTGTCGTTGAGCGTGATCTGCACGCTCGGGGAGAGCTTGCAGCGCTCGTAGTCGCGCGAGCGGAGGCCGAGGAAGCGGGCCTCCGGGATCGCCATCCGCTTCGATTCGTAGGCGAGATTGATCGAGCCCTGCTTGAGCACCGAATAGATGTAATAGCCCCAGGGATCGTTGTCGAGCAGGCAGTAGATCGGGAGCTTCAGTTCGTTGTGGAGGCGGTGGAGCATGCGGCGGACGCCGCGGGGAGGCTGGCCACCGCCGTGGGTCAGGAGGCAGTTGTGCTTCCGCCAGAACTTGTCTTCGTTGAACCGGCGCCAGACGGTGTCTTTTTCGACATGCAGGATGAACTTGGCATCGCACGATTTGATCTGGATGACATTCGCCTCGACGATCGAGGGGATGCTGTAGCCGCCCGAGCCCATGCGGGCGCAGTCGATCTCGTCGCCATCATCGATGAGCGTGATCGGCCCCACCATGCCGCCGCGATTGCTGGCGTACACGCGCAGCTCCTCGCGCAGCGTTTGCAGCGTCACCTCCAGATCCTCGATGATCGGATCGCACTCCTCCTGCGTGGCGAAGGTTTCCTCCCGCGTGCCGTCGATCGTGTGCTTGAGGAGGTAGTACAATCCGCGGATACTGGTCGATTTCTGCTGCTCGATGAGGGCCTTGCAACCGGTGGCCACCAGCAGCGTCTGCATGTAGCTCTTGGCCTGGGAGAGGTTGAACAGCTGCCGGCAGTTGGTCTGCGAGCCCATCTCGATGATCTTCTGCGATTTGTTGAATCGCACGTTCGAAAGGCTGCGGGTGGGGATATTGAGGTGGGGATCACGCCGCTTTTCGGCAGCGACGACCACCTTGTCGGCCAGTTCCACAATCAGGCCCCGCGTCTTGGTATCGACCTTCGAGAGCTTGAGCGCGGCAGGGGGGGAGGACGCCTTGGTGGCGCCGGCCACGGGGGAGACAGCCTTGGCAACACGGGAACGCTTGGGTTTGGCAGCCATCTGGGGTACCATCGGGGAACGCTTGAGGCCCTTCGCCCCGGAGGGAAGGGCTTGCTCGCCGACATCCTACCCTCCGCCTGCCCGGCACGCGCGGCGGCGGGGGGCTTCGTCACGGGAAGACCTTTCACGGGAGGATCTATGCAGACTGCCAAGGCAAGTGTGGCCCGCTCTGCGGGGGCGGGCTGGAGCGGCTTCTGGGTGCTGGCCGCTGCACTGGTGTTGCCGCTCGCTCGGCCCACCTGCGCCGGGGCAGCCGGGCTGCTCGGCGGTGGCGGGTTACTGGCTCAGGGAGCCGTGGGTTTGGTCGCCCCGCCGCTGGACCAGGCCGCCAAAGCAGCGAAGCCCTCAAATCCGGTGGCCAACGTGCCCGGAGCGAAAATGGCCGAAAATTTCGCCAAGGGAGGCGGGGCACCGGCGGGGCCCGTCAAGCCGGAGAAGAACGAGTCGCCACTGGTGGTGAAATATATCCCGAGCTACGCGCTGGCCGTGCTGGCCGCGGGACTGGGCCTGTTTGTCGTCTGCCGCTCCAGCGGCCGCCAACGCGACAAGGTCTGAGCCTCGAGTATACCGGCGGGTGTGTGACCTGCTTGGGGCCGATCGCCCTCAGCAGCGAACGTCGTCGGCCCGGCCGACGGCATTCATCTTGCGGAGGTAATGCGGTTCGTCGACCACCTGCTCTGGCGCGTGGGTCCGGGTTTCCTCGTCGCGCGACTTCCGCAGCGGCGGAGCGTTGAAGAATTCGGCGATGCGGCCCACCACCGTGCGCTGCTCGGCCGGCTGCAGTTCCGGGAAGATTGGCAGGGCGAGGGTTTCCTTGGCTGCCCGTTCCGTTTCCGGCAGATCCCCCACGCTCCAGCCCAGGTGGGCGAAGCACTTCTGCAAGTGGAGCGGGACCGGATAGTAGATCTCCGTGCCGACATTGCACTTCGTGAGGTGGGTGCGGAGGGCGTCGCGCTGGCCGTCGTTGACCCGGATCACGAACTGGTTCCAGACATGGCGGCCGCGCGGCTCTTCGGTGGGCACATTGATAGAGCGATCGAGGTGGTAGTCGGCGAAGAGGTCGAGGTAGCGGGCGGCGTTGGTTTGCCGAGACGTGGTCCAGGCTTCGAGGTGGGGGAGTTTCACCCGCAGCACCGCCGCCTGGATCGTGTCGAGGCGGCTGTTGATGCCAACCACCTGATGGTAGTACCGCGGTTCCATGCCGTGGACCCGCAGCAGCTTCAGGGAGGCGGCGAGATCGTCGCGGGTGGTGGTCAGGAAGCCGCCGTCACCGATGCCACCGAGATTCTTCGTCGGATAGAAGCTGAAGCAGCCAATGTCGCCCAGCCCGCCGGTGCAGCGGCCGTGCCAGCTGGAAAGGATCGACTGCGCGGCATCCTCTACGATTGGGATGCCTGCTGCCTGAGCGATGGGGAGCAGGGCATCCATATCGGCGGTGCGCCCGAAGAGATGCACCGGCATGATCGCCTTGGTCCGCCGGCTGATCTTCCGCTTCACCTCGACAGGATCGATCAAAAAGCTGGTGGGATCGATGTCGGCAAAGATGGGGACGGCTCCCAATCGCGTCACGGCGCTGGCGGTCGCAAAGAAGGTGTAGCTCGGCAGGATCACCTCGTCGCCCGGCTGGATGTCGAGAGCCATCAGCGCCAGCAGGAGGGCATCGCTTCCCGAACCGCAGCTGATGACGTGAGGCACGCCGAGTTCGCGGGCCAACTCCTTCTCCAGTTCGGCCACATCGGGGCCGAGCACGAAGCGGCCTGAATCGCAGACGCGATCGATTGCCGCCCGAATCGACTCACGCAGCACCGCATACTGCCGATCGAGTGCGAGCAGCCCCACGGAGGAAAGGAGCGTATCGGTGGCCGCAGGGGGGGCTGGGCGGGAAGCTGGGGAGGAAGCGGGCGACTGCTGCGATCGAATCATGCTGATGGACTCCGGTGCGTTCATGACGGGATCGCGACGGGCAGTCGGCCTGCACCTCACGTGACTCCGCACATTCAATCGTCACAATCGTCTCGACCGGTCCAGACATTCGGATCGGCCAGATTTTTTCCCCGGGAAGCGGCTTGCGAAAAGCTCTGCACGCCGGGGGTAAGACGGGAAATAGGGGACGTTTCCGCCTGCCGTCAAGATCAGGGGGCCGACAGGCCACGACTGGCTGTTTGGGAAGCTTTTTGGCGCAGGAAAAAGGGGGGATGGTTGGGGATGTTTCCCGGTCAGGAGTTCGCTTTCCGCCCGATCCACAGCTGGCCAGTTTGACACAGGCCCCCATTAGCCCTAAATTCCTCCGGTTTCCAAAAATCCATCGGGGGGTGCATTCGCTTGTGCCGTCCGGTCTGACGAACGTGGAGTGACGTGGCGAACGGTGTGCTCTGGGCACCCAAGGCCGCGAGAGGGATGGCATCCACTACGCTCATCGATCTGGGGCAAATTGCCCAGAGGCTCAGCCTGCCAGTGGCAGGCGTTGAGTCTGTTGTTCGTCTGCTCGACGAAGGCAACACCGTTCCCTTCATCACCCGCTACCGTCGCGATCAGACGGGTGGCCTGGATGAGGTGGAGATCCGCTCAATCGCGGAAGCAGTCAGCCGCGCCAGGCAACTGGCCGATCGGAAGCAGACTGTGTTGCGGACGATCAAGGGGCAGGGGAAGCTCAGCCCGGAGCTGGCCGAAAAAATCGAGACGGCTGTGACATCCAAACAGCTGGAGGATCTCTATCTCCCTTTCAAGCCGCGCAAGCTCTCACTGGCGGAAGTCGCCCGCCAGCGGCGGTTGGAGCCGCTCGCGCGGGAGATTATCGCCGCCGATCCGCTGGCCGCCGAGATCGAGAAACGGGCCGCTGATTTTCTCGATCCCGATATTCAGGTGGCGACGGTGGCCGATGTGGTGCTGGGGGTCGGCCATATTATCGCTGAGGAATACAGCGAGCGGGCCGATGTCAGGCAGGTGCTCCGGGGCATCATCTCCAAGCAGGCGCACCTCAAGAGCCAGCGGGTGGCGGCCGAGGGTAAGGCCCTCTCCAAGGACGAAAAGCACTACCGCGACTACTTCAACTACTCCGAGCACATCCAGCGCATTCCCCCGCACAGGGCACTGGCCATCAATCGCGGGGAGCGGGCCCGGCTGCTCAAGGTGCGGATTGAAGTGCCGGTCGAGGAGATGCAGGCGGCCGCCGAGGGGCTGCTGGTGCCCCCCGATCATCCCCACGCTGATTTTCTCCGGGCCTGTGCCCGCGACTCCGTAACGCGCCTGATCCTGCCGAGTCTGGAGCGGGAAATCCGCCGGGAAATCACTGAGTATTGTGAATCCCATGCGGTGGAGGTCTTTGCCCGTAATCTCCGCAACCTGCTCCTGCAGCCCCCTGTGGCGGGGAAACGGGTGTTGGCGCTCGATCCGGGCTTCAAGAGCGGCTGCAAGGCTGTGGTGATCGACGAATGCGGCACACCGATCGCGCATGCCGTGCTGCATATTGTTGGCGCCAAGGAGAAGCGCGAGGCTGCTGCACAGAAGCTGCTCGAGATGGTCCAAACACATGCCTGCAGCGTCATCGCCGTTGGCAATGGCACGGCCGGCCGGGAAACCGAGACGCTGGTCAACGAACTGGTCGCTGGGCCGCTCAAGGAACTCGACATCGGGTATACAGTCGTCAATGAGGCGGGTGCCAGCGTCTATTCGACCAGTGCCTATGCCCGCGAGGAACTGCCGGGGCACGAGGCGGCGGTGCGGGGGGCGGTTTCGATCGGCAGGCGGCTGCAGGACCCGCTCTCGGAGCTGGTGAAGATCGAGCCGGCCAACATCGGCGTGGGGCTCTACCAGCACGATGTGAAGGCCCGCCACTTGCATGCCTCTCTCGATGCCGTGGTGGAGAGCTGCGTGAACTACGTGGGTGTCGATGCCAACACTGCCAGCCCCGCCCTGCTGCGGTATGTGTCGGGGATGAACCAGACCACGGCCAAGGGATTTCAGGAATGGCGTGCCAGCCGGGGGGCATTCACCTCCCGGAAGCAGTTTCTGGAGGTGCCTGGCTTTGGCGAATCGGCCTTTGTGCAGGCGGTCGGTTTTCTGAAGATCACCGGCGGCGAGAATCCGCTCGACTCCACCTGGATTCATCCGGAGAGTTATCCGATCGCCGAGAAGGTTCTGGAGCGTCTGGGGGGCAGTCCTGCAGATCTCGCCAATCGGCAGTCGGCCGAGGCCCTGGCAGAGAAGGCCACGCGGCTCGATCTCCGCGCGCTGGCGGATGAATTGGGAGTGGGGCGGCTGCTGCTGGGTGATATCGTCGAGCAACTGGCTCGGCCCGGCCGGGATCCTCGCGAGGATCTTCCCCAGCCATTTTTCAAGAAGGGTGTGCTCAAGCTCGAAGATCTGGAAGTGGGGATGGAGCTGCACGGCTCGGTGCTCAACGTCGTCGACTTCGGGGCCTTCGTCGATATCGGCCTGCACGACAGCGGCATGGTGCACATCAGCCATTTTTCCCAGAGCTATGTCCGCGATCCGCACGACTTCGTCAGCGTGGGGCAGATCGTGAAGGTGTGGGTTTTGGAATTGGACAAAACCAGGCGACGCGTGGCGCTCACGATGATTCAGCCAGGCACTCGCGAGGCTCCGCCCCGCCGTGGCCGCCGGCCTGCCGCTGACGCGGGGCAGCCTGCGGATGGAGGCGGGAGGCCGCAGGGAGTGCCCGCAGAAGGGGAAGGCTCACGCCGGCAGGGCGGCGGAAGGCGGCCACCGCAATCTCAAGGCGACCGACCACCGCGGCCCGCAGGCAGACGCGAGGAGGGCTCTTCGCAGGGCGGGCGTCCGTCGGGTGGACGTCCAGCAGGGGGCGGCCGACGCCCCAGCCCAGCGGCCCCGACGCCACGGGTGTATGAATCGCGCCCCCCCAAGCAGAAGGTGCCGATCTCCAAGGACATGCGCGAAGGGAAGGCACCGCTGCGCACGTTCGGCGATCTGAAGCAGTTTCTGGAAACCAAGCAGGAACCGCCGCCGTCCGCCAGCGATGCTGGAACGGCTCCGGACGCTCCCCCGGCGGGCTGAGGGCGCATCCGGGATACCTGGTAGCGACGATCGGGTAGATCCATCGAGCGCTGGAGGCGGAGGGGTCGGCGAACGCTTGAGGAGCGCAAGCGACGAAACTTTTGCCGCCCCGAAGCCGAAGCTCCACGGAAGTCGGATGCGCTATCAGGCCTCCGCCGATGAGCGGCCCAGCTTGAGGGCGCAGCTACCCGCCTTTGGCCGAAGCTAAAAACTCGCGCTGCTACAAGGGCCTACGAAGAGGACACGGACGCGGCTGAACGATTTAACGTTCGCGAAACGTGATCCGGCCTTTGGTGAGGTCGTAGGGGGAGAGTTCGACCTTCACTTTGTCGCCCGGGACAATGCGGATGAAATTCTTCCGCATTTTGCCCGCGACATGGGCATTCACGATGTGGCCACCGGAAATCTGGACGCGGAAGCGGGTGTTGGCCAGGGCCTGGG
The DNA here is from genome assembly GCA_903885565.1 of uncultured Planctomycetaceae bacterium. Taxonomy (GTDB): domain Bacteria; phylum Planctomycetota; class Planctomycetia; order Pirellulales; family UBA1268; genus CAISJI01. The sequence goes on from CAISJI010000019.1 coordinate 9,963, forward strand.
TGACAACCCCCTCCACTTCAAGAGCCTGTTCTTTTTCCGGCATAAGTTCCCTTTAAGACACAACGAGGAAACCCTGAATGTACCCCGGTGACAGGCCACCGTCCAGCCGATCGGGGCAACCTCCCGTGGGGGGCGGCAGGGAACGACCCAAAAACCCCAGGTTTAGGTGTCGTCGGCGGCAGCTTGGGGGGCCGATCCGGAGGCCTTCCACTTGAGATAGGAATCGAGGAAGCCGTCCAGATTCCCGTCGAGCACACTCTGGAAACTGCCCACATAATGCCCGGTGCGCTGATCCTTGACCCGTTGGTCGGGGTGGAGGAAGTAGTTGCGGATCTGCGAGCCAAAGCCTGTTTTTGGCTGCAGTTTGTAGCGGGCGAGTTGCTCGGCCTCCTGCTTCTCCTCGTTCATGCGGGCGATTCTGGCCCGCAGCATTTTGATCGCGGTGGCCCGGTTTTTATGCTGGCTGCGCTCGCTTTGGCACTGCACGACGATGCCGGTGGGGAAGTGCGTGAGGCGGATGGCGCTGGAGGTTTTGTTGACGTGCTGCCCGCCGGCGCCGCTGGCCCGAAAGACGTCCTCGCGGATATCCTCGTCGCGGATTTCGACCTCGGTATCGTCGTCGGCGATTTCCGGCGAGACGTCGACGGCCGCAAAGCTCGTCTGCCGTTTTCCTTCGGCATTGAACGGACTGATCCGAACCAGCCGGTGGATGCCGGTTTCCCCCTTGAGATAGCCATAGGCCCACGGGCCCCGGATGGCCACGCTGGCGCTCTGGATGCCCGCCACGGCATCGTCCTGCCGGTCGAGGATTTCCACGGTGAACTCGCGCTTGGAGGCCCAAGCGGAATACATGCGCAGGAGCATCTCCGCCCAGTCGTTGGCATCGGTGCCGCCATCCCGGGCGTTGATCGAGACGATGGCGTCAAAGGAGTCGTAAGGCCCGGAAAGCAGCGACGCCAGTTCCAGCGCCCCCACCATCAGTTCCATGCGGTCTGCTTCGCGAATCAGCTCAGATTCAAGCGATCCATCCTCGCGGGCGAGTTCTTCCAGAGCCTCCAAATCGGCGCTGGTGGCCAGAGCCTCGTCCAGCGGCTTGAGGATCGTGTTGATGCTCTTGAGCGAAGCAACCGTCGCCTGTGCCTTCTCGGAATTGCCCCAGAAATCGGGCTGCCCCATGGCATCCTCGATCAGCTGAACCTTCTGCTTGCGTCCTGCCCAGTCAAAGAGAGTCTCGGAGTTGGAGGAGGCGGGCCCGGATCGTTTCAGAGCGGTTGAAGAGGGCGGTATCCATGAAAACCTTCAGCAGACGGAGTCGACTCGGTGCGGGTGAGAGCTGAGCCACAAGTGGTGGCGCCACGCCAGCATATCGTAGCAGGTTGCAGGAGAGGAGCCTGCTTGCGTGCCGGGGTGTTTCCACCGGCCGACTTCGTCGCCTGGCTGTCAGCAGAGATCATTTCTCTTAACTGGCTGTGGAAAAAGCCATCCATGGCCCTCTGGATGGAAGACAGTCCACGACGTCGACCGCAGGAAACGCCGAGGGTTTCCTAGGTCGACTGGCATCGCATCCAGCGATGACGCACTTTATCCACAGCCTGCTAGGCGTCGCCAGAGCCACGCTCGCGCGGAAGTTCCCGAGATCGAGGCCGGTGAAGCGATAGTTGCCTTGAGCATCGCTGAGGGTCGTCGCCACCGTGCTTCCTGCGGCGTCCAGCAGCGTTACCGTGGCTCCCGCCACTCCCCGCTCCACGGACTGCCGCCGGCTGTCGGCGTTGCCGTCGGAAAACACCGTGCCGCCGATCGAGGCGTGGAAGAAAAAGACGTTGGGCTGCAGGTTGGTGGTGTGGGTGTTGCGGGCGATGATGTCGGCCAGCGTCGTTTTCTGGATCTCGGCGACGGTTCCCGCCGGCAGCACATTCTGATACCAGAAGCGATCGCCGTCTGAAAAAAGTCGGGCCGACTTTTTAAAGCGGCGCTTACGTGCGCTGCACGCGATTGCCGGGCACGCGGCGCACCAGCCGGCGCATCTCCAGCACGCTCAGTGTGGCCAGCACCCGGGATGTCTCCAGACCACAGGCAGCGACGACGTCGTCGATATTGGTGGCCGTGCTGCTGCCGGCGGGGCCGACGCCGTCGAGCACACGCCGCTCTGTTTCGTCGAGCTGCAGTTCGGCCGGATGCTGCACGCTTTGGCCGGCGGAGCTCACGGCGGTTTCGAACAGCGGCCCGAGTTCCTCCAGAATGTCATCGACCCGCCCCACCAGCGTGGCGCCGTCGCGGATCAAATCATGACAGCCCTGCGACAGCCGGCAGTCGATCGGGCCGGGCACAGCAAAGACATCCCGCCCCTGCTCCAGCGCCAGCCGGGCGGTGATCAGGGCCCCCGAGCGGTCTGAGGCCTGGACGACCACCGTGCCCAGCGAGAGCCCAGCCACGATTCGATTGCGCTGTGGAAACGCGCCGGGGAAGGGGGGCAAGAGCGGGGGAGCTTCGCTGATCACCGCGCCGTGCTCAGCGACCTGGGCCGCGAGGCGGTCGTGTTCCGGGGGATAGATGTTGAGCACGCCACTGCCGAGAACGGCAATCGTGCGGCCGCCGGCGGCGAGCGCGCCTTTATGAGCGGCGGCATCGATGCCGCGGGCCAGCCCGCTCACCACCGTGTAGCCAGCCCGGGAGAGGCCTTCCCCCAGCTGCTCTGCCACTTTCAGGCCATAGGCCGTGGCATGCCGGGCCCCGACCACCGCCACCGCCAACGCATCGCAGGGGAGGAGCGATCCGCGCACAAAGAGCAGATGGGGCGGATCGGGAATCCGGGCAAGCAGGCCCGGATACCCTTCCTCCCCCTCCAGCAGGATGCCGATCGCATCCCGCTGGCACTGCGCCACCACGGCTTGGGCCGCGGAGATGCCAGCCTCTTCCGCCATAAGATCGGTGAGCTGTTTTCCCATGCGCCCCACCTGCCGCAGCTCTGCGGGGCTCGCGGCGAACACCCCCTCTGGGCTGCCAAATTTTTGCAGCAGCATTTTTCGCAGCCGCGAGCCGAGGCCCGGCATGCAGGCCAGCCTCACATGCGCCAGAAATTGTTCGCTGTCAGGATCGATCATGAGGGCAGCCCGGAGCAGGGGAGCGAGGGGATAAACGCCAGCCACGCGAATGGTGAACGGACGTTCAGTATCAGGTCTCCCGTAGCGGCGGTCAAGTCGCCACTCGGCGCTTGATTACGCGTGCTTACCCAGCCTGAACCTTCAGTTCGGCGAGATGCTGGGCGGTGCCCACCAGCCGGTCCCAGTTGCGTTCCACGTAGTCTGGCGGGCCGCCGATTTGGGCCACCACCTCAGCCACCTGCTCGGTGGGGACCATTTCAATGGCATCCCAGGGGCAAACCTTCAGGTCGTAGGGATTGGTCTTCTTGCCCGGAATGTGAACGCAAACCTCACATCCCACGCAGCGCTCGACGTCGATCTCACACCAACTCTGCAGGTTGTGAAACTGGTCGTACTGCTGCACCTTGTTGATGCAATCGACCGGGCAGACCTCCAAACAGGCCTCGCAGCCGGTGCAGTTGTCGGCCGTGATCACGGCCAGTTCTTTGGGAAGCTTTTTGCGAGGTCCTTGCTTGGCCATGGTGTGTCAATCGGCTGGCGGTGGGGAAATCTCAAGCGGCCGCAGAGCCCTCATCGTAGTCGCCAGAACCGCTCCGGCCAAATTGAGCCTGCCGCCGGGCCGCTGGGCCCCTGTTCTGGCCGGAGTCGGGCTCGGGGACCGGGCTGACGGGGGCGACTGGCAGCGAGGCAAACCCGTCAAAACAATAGCCGAAGCGGGCTATGTCGGCAGCAAAATAGCCTCCCACCTCATCGGCGAGGCGATCGCTGTAGTAGCTGCGATAATCGGCATGGACGGTGCTGTTGAGCCGCGGCAGCCGCACGGTCGTGCCGATCCTGCGACAGACCTGGGCAAAGTCGGCGTCGAGCGTTTCAAAGCGACCGACGAAATCAACCAGCAACCGGCCGTCGGCGTCAGTCAGCATGGCACTCTGGGAGATCTTGCCGCGGCCGATCTCGTAGTGGGCGTACTGCTCAAACGAGCCGAGTTGGCCGGCACGCCGGTTGCGATGGTGGCTCTGGGTGCGCACCACGAAATGGTAGTGCGAGACGAGCAGATCCCAGGGGTTGCGCACGAAGCTGAATTTGAACAGATCGGCAAAGACCGCCGGCGGGAGTTCCCGCTTCAGAATCCAGGCCGGGGTGTGAAGCCGGAATTTTTTGAGCTGATATGGGGCGTAGTGGTTGACATTGATGCCGATCGCCTTGAGGAGCCGGTTGCCCCAGTAATGATCGATCGGCGTGCCGTAGCGGCAGCCGAGCGTGCGGCTGATGCTCACCCCCGCGACCTTGGGGATATGGATGTAGGCGAAGCGGTGGGAATGGGAGATGAGCATGGCATTGGGCTCTGGAACGTTGCCTGCCGCCGCCTCCATGACGGCGGATCGTGGGAGCGGAGTGTGCCGATCTGGAAACCTTGCAGCAAGGGAAGTTTTCGCAGTCCCCAGACAACCCAGATTCCGCAACAAGTGGCGGCCTCGCCCCCGGCCAACCGCCCGCCAGCTACACCGTTTCCCCGCGCACCAGATCCTCCGGCGTCTGCCGGGCCCGTACCAGGCGGGCCACTCCGCCGTCGATGAGCACTTCGGCCGGCAACGGCTTGGAGTTGTAGTTGCTGGCCATCACAAAGCCATAGGCTCCGGCGATCTCGATCACGAGTAGATCCCCCACCTTGGCTCGGGGCAGGGCCCGCGTTGCCACGAAGCCGCCGTCGGTCTGCGTGAAGATATCGCCCGACTCACACAGCGGGCCCCCCACGGCCACTTCCTCCGCCAGTGCCGCCCGTTCGCTGCCGTCAGCCGAACAGAGGCTCAGCGGATGCCACGATCCATACATCACCGGCCGGGCGAGCGTGTTAAACCCGGCATCCACGAGGAGATATTTCCGCGTGCCCTGCCGCTTCACCGCCCGCACCTCGGTGATCAGGAAGCCGGCCTCGGCAGTGAGATACCGCCCCGGCTCGATCTCCAGCCGGAGCGGATGGCCAAAGGCCCCCTCCAGGCGGCGGCGGGTCGTATTCCACAGGTTCAGATACCCGCTCAGATCGGCATGCACCTCCCCCGGCTTGTAGGGCACGGGCAACCCGCCACCGGCGCTGATCGTTGTCAGCGACCGGCCGACCTCGAGCGCCACCTTCTCCAGAGCGCCCGCCACCTCGGCCAGATGCTCCAGGTCGGTGCCGCTGCCGATATGCATGTGCAGGCCGGTGATGGAGAGCCCCGCCCACTCCGCCCGCTTGAGCACCTCGGGGATTTCTTCATGCCAGATGCCGTGCTTGGAGCCCTCGCCGCCGGTGTTGGTTTTCTGGCTGTGGCCGTGGCCGAAGCCGGGGTTCACCCGCAGCGTCACCTCAGCGCCCGGCACGCGCTCGGCGAGTTGTTCGAGCATGTCACTGGAGCCGCAGTTGACATGAATGCCCAGCCGGGCCACGGTGTCGAGGCTGTCGCGATCGAAGATGTCGGCGGTGTAGACGATCGGATGCACCGGAGGCAGCCCATCGCGGGAAGTGCTGCGGTCGGCATGCGGGGCAAACCCGGCAGCCAGAGCCCGGTGGATTTCTCCAGTGCTCACCGCATCGACCACCACCCCTTCCCGCCGCAGCAGGCTGAGCACGGCCAGATTCGAACAGGCCTTCTGCGCGAACCGCACCGTATCCCAGCCGCCGCCCGGTCCGGAGGCACGCGTGAGGTCGCGGCTGCGCCGGCGGATCATCTCGGCGTCGTAAACATAGAGCGGCGTGCCATAGTTTCGGGCCAGTTCGGCCACGCCAACTTCAGCAATGCTTGGCCGCAGCGGGGGCGCCGGATGAACCGATTCGGCAGGGGGGGCTGTCGGCAATTGCGCGCCGTTGGTTGGGCTCATCATGATGGTGTCCGGAGGTCAGCGGGGGGCGGGAAAGCGCTGCGGCTGGTCGCGGCCCGGCCGCCCGGCGGGATCGATCCCCACCTCGCCCGGAACGCCAGGGGGAACCGCCATCGCGGCGCCGGCCTCCAAGACGCCGGCGCCGGCGGAAATCCTCGTGGCAACTCCCCGTTCTATCGGCTTGATCGACATCTTGACCAGCGTGGCATCGGCATCGTCGCGGGCCGCTTGGCCAGCCCGCAGGGCGGCGGCGCTTGCCTGAGGGCCGGCGCCCCGACCAGCGGCATACTCCAGCATGCGATCGGCGGCCATCTGCAGGGCCACGCCCGGCACGCCAATTTTCTCCGACTCAGCATTCGGCCGGCCAACATTCTCCAACAGGCCAGGCAGACGCTTTTCCGGATCGCCGCCGGTGAGGATGAAGGCATATTTGGGGGTCACGGCCAGCGTGATGTCGAGCGTGTCGCCGAGGGTGTCAACCGCCGGAGTGCCGGTCAGATCGACGCCAATCGAATGGAGCGTGGCGGCCCCCACCTTGCCGCTGTCAAACCGCACCGTCACGCCGCGGGGCAGCGGGGTTCCCGGGCCAAACTGTTGCTTCAGTTTCTGCTGCAGAGCAGCCCCATCGGCCACCGCCACGCCGGCAGTGATCAAGGGCTCGGGGGAGTCGCCGGTGGCGGCGCTTGTATCGATCGTGATCGCAGCATCGACGGCGCCGGAGGAGGTCACTGCGGCGAGCAGTTCCTGAAACAGGCCGGCCAGCATCCGCGTGGTGCGATCGCCTCCGCCAGCGGGAAGAGCCCCGGCAACCGCAGCCTGCAGCATCGAGCGCTGTGATTCTGTCAGCGGCACCACCGCTTGGCCGCGCAGCGTGGCCGGTTTGCCATCGGCCGTGGGGGCAGTCGCCACGGTCGGCTTCGCCGTCGAGCCGGCCGACCTGGGGCCCACCAAGGCCACGAACCGGTTTTCCAGGAAAACCTCGTTCTCCTCAGGCGACAAGGTCGCCCCAAGACTGAGCGTCTCCACGCCGGCGAGCCCCGCGACAGCCGCCTTGAGCGTGGCCGCATCGACCGGGCGTCCCTGTTGGGCGGAGGCTGCCGCCATCTGTTCGATGGCCAGCCCCATCAGCGCCCGCAACGGCTCCGGCATCAGATGGGGATGGGCTTCCAGCGCGAGCGAGTAGTTGGCCACCAAGGGCTCGAGAATCGGCGCCGGATCGAGATCCTCAACCGACTCCGGCAGCGTGCCCTGCTGGGCGATGATCGCCCAGCCGTTGGATTCGGCGATGTCGAAGGAGAGTCCGCTCGGCAGCGTCACACTGCGGATGCCGTCGGTCCGCTGCACCGGGCCGGTCACTCCCTGCAGCGAATCGAGCAGTTTGTCGAGGTCCTTCACCGGCACGAATCCGAGCACCGCGATGGCGTCGTTTTCGGTCGTGACGACAACCCCCAGCGGCCGCTTGACGTCGAGCCCCGCCAAGCCTTTTCCCTGCGTGGAGAGCATCAGGATCGATTCCATCATGCCCGCCAGCGCCGGGTTGTCGATGTGCGGGCCCAGCCAAGTGAGCTGCTTTCGCAGATCGGCATAGCTGTCGCACGCCGCCACAGCCATCACGCTCTGGCCGGCCAGAGTCTGGCCAGCGGCGGGCTGAGACTGAGTGAGCGATTGGGCGGTGGCCGGGAGCGACCAGCCGCCAGCGGCGAGCAGAGTCAGGCACACAATCAGCCAGCGGGGCAGGGCACAAGCGGACATGGGCGAAGACTCCAAAGACGGGCGGGACGAGCCCGATAGTTTACCCTTTTCCAGACGGGAGAGAAAACCGTTATTCTGAACAGACATGGCCGCGTTTCCCGTTGCAATAGAACCAGACTCCTCCGGGCTCCTGCGGCCGCGTTGGTGGGTGCCGCTGCGCGTTCCGGCCCTGCTCTATCTCTGCACCGCGATCACGACCTTTGCCGCGGGCGTGGTGGGGTGGCAGCCGGTGGTGTGGGGCCTCGATGCCGATGTGGCTGCCCAATTCAGTCAGTATTGGGGCCGCGGTGCCACCTACATGGTGGCCGTGCTGGCGGTGCTCACGGCCCACGAGGCGGGGCACTTCATCGCCGCCAGACGCCATGGCATTCGCGCCACGCTCCCCTATTTTCTTCCCGTCCCCGTGCTGCTGACAGGAACGCTCGGCGCTGTGATCGGCATGGATGGCCTGCGGGCCAGCCGCCGGCAACTCTTCGACATTTCGCTGGCCGGTCCCGTGGCGGGGCTGATTGTGGCCCTGCCGGTCATGGCCTTGGGATTGTATGGAGGCGTCGAGGCCGAGTCGTCGCTGTTTGCCCTGCCCCCGATCGCCGGCTGGATGCTCAAACTCCTGCGTCCTGAATTGGCGTTCGGAGCGGCCATCGAGCCCAATGCCCTGCTCATGGCCGGTTGGGTGGGCATGCTGGTGACCGGCCTCAACATGATCCCCATCAGCCAGCTCGACGGGGGGCATATCATCTACGCCCTCTTCGGCGAGCGGTCGAAGTGGATTGCCCGCGCGGTGCTGATCTCGGCCATTGCCGCGATCGTGCTGCTGGGACGCATCAACTGGGTGGTGATGGTGGTGATCGTGACGCTTCTGGGAGCCGACCATCCCCCCACCCGCGACGACGGCCAGCCCCTGGGGCCGGTGCGGACCGCCCTCGGCCTGCTGTCGCTGCTGATCCCGCTGGTGACGTTCATGCCCGAGCCGCTGACGCTAGAATGAGGCGATCCGCCAGCGGGCTCAAAGCCCCCTTCGTTGACGCTTTTCGCTGCCCCCAGCACAATTCCCCTGTCGTCCCCGCTGCCGGGAACGCCCCCACAAAAAAGGAACCCAGACGTGAGTGAGATGAATTTCGTTGAGCAGGAAGATCCCGCTGTGTGGGCTGCGATCTCCGCGGAGCAGACCCGCCAGCAGGATGGGCTGGAGATGATCGCCAGCGAGAATTTCACCAGCCCCGCCGTGATGCAGGCGGTGGGCAGCGTGCTGACAAATAAATATGCCGAGGGCTATCCGGGCCACCGCTATTACGGCGGCTGCGAGTGTGTCGATCTGGTCGAGGATCTGGCCCGCGACCGGGCCAAGCAGCTCTTTGGCGCCGAGCATGCCAATGTGCAGCCGCATTCGGGGAGTCAGGCCAATTCCGCGGTCTATCTCGCCGCTCTCCAGCCGGGCGACACGGTGCTGGCGTTTGATCTGGCGCATGGCGGCCATCTCACCCACGGCATGAAGCTCAACAGCTCCGGCATCTTTTATCGGTTTATTCACTACGGCGTGCGGCGCGGCGACAACCTGCTCGATCTCGATCAGGTTGCCACCCTCGCCCGGGAGCACAAGCCGAAGATGATTGTGGCCGGGGCCAGCGCCTATCCCCGCGAGATCCCCCATGCCACGTTTGCCGAAATCGCCCGCGAGGTGGGGGCAAAGCTGTTGGTCGACATGGCACACTATGCCGGGCTGGTGGCGGCTGGCCTCCACAACAACCCCGTGCCCGTCGCCGACTTTGTCACCAGCACGACCCACAAAACACTGCGTGGCCCGCGCGGCGGCATCGCGATGTGCCGTGCGGAAAACGCCAAGGCCCTCGATCGCTCCGTCTTCCCCGGCACGCAGGGGGGGCCGCTGATGCATGTGATCGCCGGGAAGGCTGTGGCCTTTGGCGAGGCGCTGCGGCCCGACTTCAAAATCTATGCGCAGAAGGTTGTGGACAATGCCCGGGCTCTGGCGGCGGCGCTTGCCGCCGGCGGCGTGCGGCTCGTCAGCGGCGGCACAGACAACCACCTGATGCTGGTCGATGTCACGCCCTTGGGGATCGGCGGAAAGCTGGCCGAGGAGGTGCTCGATCGCTGTGGCATCACCTGCAACAAGAACATGATCCCCTTCGACCAGCGCAAGCCGATCGATCCCTCCGGGATCCGGCTCGGCACCCCGGCGCTCACCACCCGCGGCATGGGCACCGACGAGATGCAGCAGGTGGCCGCTTGGATCCTGCGGGCGCTGCGGGCGCCCGACGATGAGCGGATGATCGCCGCCACCAAGGGAGATGTGGCAGCGCTGGCCGAACAGTTTCCGGTGCCCGCTGCCAAACTTGTGGTGGCAGCACGATGACCCGCGCAGGCGGCGGTGTGCTGCGCATCGGGCTGGTGCAATCGGCCTGCACGGCCGATCGCGCCGGGAACATCGAGCAGGCATTGGCCGGCGTGGCGGCGGCAGCGCGGCAGGGGGCGGAGGTGGTCTGCCTCCAGGAACTCTTCGCTGGAGAGTATCCCTGCCAGAGTGAGGATCACGAGAAGTTTCAGGAGGCGGAGGGGGTGCCCGGACCGCTCACCGAGGCGTTATCGGCGGCTGCCCGCGAGCATGGTGTGGTGCTGGTGGGAAGCCTGTTTGAGCGGCGCACACCTGGGCTGTTCCACAACACCGCAGTGGTGTTTGAGCGCGACGGTACCCAGGTGGGGCTCTACCGCAAGATGCACATCCCCGATGATCCACACTACTACGAGAAGTTTTATTTCGCCCCGGGCGACACCGGCTTCATGGCTGTTCCCACCAGCCGCTTGGCGGTAGGGCCGCTGGTCTGCTGGGATCAGTGGTATCCCGAGGCGGCACGGCTCACGGCTCTGGCGGGGGCGCAGGTGCTCTTCTATCCCACCGCCATCGGTTGGCTGGATGGCGAGGAGCAACTGCATCGCCAGCAGTATGAATCGTGGGACACGATGCTGCGCAGCCATGCCATTGCCAATGGTGTGTTTGTGGTGGCGGTGAACCGTACGGGCCGCGAGGGGGCGCTTTCGTTCTGGGGCGCCAGCGTCGTCTATGCGCCGAGTGGCCAGCGCCTGGCCTGCACCAGCCACGAGCGGCCCGAGACGGTGGTCGTGGAGTGCGATCTGGAGCAGATTGAATGGTCGCGCACACGTTGGCCGTTCTTTCGTGATCGGCGCATCGACAGCTACGAAGGTCTCCTCCAGCGCTGGGGAAAATAGCAGCGATGGCCGGCGATTCCCCAGAGACCCGTGGCGAAACTCCAGCGGCGCTGGGCTATCGCCTCGCGGCAGAATGGGAGCCACACGCCGCTACCTGGCTGGCCTGGCCGCATCGCCGGGCCACCTGGCTGGGCGACTTCGCGCCGATTCCGGGGGTATTTTCCTCCTTCATCCGCCTGCTGGCAGGCTACGAACCGGTGCGTGTGGTGGCAAGCGGGGCGGCCCTTGAGCAGGCAGAGGAGCTTGTGGGGGGTGTCGCCAATGTGACGCTTGTCAATATTCCCACCAGCGATTCCTGGCTGCGCGACACCGGGCCGGTGTTCCTGCTGCCACGGCCGGGGCGAACGCTCGAGCCGGCGGCGGTCGCGTGGGAGTGGAATGCCTGGGGGGGCAAGTATCCGCCCTGGGACACCGATGCCGCGGTCAGCCGGGCGGTGGCCCGGCGGGAGGGACTACGCCTCTTTGAGCCCGGACTGGTGCTGGAGGGGGGCGCGCTGGAAACGGATGGGGCGGGAACGCTGTTGGTCAATGCGGCGTGCGTCGATTCCCCCACGCGGAATCCCGGCGTGTCGCGGGCGCAGATGGAACGAGCCCTCTGCGACAACCTGGGGATCGATCGTGTCTGGTGGGTGGGGGGTGAACTGGCGGGTGACGATACCGACGGCCATATCGACCAATTGGCCCGGTTTGTCGCTCCGGGGTGTGTGGTGGCGGCCCGCCAGCCCGACCCGCTCGATCCCAACCATGCCGCGCTGGAGGCCAATCTCGCGCTGCTGCGTGCGCTGGTCGATCAGCAGGGGCAACGTCTGGAAGTGGTGCCGATCGATATCCCCTCCCGGTTTTCCTTCCGGGGCACCCAGTTGCCCGCGAGCCACCTCAATTTCTACCTGGCCAATGGGTTGGTTGCCGTGCCGGTGTTCCACGACCGCACCGACGCCGCGGCCCTCCGCCGCTTGGAAACCTGTTTTCCGGGGCGAAACATTGTGCCGGTGGCGGCTGACGCCCTGGTGCGGGGCCGCGGTGCCCTCCACTGCATCACCCGCGATCAGCCAGCGTGGCCTGGCTGAAATCCCCGCGGCGATCTGCTCTTGCCTCAGCTTGCCCGAGGGGCCACGATTTACTCCCAGCAGGGGGGCCGTTATGGCCCCATGTTCGCTCCGGGTGAACGCAGCCCGAGGTGAACGGAGCCAGTGCCGCACCGGCCGCAGAAGAAAAAAGGGGCAGCGATGGAGCAATTGGCAGCAGTGATGCAGGGGTTTGTCTCGGTGTTGGCGCGGCTTTTGTTGGCCGCCGTTTTTCTCGCCAGCGCCATCGGCAACAAAATTCCCCAGTTCAAGCAGACGGCCGAATACATGCGCGCCGAGGGAGTGCCCAATTCCAAACTGGCGCTGTTTGGCGCGATCGGCCTGTTGTTGCTCGGCGGCCTGTCGGTTGTGGCGGGGGCATGGACCCGGATCGGGGCTTTTTTCCTGCTGGTGTTTTTGGTAGCAGCCACCTACTACTTCCACGATTTCTGGAGTTTTCCCGACCCGATGCAGCGGCAGTTGCAAACGATTCAGTTCATGAAGAACATGGCGATCGCCGGCGGCCTCCTTTCGCTGATGGCATTTGGGGGCGGGCCGTGGAGTGTGGATGGCTGGATCAGCCGTCGACAAGCAGAAGTGGAGGCGGAGGCCCCCACCGCCAAGCCGCGCGTGACAGCCAAGCCGACGGCGCAGGCCTGAGGCTGGTTTTTTGGGCTGCCGGTGCGCTGGCCTTGCGCGGCAGTGCCGCAGACGTTGGGCCGTGGGGAAATTGGATCGTGAGTTCGTGAGGCAGGGGATAGGGTGTTCGGTTCACACTGTGCATTGGGGGTGGGGTATGTTGTGCAGCACGCGGTGGGCGGTTGGGCTGGGCTGTGTCTTGACGGGCCTCCTGGTGGCTGGTCCGCTGACTGACTGCCGGGCGGCTGACACTGCCGTGCAGACGCCGCCAAAGGCCCCAGCAAAGCTTTCTCAACAGGGATCATCAGCGACCATGAATCTCACCGTCACGCCGTTTGGCACGCTCGCGGATGGGCAGGCTGTCGCGCTCTATACGCTGGAAGTGCCGGGCGGCTGGCGGGCCACCGTGACAGACTACGGAGCGATCCTCACCAGCTTCCGCGTTCCCTCCCGCAGCCCAAGTGGCCAGCCGGTCGACGTGGTGCTCGGCTTTGACACGCTGGAAAAATATCTCGCCGGCCATCCCTACTTCGGCGCCAGCTGCGGCCGGGTATCGAACAGAGTGGCCGGCGGCGCGTTTGAGATCGACGGCAAGGGCTATCAGTTGGCACGCAACAACGGCGAAAATCACCTGCATGGCGGCACGGTCGGATTCGACAAGCAACTCTGGAAGGGAACTCCCAAGGTCACCGATCAGGGGCCAGCGGTGGAGTTTGAGCGGGTGTCGCCCGATGGCGAGGAGGGCTATCCGGGCCGGCTGAGTGTCAAGGTGGTCTACACGCTCACCCCCGCCGGTGAATTGCGGATCGATTTTACGGCCACCACCACCGCCCCCACGATCGTCAACCTCGTGCACCATTCCTATTGGAATCTGGCGGGTCAGGCCAGCGGCGACGTTCGCGCTCAGGAACTGGTCGTCTATGCCGACACCTACCTGCCAGTCGATGCCGGCAGCATTCCCACCGGCACGTTTGCTCCGGTGGCCGGCACGCCGTTTGATTTCCGGCCGGAGCGCAAGCCCCCCGCCACGCTCGGCGCAGCGCTCGACCTCCTCCCCCCCTCGGCCGACGGCAAGGATCCCGGCGGCGTCGACCACAATTTTGTCGTCCGCGGCTGGGCCCCCGACGGCACGCTGCGCCCGGTGGCAACGCTGCGCGATCCTGCCAGCGGCCGGAGCATGGAACTGCTCTCCGATCAGCCGGGGGTGCAGGTTTACACCGGCAACTACCTCGACAGCACCCTCACCGGCAAGGCGGAAGCCGTCTACGCCAAACATGGCGGGATCTGTCTGGAGACGCAGAAATATCCCGACAGCATCCACCATCCCGACTGGCCCACCACCCGGCTCAACCCCGGGCAGACCTACCGGCATACGATGGTCCATCGCTTCACGAAATGATCTTCAGCCTCACGGACGCTGCCCCATGGTTTTTCCCGTTGGTGACGACAACTCCGATCGGCGGATGTTTCCGTTTGTGAGCATTGCCCTGATCATCGCGAATGTGTTTGTATTCGTGGTGCTCCAGCAGATGGGTGAGAACGAAAACTTCACGCTCGCCTACTGCCAGGTTCCCCAGGAGATCATCACCGGTCACGACGTCGTCACTGAGCCGTCGGTGCGCGAGATCGCCGTGCAGGGGCAGACAATGCAGGTGGCGATGCCCGGTCTGCGGGAGACGCCGATCCCGGTCTGGCTGACGCTCCTCACCGCCATCTTCATGCATGGCAGCGTCATGCATCTGGCGGGCAACATGTGGTTTCTGTGGATCTTCGGCGACAACGTTGAAGATGACATGGGGCATCTGAAATACCTGCTCTTTTATCTGGCCACCGGGATCATTGCCTCGCTGGCGTTTGTGGTCTTCAACAGCTCGGGCGAGGCGGCGCTTACGCCCTGCCTGGGGGCCTCCGGGGCGATTTCCGGAGTGCTGGGCGCCTATCTCGTGCTCCATCCACAGCGCCGGGTGAGCGTGATCCTGCTGCGGATGATGGTTGATGTACCGGGCTATGTGGCGGTGGGGATCTGGTTTTTGTTTCAGGTGGCCAGCGGGCTCTTTGACACCAGCGGGGGCGGCGGGGGTGTGGCCTATTCCGCCCACGTGGCCGGATTTCTGGCCGGCATGGTGCTTGCCAAGCCGATGAGCAATCGCGACGCTCAGGCCGATGCCGATCCGCTGGTGATCCTCCGCCGGCGGCTGCCGTAGCGGGGGGTGGAGCGTCGCATTCGCCTTCCGTGGCAGGCTGCGGATTATGTGCAGCATCGCTGGATGTGATGCCCGTCGACCGTGGAAGCCCTTGGCGTTTCCACCGGTCGACCGAGTGGAAAAAGGTCATGGACGACTTTTTCCACGGACAGTTAAGACGGCACTGGTTTCGTCACTTGGCCGCAGCCGATCGGTGCTCCTCAAGCGTTCGCCGATCCCTTCGCCTTCATCACCCTTTCTCCACCATTCTTTCTCCACCATCCTTCCTGAGCGATGTTCGGGGAGGGGCTGCCCATGCCCCAGGAGCCGGCGTAGGCGGCCAGCGGAGCCAACTATTCGAGCGCAGCCGACTTTCGAGAGAGCGAAAGGCCCGGAGGGCCGCAGCGAACGGCAGGCGTCGGGCATGGGCAGTCCCGGACCTAGAGTGACATGCAAGCTCCGTGGCGCGGCGGCTGCGGGACGGCAAAAGTTTCGTCGCGTGCGCTCCTCAAGCGTTCGCCGATCCCTTCGCCTTCATCACTCAAGTTCCTGAAGAGTCGCTCGAGTTGTCCCGAATGGGCTCTAGCCTTTGGGCAGCGAAAGTGTGTCGCGGGCTGCTCGCAGTTGCTCGAGCACCGGGATCGTGGCTGGCAGGATTGGTGCCACTTCGACCGCGTCGTCCCACAGCGACAGCCAGCAGAGACGCTGCCCTTCCCGGGGCGTTGGTTGGCCGTGCCAATTACGCACCAGCCACACCTGCAGCCGCACCACGGCGTGGGGATAAGCGTGTTCAAGGGTAAGGAAGGGCTGGCAGTGGTCGGCGGTAGCGTTGATCGCAAGCCCGAGTTCCTCATGCAATTCCCGCTGCAGGGCTTGGAAACCCGTCTCTCCCGGTTCGACCTTTCCCCCTGGCAGTTCCCAGAAGCCGGCCGAGGGCCTGCCTGCCGGCCGGCAGGAGAGCAGATACCGGCCGCTAGAGTCGAGCAGGATGCCGACAGCCACATCGAGTGGAGGAGGGGGAAAGTCGGTCATGATGAACCCGGCAGGGGCGTGCGGAGCAGTGGCGAGGAAGAGTCAGTAGTTCATCTGAAACTGAAACCGCAGCAGATCTCCCTGAAAGGGTGCATAGAAACCGGAGGAATTCACCGGAGCCTTGCCAGAGGTGTTGGTGCGGTTGACCCAGTCATATTCGCAGGTCAGCTCCATCTGTTTGGTGATCTGCCATTCCAACCCCAGATCGAATTCCCCGAGATAGGCGTATGGAGTATTTCTCTCCCAGAGATAGCCGCCGCGGCCGGTCTGCCAGCGGAAGTAGGGGAAGAGCACTCCGAAGCGATCGGTGTTTTGTTTGTAGTTGACAAGCACATAGCCTCCCGACAGGGGTTGGCTTGAGATCGTGGGGGGATTGGTCGGGGTGACGCCGTTTAAGCTGCTCATCTGGGGCCCAAGACCACAGTTCCATTCGCAGGTGACTCCCAACGGCTGCGGGTAGTAAACCCAGGTCGCCGCGATCCGCTGGTCGAGAACTCCATTCGAGGGCGAGACCACCACCGGCTTGATGGTGTTGCCGCCGATTTTGATGTCGGCCAGCGTCGGCACGTAGTTGCCCGCGTAGGCCTGCACTCCCGCCTCCACGATCTGGCCGTTGTCGAATTTGTAGGGGCTGTTGAGCCGCATCACAAAGTGCATGTTGTTGTTCTGGTCGAGCGTCGAGTTGCCTTGGCCGTTGTAGCATCCGACCCCAAAAACACCGTAATTTCCCGAGCCCTTCAGCCCCTCGTCAAGAACCTCCTTATAGAGATCCTGCGCGTAGTCGGGCGTCCAGTAGTAGAAGACGCCGAGGCCACGCTCGCTCTTGGTGGCATTGAGAAAATCGCAGCGGTCCAGAGGCAGGCGATTGGAGCTGGACTGCATGTTGTCCCAGCCGTAGGGCACCTTCGACTGGCCCACGCGAAAACGATGGACCTTGTCGGTCGTGAGATAGCAATCGCCGTAGCAGTCGCGAAGCTGTCCATAATTGATCGCCCCCGGATCGCTCACCCCACTGAGGCTCGAGGCAAAATCGGGCTGGATGTATATATAGAGCCGGTCGCTGATGTCGCCGGAAAAGATAAGGCGGACCCGGCGCAGAAAAAAGTTGTTGTTCGGTCCCACCGATTTGTCGTTGGGATGATAGGGGCCGGCCTGATCCTCGTCGTACCAGAGCGTGCTGTTGATACGCATCTGGGTGTAGCCGCGAATGTTGATCTTCTCATACCACTCCTTCTCGCCGGAGTGATCGTTGCCGCCGCGGGTCTGCTCGTCGACCGTCTCGATGGCTGGATCCTGGATGTTGTTGAAGCGCTGGCGGACTGCGTCTCCCAGCGATTGGTTTCCGGAGCCCTCCGCCCGGCCCCCCTCCCGGGAAAAGCCGCGTGTCTGTTCGTCGACGGTTTCGATCGCGGGATCCTGAATCTGTGAAACCAGCCGCAGTGGATTGCCCTGCCGAGGCTCCGGTGGCTCCGGCTGCTCCAGCTCCAGTTCCGGCGGATAGAGATTGTCGAAGGTTTCTGAGAAGAGCTCATCCCCCTCCGGAATCGCGGCAGCCGAAATACCGGGGAGAAAGAGGGGGGGTGGGGAGGGGGAGGCAGCCGAGGCACCATTTCCCCAGCTCGCCAAGCACGATGCAAAAACGATGAATCGCACCCAAATGGCCGTCCGGCTCCGTGAGCTTCTTGTGCTACAGCGGCCTACTTGTGGCATGGGTGGCATGGGTGGCATGGGTGGCATGGGTGGCATAAAAATGCCGCCCGTCAATGAAGTCAGCCACAGGAAATCCTTTGCAATCGGCACATCCGTTAACATCGGCAAACATTGCGGGAGCGAATATTAGAAATCAGGAATCTTCTCTCCTGACGAGCCCCCCGCACCCGCCCCGCCTCCCCGCCCGGCAGCGTCAGCGGCTGAAGAAACCGGGGGCACTGCGGCGCCGGAAGATTGTGTGAATTGCGTGAGATGGTTGATCTGGGTAACGCCGGGGCTTAGCCTCTCTAAGGAGTTGTCATCCTGCGGGGCTGGGTCGGCAATTTCCTCGTGCATTAGCCAGATCAGGAGTCTGTTTTCGTGGAACTTCTCGACGCCTTCTCGAGCCTCGGCACCGGACAATTGATTCTGCTCCTGGTGGCGCTCTTGATCGCCTTCGGATTTGAGTGCATCAACGGCTTCCATGACACCGCCAACGCCGTCGCGACCGTCATCTATACGAAGTCGATGAAGCCCACTTGGGCGGTGATCTGGTCGGGTATCTGGAACTTCATTGGTGTCCATGCCGGTGGCATCGGGGTCGCTTTCAGCATCGTCCATCTGCTCCCTGTCGATCTGCTGGTGAATATCAAAACGGGGCGCGGCTTGGCGATGGTGCTGTCGCTGCTGGGGGCAGCGATCATCTGGAATTTCGCCACTTGGTATCGCGGCCTGCCCGCCTCCAGTTCGCACTCCCTGATCGGTTCGATCATCGGGGTGGGGATGATGAACTCGCTGCTCGAAAACGGATCACTCGCCAAGGGAATCAATTGGCACAAGGCGAGCGAGGTGGGAATGGCCCTGATTCTCTCGCCGCTAGTCGGCTTTGCCCTCGCTGCCGGCCTGCTTATGCTCTGCAAGAAACTCATCCCCGCCAAGGAACTCTACCAGCCACCAGAAGGAGATAAGCCGCCCCCCGGCTGGATCCGCGCCCTCCTCATCAGCACCTGCACCGCTGTGAGCTTTGCCCACGGCTCCAACGACGGCCAAATGGGGATGGGGCTGATCATGCTCGTGCTCATTGGCATCGTGCCGGCGACCTACGCGCTCAATCTCGACGCCGGTCGCGACGATCTTCAATCCACGGTCGCAGCCGCCAAGGAACTGAAAGCAGAACTGGAAAAGCCCGATCTGCAATTGCTGATGTCGTCGCTCAAGGAACAGCACCTCGCCAACGCCAAGGTGGAGAGGATCTCGCGATACGATCTTGTTTCTGCTGCCGAGGCCTCGCTGGAGCACTCCTCGCTCGACGGTATGATCGACCCGTTTCCGCGGAGCGATGTTGTGCTGGCGACCCTCGATCCTGTGCCGCTGGCGGCCGCTGTCGTGGCCGGACTGGAAGGGCACACAGAGTTCAAGGAACTCTCCAGCGACCAGCGCTGGAACCTGCGCACGCAGCTGGTGGAGCTGGGGGCCTCGGTGCGCACGCTCGTGCGACAGTTTGGCGACCAGATCACCGAAGACCGACGGAAGATCCTCAAGGGCCTCGCCGGGAAGCTCGCCAAGCCGGTGGAATATGTGCCCGAATGGGTGAAGTGGGGCGTGGCGCTCTGCCTCGGCATGGGCACGATGTTCGGCTGGGAGCGGATCGTCGTCACCGTCGGCGAAAAGATCGGCAAGGAACACCTCACCTACGCCCAGGGGGGAGCGGCTGAGCTTGTGGCCGCGACGACGATTGCCCTCGCCGACAACCTCGGCATGCCCGTCAGCACAACGCACGTCCTCTCCTCCGGTATCGCCGGCACGATGTGGGCCAATAACTCCGGCATTCAGGCCTCGACGGTGAAGGAGATCGCGTTGGCCTGGATCCTCACGCTGCCTGTCGCCATGACCCTCTCCGGCGGCCTCTACTGGATCGCCACCTGGTTTGTCGGCTGATCTCTCTCGAGTGCGTGGGCAGCGAACAGGCTGTGAAAAGGGCGGCCCGGCGCCCGACATTTTTTATAGCTATATTCCCCCGAAACAGATGAATGAACGGCGGAACGGCTGATGGCGGCGAGAAGCCTTGCTCCCCCGCTGTGGTCAAACGGACCCCCTTCAAAAGACCCTCCTGAAATGGTGTCCGTCCCCTGACGGCCGGGCAAGCCCGATGACGTTTCATGGCCGCTGGAGCCGAGCAAGGCGGGTGCGGAACCCGCCAACTGCTCCGCGTCCCTGAGGGACGATTGGAGTGACGCGGGGCAGCCTCATGGCTTACTCAGGGAGTCAGGATTTCGTCGTGAACGAAGTGGAGGCGGATCATCTGTGGAGAATGCCCCTCTGCGAAGTGGCATGCGACCGCTTCCCGAACGCTGTTGCGAAGCGTTTCGAGTGTGTCAGCCTCAGTGAAGATCGATGCACCGACCGCTCGTGCGGTGTATCCGCCCTCCGCGGCCTCTTCAACGACAAACACAATCTCAGTCACGGGCATTCCCGCCGGAGTTTCGAGGGCGGCCCGGCCACGGTCAGGCCGGGATTTTTGCATCCATCAGTCGGGGCGACACGATTTGAACGTGCGACCTCTACGTCCCGAACGTAGCGCTCTAGCCAAGCTGAGCTACGCCCCGATTCTGTTCGGCCAACTTTTGCCAAACGTGGGAACCAGCAGCAGTTTACCCAGCCGGTCGGCTCCCCACAACCGCGGTTCAAAGCGGCCAGCGAGAACCGGCTTTTACCGCTCCTGGCTGGAATTTTCCGCCAGCGACACGCAGACGAGTTCCCGGTCGTTCCGGGCAAAAACGCACTTCATGGCGAATGCCGGATGGCTCCAAACCACCTCCCGACCGAAGCATTCCCCGGTCGGATCGAGGAGGTGGCTGCGGCCGAGTTCTTCGTAGGATTCTGGTGTCAGCCGGGCCAGGATCAGGTCGCCCGTTTCGCTGAACAGCCAGACGCGGTCTGCCTGCCGCACCAGAAATGCCGTGCCATGCCGGCCGCGCCGCTCGCCCATCGTCGGCACGCCCGTTTCCCACCGCCGCGTGGCGGTCGTGAGATCAACCGCCGTGAGAAACCCCGTTTCGCAGTCGCAGCCGTAGAGGGTGGAGCCGGAGATATAGGGAGTGCTGTTGGCGCAGGAGATCGAGGCCTTTGGCTTATTGCGCCACAGGGGCTCCGCACCCGGCCGGGTGGAGTCGAGCCGATAGAGCGTGCCGACATTGCCGATGCCACTGGCAAAGAGCACCTGCCCTTGGTCGGTGGCGGCAACCTGTGGCGCCATGATCGACATCCCAAAGCTCGGCTTGAGCGGCTGCGACCACAACAGCTTCCCGGTGGCCGGATCGAGACTGCTGAGGTTGTCGGCATCCCAGATGAGCAACTGCCTGACGCCAGCCGATTCGACCAGCGTCGGCGGAGCATACCCCGGTTCGCTCGCCGTGAGGTTCCGCCAAAGTTCTTTCCCGGTGTGCCGGTCGAAGGCCACCGCGACGCTGCCCGCCCCGCCTACGAGGCAGATCAGCCGATCGCCATCCACCAGCGGATGGTTACTGAAGCCCCAGATAGGGGTGGGGGCGGAGTAGTCGCGGGCAAAATGTTTCGCCCAGAGCAGCTTGCCGCTGATGGCGTCGAGGCAGGTGAGGTGCCCCTCGGCGCCGAGCGCATAGACCTTGCCGCCGGCCACCGTGGGAGTGCAGCGGGGGCCGCAGGCATAGGAGATCGCATACGAGCAGTCGTATTCATGCTTCCACAGCAGATGGCCGTCGTTGGCAGCGAAGCAGAGCACCCGTTCGCGGCCGGGGATTTTTGACCGGTTTTGGGGATCGTTGGCCGGGGGGGCACCTGCGTGCTGAAAATCGGTGAGGTAGACGCGGCCGTCAGCCACCGCCGGGCCGGAATAGCCCCCCGCCACCTCAGCCCGCCACTTCACCGGCAGACCACCGGCCGGAAGCGCCGGCATGATCCCCGTCTCGCGCCACACGCCATCCCGCGCGGGCCCCTGCCACTGCGGCCAGTCATCAGCGCGGGCCGTGAACGCCGTGATCGCCAGAAAGACGATCAGAAGCAGGGGAATGGGCAGTGTCGCCAAAACTCCCGGCCGAGAGGCGACGAGGTGTTTCAGAGAGGCACCGTCATTCCGGCATTCGTATCGCATGGCAGCGGAAAAATTCCAAGGCATCCTTTTTCTCCAGGCGGCTGGCCGCAACGGCGAGCACAAAGTCAGCGTACGTATCCTGATCGGCCGCGAGTTGCCACCCGTTCATCCCTAGAAACACGTCGGCGGAAGCAGCACCGACCCGCTTGTTCCCGTCGATGAACGGATGATTGGCAACGAGATGAAATAGATACGCGGCGGCCATGCCCTGCAAATCCTCATGCAGGTAATGCCCGCCGAAGGTCGCCTGAGGCAAGTTAACGGCCGCCTCCAAAAGGCCTTGATCACGAAGGCCAAACGATCCACCGAATCGGCGAATCTGTTCCTCGTGAATGGCGGCCACTTCGGCCAGTGAGAGAAACGTGATTTCCAAGGGCTCACTCCGCAAGTTTGCGAAGCGTTTTCTCATACCGCGTGAGCGTCGACTCCAAAGCCCTCTCAAAGCGGGCCTTGCGCTCCGCAGATGGGGAGTCGTCGGCGAGTTGCGGCGTCACGTTGACGGTGGTTCCTGTGACAGAAACCTGGAGAGGTGTTTCTTCGTTGATTCCGCAAGAGGCAAGCATTTCCCGATTGAACACGAGAGCCAGATCGTCGCCATGCCTGAAGAGTTTCTGGATCATGATTATGTCCGGCGTCGCTTGAGGATGAGGGAGGCGTGCTCAAAGCTATTAGATTATAGCATCGCGCGAAGACCTACTGGCCAGCCGGCAGCGGCAGTTCCACCCCCACATCGACGCCGTCGGGACGCCAATCGACCAGCTCGATTTCAGCGGTTCGCCGCCCACGGAATTCGTTGATCTTGGGACGGAAGGCAACATGGAAGGGCTGGCCTGGGGGGGGGAGATGCGGCAGCCACTCGGCGGCGCCGAAAGCCACGCCGCGGATCTTGGTGCCGTGCTGAATGAGGTTGACAAGGAGATGCCGGTCTCCGCCCCCCATCGTGCGGGCCGGCTCGGTGAGCCGCACCCCCGAGGCACACAGAATCGGCCGTCGGTTGGCCTGTCCAAATGGCGCGAGCCGCTCGATCTGCTGCACCGATTCAAGCGTGAGGGCGGCGAGCGTGGTCTCGCCGTCGATTGCCACCTGCGCCTGCCGCAGCGCCGCGGGCAAGCGCTCCACCACCGCAGCCACAAACGCCGCGCGAAAGGCCTCTATTTTTGCATCTTCGATCCGCAGCCCGGCGGCTGCCGCATGGCCACCGCAGCTGAGCAGGTGCTCCCGGCAGGCGACGAGCGCCTCGTGGACATCAAATCCCGGCACGCTGCGCAGGCTGCCGATCGCCGGTCGGCCCTGATGCTCGTCCTGGGCGATGACAACCACCGGCCGGTGAAACCGCTCCGCCAACCGACCGGCGACGATCCCCACCACCCCGGGATGCCAGCCCCTGCCATGCAGAACCAGCGCCGCATCTCCCACCGGATCGTATTCGTGCTGGGCCTGCTTTGTGGCTGCCAGCATGATGCTCCGCTCAATGGTGTCGCGCTGTTCGTTGTAGCCGTGGACGACCTCGGCCAGCTGCACTCCCCGGGCGGCATCGGGCGTTGTGAGCAGTTCGATGCCCAGTGCTGCCTGCCCCAGTCGCCCCGCTGCATTGAGTCGCGGGGCGAGCCGAAAGGCCACATCCTCGCT
Source organism: uncultured Planctomycetaceae bacterium (assembly GCA_903885565.1). GTDB lineage: Bacteria > Planctomycetota > Planctomycetia > Pirellulales > UBA1268 > CAISJI01. The sequence goes on from CAISJI010000019.1 coordinate 33,283, forward strand.
CTCCAGATGCGATTTCTCCTGGAGCTTTGCCAGCTGCATGAGGTGGTCTATGCCCGGCCCCCCGCGCTTTCGCAGGCACTCCAGCCCATGCTTGACGAAGATTCTGTTTTCGTCCACCAGTGGCACGACATCGGCCACCGTGCCGAGCGCCGCATAGCCGATGCCCCGCAGCAGCATTTCGCGGAGCCGGGGGGTCACCTGCTTGGCGCCGCTGGCGCGCGTGGCGATCGCCCACGCCAGCTTGAAGGCGACCCCCGCCCCGCACAGCTCTCCAAACGGATAGCCCGCACCCGGCAGCCGCGGATGCACGAGCACATCGGCCTCGGGAAGTGAGTCGGCAAACGAATGATGATCGGTGATGATCAGTTCCAGGCCGAGGCGGCGGGCCACCAGCGCCTCGGCAACGCTGGCAATGCCACAGTCGACTGTGACCACCAGCTGCACTCCCTGCCCGGCGAGGGTTTCCAGCGCCTTGGCGTTGAGCCCGTAGCCCTCCTCAAACCGGTCGGGAACATACCACTTCGCATCGGCATCGAGTGCTTCCAGGCAGCCGATGAGAATGGCGGTGGCGCACATGCCGTCGGCGTCGTAGTCGCCGTAGATGGCGATCTTCCGGCCAGCCCGCACCGCATTCACAATCCGTTCGGCAGCCGCGGGCACGCCCGGGAGAAGTTCCGGGTCGCGGAGATCGGCGAGTGTGCCCGCCAGAAAGCTTTTGGCGGCAGCGGCATCGCGGAGGCCCCGCGCGGCCAGGAGGCGGGCCACGATCGAAGAGACTCCGACCGAATGCTCAAGCGCCGCCACCACGGCTGCATCGTGCGGCTGAATCCGCCAGCGTTTCGGCACGGCCCGACTCCCTTCAAAAGTTGTCACGCAGGAGTATACGGCAAACCGCTGGCCGCGCTGCCGCAAGCGGTTGTGCGGTGGTTCCACCGGGGGGCCGGGCGTGTATAGTGTGGGCGGATTCCCGTTCCTTTTCCCTGGGGAAAGTTCTCCCATGCCGGTTCTCGACACCCCTCTGCCGCTGCTGGTGGCCAAGCCCAAACGCACCGACATCCCCGCTGACAGCGTGCTCTGCTCTTATTGCACGGCGAAGTGCTGCCGCTATTTCGCGCTGCCGCTGGAAACGCCAACCACCCGCGAGGAGTTTGAGTTCATCCGCTGGTTTCTCCTGCACGACAACGCCACCGTCTTCACTGAAGAGGGGGACTGGTATGTCTGCGTCCACACCGTCTGCAAGCATCTGCAGCCCGATCAGCGCTGCGGCATCTACGAAACCCGCCCGCTGATCTGCCGGGAATACACCACCAAAGACTGCGAATACGAAGACGACTGGGTCTACGACCAGTATTTTGAGACAGCCGAGCAGGTGGTGGAATATATGGATGCGGTCCTCGGACCGGATGGCGACACCGTGGGCGATGGCCGGAAGAAGAAAAACCGCCACAAGTCGATCCGCAGTGCGAAGCCGGCGCTCTTGCCGGTGCTGTCGTAACTGGCGGGGAAGAGCCGGTCACGCAGCGATGCTACACTCTCGGTTTAAAACCCCGAGAAGGAAGAGCCGCCCCGTGACCGAATCCCGCAGCCTCATCGAACCCCGCACGCTCAAGGGCTTTCGCGACCACCTGCCGGCACAGGCGCTGGCCCGCGAGAACATTCTCGACATCGCCCGCGGCGTCTACCGCTCCTATGGCTTCGTGCCAATCGACACGCCGGCCCTTGAATACCTCGAGATCCTCACCGGCAAGGGGAGCGACGAAACCGACAAGCAGCTCTACCGCTTCCAGGATCATGGTGGCAGGGACGTCGGCCTGCGGTTTGATCTCACGGTGCCCTTTGCCCGGTTCTGCGCCCAGCATATCGGGGTGCTGGGCACGCCCTTCAAACGCTATCACATGGCGGCAGTGTGGCGCGGGGAGAACACGCAGCGGGGCCGGTATCGCGAGTTCATGCAGTGCGATTTCGACACAATCGGCACCACCAGCCCCGTGGCCGATCTGGAGATGGTGCTCGTCGTGCACGATCTGCTCGCGGCGATCGGGATCGAAGCTTTCACGATCCGGATCAACGACCGCCGCGTGCTCTCGGGAATTCTGCACGAGTGCGGCGTAGCCGACCGCTCGACCGACGTGCTGCGGTCACTCGACAAACTCGGCAAGGTGACCCCCGCGGGGGTGGCTGCAGAACTGGAGGCCCACGGCGTGTCGGCCGACGTGCGGACGAAGCTGCTCGGAATGGCGCAGCTCGCCGGTGATCCGGCCACTGTGCTCGCCGCCCTCGATGGGCTCGTCGGCTCTTCCGAGACCGGCCGCACGGGAGTAGCCGCGCTGCGGAGCCTGCTCGACGGCGTGCAGCAGGCGGGCGTGCCGGAGGGACGGGTGGTGATCGATCCGTCGATCGCCCGCGGCCTCGACTACTACACAGGGATCGTGCTGGAGAGTTTTCTCGACGAACTCCCGACGCTCGGCAGCATCTGTTCCGGTGGCCGCTACGACAATCTGGCCGGGCTCTACACGAAGCAAGCGCTGCCCGGAGTGGGGGCCTCGCTGGGAATCGACCGGCTGCTGGCGGGGCTTGAGGAGCTGGGGCGGCTGCCAGCGAAGGAAACGGCAGCCGAACTCTTTATGGTGCATTTCGACACCGCCCATCTGGCCGACTATCTGAAGATCGCGGCGGCCTTGCGGGGGGCGGGAATCCCGGTGGAGTTTTATCCTGAGGCGAAGCGGGTGGGGCAGCAGCTGAAGGTGGCCGCCAAGAAGGGGTTTCCGGCGGCATTGGTGATCGGCAGCGACGAATTTGCAGCCGGCACCGCCCAGCTCAAGCACATGCATTCGCAGCAGAGCGTCACCATCGACTGGCATGGCGACGTGCATGTGCTGGTCGATGCGATCCACTCGCAACTGCAGGCGATCAAGGCCGGGCAGTGAGGGCGGGGTCGCAGATCCGCTGCCGGTAGAGCAGGAGGCCATGGGCGGCGTGGTAGAGGGCGCCGCACTCGACATCGACATCGGCAGTTTGCTCCAGCAGCGCTACGAGCCGGTCGGCGGCGCGTGTCACCCAAGGCTCGGCCAGTTGCTCGTCATCGAGCGCCAAGGCGAGCACCTCGAAGATATGGCCGGTGGCGCCAAGTCTGGCAAACAGATCTGGAGAAGTGCCGGGGCGATCGAATGAGTGGACGGAAAAACTGCCGTCGGCCTGTTGAAAACGCCGAGCCCGATCGATGCAGTCTTCGATGCGCTCCTCCGCCGCTCCCCATCCGCCCGACAGCGGTGTCGTCTTCCTGCCGGCAGCGCTCGCCTGCTGGCGGTGGGCCTTGAGCGCGGCGACG
>CAISJI010000020.1 GCA_903885565.1 uncultured Planctomycetaceae bacterium
GAGGCAAGCAGGGCGCAGAGAATGAGCGGGGTGGTCATGGGAAAGAGATCTCCATGGGTGAAGACGGAATTTGGTGTTCAGTTCCGGCAGGTTAGTTCGGCCATATCGACAGCCACCCACCCGTCCTTGTCAAAGTCGAAAAACTCAACTTCGCGAAAGAGAGCTATCGGAACAGGGTGAAGCGTGAATCGCCATGTATCGGGGTCGCTGCCGAGCTCGAGGCCGGCGATGAGCAGCCCGATGCAAACGCTCGGCGCGGTGCCGGCGATTAGAGGGAGATCCTCGAAGCGGTGAGGGGCTGTGCTGGCTGGGACCGTGATCCTGACCAGACCGCCTTGGGCCTGGGCAGTGATCAGTTGGCCAGCGGTGCCGGGGACAGAGCACTTGGTGGCGGTCGGTTCCCAATGCCGGGATGTGCTGAACCAGACGACAGGTTTTTCATCGGGCGGGACATGGGCTGTGCTCGGCTTGATCTGGCCGGAGGTGATGATCGAGCGGAGGTTCAGGCCGGTTGTGTAGTGGAAGAGCGCGGGGGGATCGTGGCTGTTGGGAAGATGGTTTGGTGGTGGTGGGATGGGAACAAGCTGGATATGGATGTGCATGGGCGTGGGACTCCTTGGGCGCGTACATGTAGCGCTGGAGTGGGACGGGAAGAAAGCCGCCGGGGAGAGATCAGCCGCTGGGCGGCTGAGGGTTATGGCTCGCTCAAGGAATATGCCCTGTTTTTGAGCTTTCTTTAGCTATCAGCAGGAGCCAGGGGGCAGAACTAGGGCAGAACCCTTACGGACGGCTATAGCTCGCTGGCAGTCAAGCGTAGTAATCGCTGCCTGCCACCCCGAGCGAGATATTCGCCACTAAGCTGCGAGCCTTTCCTTCAGCGCAACAAGAATCGACATATGTCGATCTCCGCGAAGGCCGTTGACTCTCCGCCTTCGACCGCGAGTGCCTGCTCGAGAGCCTTCAGCATCCCAGTGAACTCGAAGACCACCGAATCCAGTCCGGCGAACGCCGAAGACCGGATGCGTCAGATATTCACTTGGATTCCAACCGAAAAAAACCTATCGCTTCCTTGGCCAGGCGGTGCTTTTGATGACGTGACCGCGGTGGCGGCTTTTGGCTGCGCGTGGGATAACGTCGTGAGGTGTCTGCCTGGCGAAGTCTGGAAATCGTCCCAGCAGCCAAAGGGACAATTCGAGCGACGGCGATCCCCGGCCTACTCGAAGGAAACAGCCGCCTATGCCCAGCGTAGGTTGCCTGTAGCTCTGTTTTTTCGCACAGTGCCACACCTACTTAACCCCTGCGGCCAGACCTCATACCGTTGCCATGGGAGTTTCTTCATGGTGAAGGTTCAACAACGCGATATGGGGCCACCCTGCTCGGCTTCAAGGTCATAGCATCGCCTGCGTTCCCCATCCCTTTCGCCGAACCGACAAGCGACCGCCACGCGGCCCATCGGACGCCGAGAGTCTGAATCTGCTTCTCGTGATACTGCGCGGCGGTGGGCAGTTGGCCCGCCGCCGCGGCTGCCATCCCAGACGACTACTCCGAACAGCAATAGGCCAGCAGTTCATCTTTTTCGGATACCGCGTGCGGCCGCGATACCCGCCAGGCGCTATGCCCCTTCTTCATCACCACTTCCAGCATCCCCTTCTCCCTAAGTTGACGCAGCGTGCTCAGCACCTCGTGCTCGGTCTTGAGGTGGAAACGCGCGATGATCTGCTTGTCTGTCTTTCGCGTTTCGCAGAACCTGAAGACCTCTTGAGCGAGGTCGCGACTCCGGCCCATTCGGCAGGGAAACGGTTTGAGCGGAACAACCCACGTTTCGCCAGGCAACGAGTCGTCGCACTTAATGGACTTAAAGTAGTCGGTCCACCTCACCACCATTTCGCGTATTCGCCGCTTTATGACCGCGGTTCCAAAACCGCTTGAGCCGTATCCGTGAATGATGATGAGGTAACCTCGCTGCCCACTCGCCAGAAAGATATTGCTCTGACTGA
>CAISJI010000021.1 GCA_903885565.1 uncultured Planctomycetaceae bacterium
CATTGCCCACTGGAAGGCGCAGGGGCTCGACTTCTCCACAATTCTGCACAAGCCGGAAGTGCCTGCCCATGTGCAAACGCACCGCACTGAAGCGCAGGACCATGGCATCGAAGCCTCGCTCGACATGATGCAGCTGCTCGACCTCTGCCGCCCGGCCCTGGAGGAACGCAAGGCGGTGCGGGTGGACCTGCCGATTCGCAACGTCAACCGCACCGTCGGCACGATTCTCTCCAGCGAGATCACCCGCCGCTATGGGGCAGCAGGCCTGCCTGATGGCACGATCGACATCCATTTCACAGGCACTGCCGGACAGAGCCTGATGGCTTTCGGTGTGCCGGGAGTGACGGTCCATGTCGAAGGGGATGTCAACGACTACTGCGGCAAGGGGCTCTCGGGGGGACGCTTGATTGTGCGTCCGTCGCGATCGGCCTCATTTGCCGCTGAAGAGAATGTGATCGCGGGCAATGTGGTGCTCTATGGAGCGACCAGCGGAGAGGTGTTTCTCCGTGGCATCGCCGGCGAGCGGTTCTGCGTGCGGAACAGCGGCGCCGAGGCGGTGGTCGAGGGCATCGGGGATCATGGCTGCGAATACATGACCGGCGGACGGGTGGTGATCCTCGGTGAGACAGGCCGCAATTTTGCCGCCGGCATGAGTGGCGGCATCGCCTATGTGTGGGATCCCAATGGAAGTTTTCCGGCGAAGGTGAATCGCGAGATGGTCGAGCTTGAGCCGCTCGACGCGGGGGATCTGGAGTATCTCAAGGGCCGGATCGAGAAGCATGTCGGCTTTACCGGCAGCGTTCGGGGGCGGGCCATTCTCGATGGCTGGGCGAGTGAGCAGGGGAAGTTTGTGAAGGTGATGCCGACCGACTACAAGCGGGCCATCGCCGAACTGCGGAAGATACAGGAACAGGAACAGGCAGAGGCCAGGCAGGCAGGAGAAAAGGTCCATGGGTGAGCCACGCGGATTCATGAAATACCAGCGCACGACCTCCGGCAAGCAGCCGGCGGAGGAGCGCCTCAAGCATTACAACGAGTTTCTCACGATCCTGCCCCCTGAGGAACTGATCAAGCAAGGGGCCCGCTGCATGGATTGCGGAGTGCCGTTTTGCCACACCGGCTGTCCGCTGGGGAACATCATTCCCGACTTCAATGACCTGGTCTACCGCGATCAGTGGCATGAGGCCAGCCAGCGCCTCCATGCCACCAACAATTTCCCCGAGTTCACCGGACGCGTCTGTCCGGCTCCCTGCGAGTCGGCCTGCGTGCTGGGGATCAACGAGGATCCGGTAGCCATCAAGCAGATTGAGATGGCCGTGGCCGATCGCGCCTTCGACGAAGGCTGGGTTGTGGCCCAAGCCCCGGCCGAACGCACCGGCAAACGCGTGGCCGTGGTGGGAAGTGGGCCCTCGGGGCTGGCTGCAGCGCAGCAGCTCAACCGGGCCGGGCATCTGGTCACTGTGTTTGAGCGGGCCGATCGTCCGGGCGGCCTGCTCATGTATGGAATCCCCGATTTCAAGCTGGAAAAGTGGCGGGTTTGGCGGCGCATCCGCCAGATGGAGGAGGAAGGGGTCGAGTTTCGCTGCAGCGTCAATGTCGGCAAGGACATTTCCAGCGAGCAACTCACCCGCGATTATGACGCGGTCCTGCTCACCGGCGGGGCCACGCTCGGCCGCGATCTGCCGATCCCCGGCCGCGAGCTGAAGGGGGTGCATTTCGCGATGGATTTCCTGCCGCAGCAAAACAAGCGCAATGCCGGCGATGAGGTGAATGCCCAGATCGTGGCGGAGGGCAAGCATGTGGTGGTGATCGGTGGCGGTGATACAGGCAGCGACTGCGATGGCACGAGCAACCGTCAATTGGCCAAGTCGCTGGTGCAGTTTGAGCTGCTGCCCAAGCCGCCCGATGTTGGCAACTATCCCCGCCGCACCGAGCGGCCGGCGAGCACGCCGTGGCCTGCCTGGCCGGTGATCCTGCGGACGAGCACCTCCCACGAGGAGGGCTGTCGCCGCGAGTGGGGCATCCTCACCAAGGAATTCATCGGCGATGCCCAGGGGCAGTTGCAGTCGCTGCGGACGGTGCGAATCGAGTGGTACACCGACACCGCCAGCGGCCAGCAGAAGTTTCGCGAACTGCCCGGTAGCGAGGAGGAATGGCCCTGCCAACTGGCGCTGTTGGCGATGGGATTCGTCGGCCCCGAGAAGCAGGGACTGGTGGCTGAACTCGGGCTCGAACTCGATGCCCGCGGTAACGTGAAGACAGGGCCCGATTATGCAACCAGTCGTGCGGGTGTGTTTGCGGCCGGAGATATGCGGCGGGGACAGTCGCTGGTCGTGTGGGCGATCCACGAGGGTCGCGAAGCAGCCCGGTCGATCGATCTATCGCTGATGGGGCAGACCAATCTGCCGAGCGTGTCGGCGGGTGAATTCGCTGTCCACGCGGTGTAGGTTTTTGTGGCCAAGAAGGAGTGATGCGGGTCCAAGGGCGCATTTGGGGCATATGGCATCACGGAAGCTCCGTCGAGCGGCGGAGGTATGGCAGTCTGATCTACCCGTACACCGCGGGTGACGGAGGCGGAGGCGTCGGCGAACTTTTCGTGCCCAAGCGACGAAACTTTTGCCGTCCCGCAGCCGGGGGCGCCACGGAAGTCGGATGCGCTTGAGTCGGATGCGATCGAGGCTGATGGTTGCTAGATCAGCCTCTCAAGCCCAGTCCGAGGCGATCGCGGCAGAAGGCGATGCTCCGGGAAAGTTCTGCAAGTTGGTAGGCCCGATCGGCCTCCTTGCGCTCGACGCCCGCGGGGGCCTGGAAGGGCTCGATGCGGTGGCCCCGCTTCGCGAGCTCGAGAAAGCGGGCGAAGTCGGCAGCGCGCGCCTCGGGAAAGGCCTGCCAGAATTCGGTGGTCCAGACCGGCAGGTCTTTCGTGAAGCCGGAGATCGTTTCGATGTGCACCGTGACGCCGGGGCACTGTTTCTCAAAGAGATCGAAAAAAGCAGGCAGATCAACGCAGCCCTCTCCCATCGCCGTCCACTGCGCGGCGACGCCGTTGTCGGTCGTCCAGACCTGCGTGTCGCGCAGGCTGGTGGTGAGCACATGCGGCGCAAGTGTGGCGAGTGCGGCGACAGGATCTTCGAGCGTCCAGATCGCATTGCCCGAGTCGAAATTCACCCCCACGAAATCGGGCCCCGCCGCCTCAACGAGCTCCTTGAGCTCCCGCGACTGCAGATCACCGGCATGGTTTTCCACGGCGATCTTCACGTTCGCATCGAGGGCTTGAGAGCGGCATGCTTTGAGCACGGCGACAGTGTCGGCGCTGCGGGCTGCAATGCCGCCGGGGGTGAGCCGGTCTGACTGATTCCCCAGGATCACGCGAAAGGCCTGCGATCCCAGCGCCCGGGACATGCGGATGCCGAGGGCCAGATGCTCCTCGGCAGAGCCCCAGTCGGGTTTGAAGGTTTTGGAGGTGGGGCAGATGCTCCATGATCCCAGTTCGATCCCCACGCCCCGATCGACGGCATAGCGTCTCAGCTCTCCCAAGTATGCATCGTCGAACCGCCCCTCCAGAGGGCCGAAGTCGGTGATGAAGACAGAATCGCACGCAAGCGCCTGGGCGTGGTCGATCAACTGCCGGGCGTTCCAGCCCATGGCCCGCACCGCGAAGTTGTCGTAGCCAAGTTTGATGCCGCGCCGCCGGACGGGGGCTCCGGCAGCCGCCGACGTCTGACTGAGGTGGGACACTGCCAGCGACGCCGCCAGTGCCACCATGGCGTGGCGGCGCGACAGGCAGATGGGGGGGTGGGACATGGGATGAGTGTTTCCAGCGGCTCTTCAGGATTCCGGCGGTGCCGCCGCCGCGGTGTTTGCTCAAGCGTGCTCGCTTCAATTCAGGGGCTCAAGATCACGCTGAGAGTGCCGGTGTTGTCGGCCAATGCCCCGGGGGATTCATTGATTTTGCAGTAGACAGGCCCGTCAGCCACGGCCACACATTTCCCCCGACTCCCCTCGGCAAGAATCTTCCACTGCGGTCGCCCGCCACCCGAGGTAGCAGGAAACCACTGCGCCACCAACAGTCTGCCCACTGGGCGGCCGCGATACCACGCCAGCGAAATTCCCTCCGGCTCGGTTTCGATCGGGCCCTCGGCAACGGCTCCCACTCGGCAGCGTCCATCGGCCACCACGGCCAAGCGATCTCCCTGCCGGAGTGACCAACCCGAATTCTGCCAGCCCCGGTCGGCGGCGACAGTCATCTGGCTGGCGGCCACGAGCGGCTTCCCCGGCGACCAATCAACGGCCGAAGCTAAAAAATCGTAGCCGTAATCGACCTCAGCCGTGAAGGCATCGAAGTCGCGGGCAGCCTGTTCGGCATTCCAGCCGGGGGCCTGCTCCAATCGCTGGGTGAGGTTGGCATCGAGCGGCCCTGCCTCCAGATCCCGAAAGGTTTTTGCGTAGGCTGGATGTCCCGAGAGCATCGCCACGGCGGCCCAGCTGGCCGCGTACGACGCCAGGGCGTGATGGCGATCGGGAGGCGTGGCCAGCACCTCCTCCAGTCCGGGCACGTCGCCGCTGCGCCTGAGGAGCAGAATCTTTTCGATGCGTCCCAACTGCTCCACATCGCTGGCCTGCAGGGGGATGGGGGTCGACTCAAATCGGCCAGCCCGCAGCCGGTGTGTGGCGAGCAGTTCGGCAATGCCCTCGGTGTACCAGGTGGGGGTGGAAAGGTCGCGCAGCGTGAGCGAGCAGGCATGCACCCCTTCGTGCAGCAGGAGATGGCGCCTGTAGGCGGGGTTGGGGTGGTCGATCAACCAGAAGCGGTTGCGATCGCAGAACCCATTTTGAAACGGAGGAATCGTGCCGTCGGTCGGGAGCAGGCCGGCGGCTTGAAACGGCTGCCGATCGACCATCAGGCATCCCACCGCCCGCCAGGAGTTCACCGTCGGCCCGTCCACCTGAAAATGGTCGCACCAGACGGCGAATGCCTCGTCGAAAATCTGGGGCAGATTCCCGACACCGTCGTCCGCCCGCACAGGCCGGTCGGTGATGAGGATCAGATGCCGGCCCTCCAGCACTCTCAGGCCGGCCCGGCGGGCTGCCGCCACCACTGGCTGCGTGGCCACTTCCTCAGCAGCCTCTCCCCACGCGCCGATCACCAGCACCACCAGCAGTCCCCAGCAAGGGCGGGGAAAACGTGAGGGGGCGAAAGAGGGGGCAGCCATGGGGTTGAACTGAGTGGGTGGGCGGAGGGTGAGCAGGCTGTGGAAAAAGTGCAGGGAGGACTGTTTTCACGGCCGGTTCAGTGTAGCGGCGTCAGTCTGACCCGGTGTAACCCCTCCAGCTCTCCCAATTGTCCGGGGAAAAAGTCATCCCTGACCTTTTTCCACTTGGTCGACCGCAGGAAACGCCGAGGGTTTCCTGTGTCGCCCGCCGCCGCATCGAGCGGCGAACCACGTTATCCACAGCGACGTTCCTGCCGGGACAAGCCGTGCAGCAGGCGGAACCTGGAATTCAGGGGCAGACACCGAAATTCCGATCGCAACAGAACGGCGGGAAGCCTACAAACCCGACTCGTTCGCAAGGAGTGCGATTGCAGTGCGGCACGGATGCCAGAAAACCAACCGAGACACTCTGCACGCCATCGGTGTCGCGGCCGGTTTCGGCTGCTGCGTCTGGCTTTTCCTGCAGGTGGCGGTAGCCGCGCCTCCTGATCCCCCTTCCGGCGGTGTCAGTCCGTGGGCCACCGGAGGCGCTCCAGCCAATCCGGGCACTTCCGCCAGCACGCCGGGGATGGGAATTTCGAGCGCGGTGCCGGTGACCCAGGCGTTTCCTGCGCCGGGGGCCGTGGTGCAGGGGGGAACGATTCCCGCTGGCTGGCAACCACAAGCAGTGCCCTACCAGTCGATTGGCTCCGATGGGCGGCCGATCACGGTTTACGTGGCCCCCACGTATGTCTTTACCTACGCCATCGGCCCGCCTGTGCTGGCGGCGCCCATGGCGCCTGCCCCCGCGCCCCCATCGCGGGTCAATCGTCGCCAAGCCCACGGGCAGCCCGGCATGAACGCCGCGGGTTGGAACTATGCCACGCAGGGAGCGGCTCCGGTCCCCTACACGCTCCCTCCCCCGACGGTGGCCCGCTATCAGCCTCAGCCTTACCAATTTCCCCCCGGATCGCGCGAACTCTCCGGCACGGCTCTCGTCCCCCCCGCGCTCCCGGCGCAGCCGTCACCTCCCGTCTACGCAGCAACTCCCCCGCCGGGGTTTGGTGCTCCTCCCGCACCGGCAGCTGGTCTGGCCGCTCCGCCGAGCGAATGGGTGCAGGTTCCGCCCGAAACATCTCCGGTTGCAGATGCTGGAGGCGAAGCCTTGGCGGCAGTCGCACCTCCGGCAATCGCTGCGGCCAGCGTCGCTGCAGCCGCTGCTTCACCCGCGGCGACTTCACCGCCGCCAGCAACCGCTGCCCCGCCACTGGTGAGCACCACCCCCGCCCCGGCGGCTGCAGATGCGCCGCTGGAACCGGTTTCCCAGCCGGCTCGAAGCGGCGTGTCGGCTGTGCCTGTCAGTCGCTCAGCCACTCCCCACATGTGGCGCGTGGTGGGTGTGCACGATGGCGACACGGTCACCTGCCTGGACGACACCAATGCCCAGCAGAAGGTTCGGCTGGCGGAAATCGATGCCCCGGAACTGGGGCAAGACTTCGGCAAGGTCTCGCGCGATTCTCTGGCAGAGATGGTGTTTGGGAAAACGGTGCAGGTGACCGACGATGGCAAGGATCGATATGGACGGTGGGTCGGGCACCTCAATGTCAACGGTACCGACGTCAACCGCCAGATGATCGCCACGGGCAACGCCTGGCACTACACCGACTATTCCAACGATCTGTCCCTCGAATCGCTGCAACAGCAGGCGCAGTCACGGCGGCTCGGCCTGTGGTCACAGGATAGTCCCACGCCACCGTGGGACTATCGCCAAACCGGCAAGGCTCCCAAGAACGCTGATTGATAGAACGCTGATTGATCTGCCATCGCCCAGCCGGGGCAGCCGCCGCTTTACCGCGAACGCATGTCGCGGCGGGCCTGCTGAGCCTTGACGCGGGATGCCGTGTGGCTTGTGCGCCGCGTATCGAGCCCCGTGAGCTTGAGCCGACTGGCTTTGGCGGCCGAGAGGGCGTTGCGCTGGTTGGCTCGCGGGGCCGAGATCTTCTGCGTGCTCGCCGAAGTTTGCAGGGCGGAACGGGCTCCCGCCTGACGAGCCTTTTTCGAGATCTTGGTGCCGGTGGTGACGGCCCGTGACGCAACCGTTTTGGTCAGCGACGGCGACACGGCGGCGGCCACGCTTACGGCTTTGGCAGGAGCGGGCGTCTTCACGGCCGGCTTCGCGGCCACTTTCACGGCCGCTGCAGGGCGAGCCGGAGCGACCGGCCGGGCTGCTGTGCGGCGTGTAGCCCGCTTGATGATCGTTTTGGTACGCGACTTGGCCGCGGTGTTTCCCCGCACCAAACCCTTTACTGTCGTAGAAACAGTGGCTGCGAAATCGGCCAGCCGGGACTCGATTCGCTCAAGTGCTCCGTGGAGGAGGTCGGTCTTCTCGGCAGTCCGCGCGTTGGCGGCAGCGACCGGAGCCGTAGCCCGCTTGGTGGAGCGGGTTTGCTTCGAGCTAAGACCGCGCCACTTGTCGCGCATCTCGCGGGCCCGGCGCGCCAGCATGTCGACTTCGGCATGCGTCGCCTTGGAGAGAGACTGGCCGAAACTCGACTCGAAAATTTTGTGTTCGGCGGCGGTCAGCAGGGCGCGGGCGCGGGCAAGGGTACCAGCGGGAACGGAGGTGGCTTTGGCCATGAGAAGCGGCAATCCTGAAGGGAGTGGTGTGGGGAGAACGGCACACTCGGGAGCACTGCTCCTCCGCCCAGCCCCGACGCACTTGGTGCGACGCGATCATCGTATCATGCGGCGCCGATTTTTTCCGCTGCGGCTCCGGAGTCTTCCGACTCCTGATCTGCCCCGGCCCCCTGATCCTCGGCGAAGATCTTCACGAGCACTGGATCGGAATGGGGCCTCCCACTGCGTCGGCCCTGCTGGAAGAGCATCTGCTCGTACAGCTGGATCGTGTTCTCGGCATTCTTCCGCCAGGAATGCTTCTCCACATAATTTCCCGCCGCCTGCACCAGTCGGTCCTGCAAAACCTCGTCTTCGGCCAGCCGCTGGATGGCCCAGCAGAGTTCTTCCAGAGCATCGGCGGTGACCATCATCATCGCCCCCGATTCCCGCTGGATTGGCTGAAAGGCATCGATCTTGGAGGCGATGATGGGACGGTTGGAGCTCAGCGCCCACGTGAGGGCACCGGAGGCCGACAGACCTGAATCGGCTCGGTAGGGGGCGAGGCAGATGTCGGTGGCGGCATAGTAGAGCTCCGCCGATTCAGTCGGCAGCCAGCCGGTGATCGTCACCCGATCTTCCAGCCCCGCCTCCTTGATCTGCGACATCAGTTGCGTCAGAAAATCATCGCGGGAGTCGGGATGCGCACCGCCGCAGATCGCCAGCCGGTAGTCCTCCGGCAACTGCTTCAGCGCGTTGACCGCCAGGTCGTGCCCTTTGTAGCGGCCCACAAAGCCGAAGATCGTCAGCAATTTGGAGTGGCCTGGAATCTTGAGGAGGCTCTTGGCCTTGTAGCGATCGACCTTGAACTGCCGCTGCGGGAGGCAGGCATGCGGCATGAAGTGGATCGAATCGATCGGCAGCCCGGCCCGGGCAAACGCATAGCGGGTGCGCGCGGAATGAACAATCGCCCGCGCCTCTCCCCGCCGCACGCCAAATTGGTGGGCCACCCGGGACCGCCACTTGCGATGCCGCATCCAGTCGCGGATGAAGCCGTTGAACTTGTGTATCCGCCGCGTCGGAGTGGGGCTGATCAGTTCGGTGTGAAACGTCGTGACGACCGGTTTGCCGAGGCTGCGCAGGCCACGCAGGATGCGGCCGTACTGTTTGGCGGCATAGCCAGATCCATTCGCGATCCCAAACAGCCCATGTTCGTGCTGCACATGCACCACGTCGACATCGGCGGCGGCCGCCAGAATGTCAGAGTTGAGTTGGTCAACATCGCGCGGCAGGGCGGTGGTCCACTGGTGGGGGCAGATCGGAAAGACGTCGTTTTCGACGCCCGAAGCAGCCAACGCCTTCACCAGATTGTCGCAGTAGGTGGCGATTCCACACTGGATGTTCCATGTGGAGACATGCAGCACTCGCATCCCGCTCGATCCCATTGCCCATCCCTCCCTCGTTCAGTCGTCAGGCTCTTTTTCTCAGGCCCGTCGACCCTCTCCGCTGTGCGTGTGCACCAACAACTGGTGAACCGATTTGTCGGGCGAGAATAACGGGGCCATTCCACCGCCGCAAGACGAGTGCGCGACAGGTTTTCAGGCCCACTGGGTGCGATTTATGGCGGCCGGGAACGGCAGGGAGGGGGTGGCTCCGTACCCCCGCCAACGAGGCGACCACACCTTCCGCCGGGCCCCACCTGTTTTTTTGACTGAATTTTCCGCACAAACTCCGGCCCGGGGTCGTTTTCACCGCTCGACCCAACGCGAAACAAGGCGCTGGAGGGCATGTTCCGCGGACATCTGGAAAAGACGACAGCCGTGACCTGGGAAGGCCACGGCTGTCGTGGGTTGGCGCGAGGTGAGCCGTCGAGCGGGCTGTTGGCCTTCAGGCTCAGGCTTGGGAGGGCACCGCACGGGTCATAAACCAGCCGCCATGCCCTGGGTCGCAGGTATTGGCATCGGCAACGGCGGCCTGAGGATGGCCGTGCCTCATCGAGAATCCTGCAGCGGCCAGATTTTTGAGCACC
Organism: uncultured Planctomycetaceae bacterium; assembly: GCA_903885565.1. Classification (GTDB taxonomy): domain Bacteria; phylum Planctomycetota; class Planctomycetia; order Pirellulales; family UBA1268; genus CAISJI01. Next base: position 9,835 of record CAISJI010000021.1, read on the forward strand.
GCGCGGGTCTCGAGTCCACGGTCATCGATGTAGAAGGGGTGCAGTTCCAGAAAGATGCGTTCCAAGCGGTCGAAATTGGCCCAGTTGGTGCGGGTCAGTTCGTATTCCGCCCCCTCGATATCGATCTTCATGAACGTCGGACGTTCCGCAACAAATTCCTGAATGTTGGCAATGTGGGCCATGATGAACTGATTGCCGGCCGAGGCCTCCAACGTGCGGGCCGAGTTGAGCGGTAGCTTGAGCTCAAACGCCTGGTCGCCCAGGCCGATCGGGTAGGCCCGCACATTCTCCAGATAGTTCAGCCGGGCGCTGTAGTTGGTGGCCAAGGCATTCCAGGGATAGGGATCGAAGGCGAGAACCTTCCCCTGCGGCCCCACAGCCAAACCGAGCCATACGGAGATATACCCCGAATTGCAGCCGATATCGAAGCAGACGTCGCCCGGCTTCACAAACTGGAAATCCTTATACATCTGCAGCGAGGCATCGCCGCCATTGCCGCCGAACCACGACTCCGATTCCTTGTGGTAGATGATGAATTCGAAGTCTTGACCACCCACCTGATGATCGACGATGTAGGGCTTGATCCGCTCATAGGACCCCTGCATGGGGGCCTTGGCCTCGATGGCGTCGAGCTCGCGGGAGAAGCGATCGAGGAACTGCTGCTTGGACGTTTTCAGTTTTTGCATGGAATACCCGACTGTGTGGGGGAAAACCTGTGTGTGATACGCGATCCTTCGCGAGGCTCCGGCCCCGCAGTCGTTTCAGTCCGCTCGACGTCGGTGAGACGTCTTTGGAGCATGTCCTTCCTGGCCCTGTTCCATCAGAAAAACACCCGGATTCTCGCGCGTGATGCGTCCGCAACCGCCTCATGCGGTTGAGCGGGCCATCGATCCACGCCCCGCCGGTCGCGGAGAGAATATCGAATTGGGCAAAAGTCGGCAAACCCGCTCTAGCCTTCTTATCTTCCGCCTCCCTCGGTTTTTGTGAGGGGGCTGCGCCACCGCTTGAAAGCTCGTTCCTTGGGGGGGGCGGTGCGAAGCTGAACTTGTTCCGCAGGGCCGTTTTCCGTACACCCCCGCGATCGGTCGCTCTCTTGCCAGATCACCGCCCTTGTGTGGAGCAGAGGGCGGGACGCCGGCGTGCCGCTGCCTCAGGAAGATTCTCTCCATGAAAATTGGACGTTCTCTGGCCGAGGCCGCCCATCGATTCCCTCTGGCGGCGCCGCTGGTGCGCCAGGTGCAAAATAGCTTGCGCATCCGCCGCTCCCGCCGCAACGCAGCCCGCTTGGCGGCGGATGGGTGCGGGGCGCCTGCACCAGCCCAGATGGGAGGGTTTGCGGCCTCCCCAGCGGAATACAGCCTGTGGATCGCGGCGCACGAACCTCAGGAGGCCGACCTGCGCCGCCAGCGGGCGACGAGTCATGCGTTTTCCCACCAGCCACTGATCAGTATTGTGTTGCCGGTCTATAAGGTGCCGCTGGAAATTCTCACCAGCACGCTGGAATCGCTCAAAAAGCAAACATACCCCCATTGGGAAGCCTGCATCGCGTTCGCCGATCCCGATGGGGAAGCAAACGCCCAGTATCTGCGGGCGGCGGCCCGCAAGGATTCCCGGATCCGCCTCACATTCCCCGCCGCGAATGGTGGCATTGCTGCCAATTCCAATGAGGCGTTGGCGCTGGCGCAGGGGGAGTTCATCGCGCTGGTGGATCATGACGACGAACTGACCCCCCACGCCCTCTACGAGATGGTGGAGGCGATCAACGCCGATCCAGAGGCTGATTTTCTCTACTCTGACAAGGACAGCATCGACGAGCAGGGCACCCTGCGGCAGAACGCTCTGTTCAAGCCGAACTGGAGCCCTGAGGTCATGTTCTCGGTCAATTATCTGACCCACTTCAATCTGCTGCGCCGGTCGATTGTGATGGCGGTAGGAGGCTTCCGCAGCGAGACCGACGGGGCTCAAGACTGGGACGTTTTCCTGCGTGTGGCCGAGCGCTCGCGATCGATCGTGCGAGTGCCGAGCGTGCACTACCACTGGCGCATCCATGCCGCCTCCACCTCCTCAGGCATTGCGGCCAAGCCCTATGTGCTCAATGGACAACTCCGCACGCTTCAGGATCACGTTGTGCGTCTCAACCTGCCGGCCACGGTTGAGCCCAATGAGGATTCCGGATTTCGTGTCTGCTGGAGCGATAAGCCAGGCAGGGGCGTTCATCTGATCATCGATGCCCAGGGCATCCGTCTCGATGACCTCGACGGCCTCGTGCGACACATCGCGGAGGCTGCGGAGGCGGCCCACCTGCGGGTGACTATCACGGTGGTGGCTGAGGGCCAGCGGTGGCACGAATCCTCGACCCATCTGGGGGGCCTGGAGCGGGGCCGGGTGGAAGTGCTCGCCTGCCCCCCCGAAAACCGTTCGCGCTGCATCAACGAAGTGATCGCCCGGCATCTGCCCACCACCGACGCCCTCCTCTTTCTTTCCGGTCAGGTGGCAGGGCTTTCAGAGAACTGGCTGAGCGAGCTCGTGGGCTGGGTGTGCGGACATCCCGACATCGGGTTTGCCAGCGGCCTGATCCTTGACACGCAGTCGAATGTGGTGGAGGCGGGGCTGGTCGTCGATCAGTTTGGGGCCGGTTCGCCGATGTTCCGCGACAGTCCGCTGCGGAAATGGGGATGGTTCGGCGGCCCTCTCTGGTATCGCAATTGCACCGCAGCCAGTCCCTGGTTGGTGGCGATCCATGCCGATGCCTACGTGTCGGCCGGCGGTTTCGACGAGCGGCAGCCCTGGAATCGGTCATTTATAGGACTCTGTCAGACGATCCATCGGGGCGGCAAGCGGGGAGTGGTCGACCCGCATGCACGCGCCACGCTCGCCCCGGGCGTTCTGCCCCCGGTCCCTCCATTCCATGCAAGCCTGCGGGACGACCCCTATTTTCATCCCGCTTTTTCTTCGGTGGTTCCCCTCGAACTCGACACTTGCCCCAGCAGCGGGCAGAGCGAGATCCGCGCCGAGGGTGTTCGCCAAGGCTGGCTCAAGATGCCCTGGTCTGGGGCGAAGAGCGCGAAGCGAACGCTGGGGGGAGGCGTGGCCAAGCCGGGGGCGAACGCCTATGCCGCCGATGCCCTGATTCTTGCGCGGGTGACCGGCTGCACGTTGGAGGACCTGCACGCTCAGCAGCAGTATCCGGAGCGGGTGGGGCGGGGCCCCGGGGCAGGGTGGTGCAACTGGTATCTGCCCCCGTTTGAAAATCCCTACTACGGCGGCGTGATGACGATCCTGCGCTTTGCCGATTTTCTGCAGCGCACCCGCGGCATCCGCCAGCGGTTCCTCATCTGCGGGCAGGCCGATGCAGGGCAGATGCGGGAGAGGATTGCGCGGGTGTTCCCGGGGCTGTCAGCAGCCGACGTACGGGCCCTCGACTGCCCCGAGGCGATCGTCGCCATCCCTCCGGCCGACTCCTCGGTGGCCACGCTCTGGACCACCGCCTACGTGCTGCTCAATGTGCGCAACACCGGACTCAAGTTTTATTTTCTCCAAGACTTCGAGCCGCTGTTTTATCCAGCCGGATCCACCTCCGCGCAGGCGGAGCTGACGTATCGGTTTGGCTTTTACGGCATCGCCAACACGCGCACGCTGCGGGCCCTCTACGAGCAGGACTATGACGGCAATGCGGTTCACTTTGCGCCGCAGGTTGACCCGGCGGTTTTTCATGGTTCTCCGGAGCGGATATCGACCGGCCCAAAACGACTGTTTCTCTACGGCCGTCCGGGCCATCCACGCAACGGCTTTGAATTGGCCGCCGCCGGCATTCGGCTCCTCAAGGAGAAGGTCGGGGATCGCGTCGAAATTCTGTGCGCCGGCGCCCCTTGGGATCCGCGTGAGTACGGGCTCGATGGAATCATCACAAACCTCGGCCTGCTGAGCTATGCAGAGACGGCCGAACTCTACCGCTCCTGCCACATCGGTTTTGTGATGATGATGACGAAGCACCCCTCCTACCTGCCGTTTGAATTCATGGCCTGCGGGGGGCTGCTCGTTTCCAACCACAATTCTGCCAATACCTGGCTGCTGAAGGACAACGAAAACTGCCTGTTGGCCCCCGCCAGCGCACCGGCAATCGCACAGCGACTGGCCTATTCAATAGACCACTTCGATCAGCTGCTTCCGCTGCGGCAACGGGGGCACGAACTCATCACCCGGCACCACAGCAACTGGGACCGTGCCTTTTCCAATGTGCTCTCCTTTATGGACGGACTTTCGCCCCAGGTGACAAGGAGAGTGGCATGAACAGCACCCAGCGCGATCTCCCGCAGGGCTGGTCCTCGGCGCTCTTGCCGGTCGGGGCGGGCAGCAGTGTGCTGCCTGCAGGCAACTCGCCTTTCCACGGTCTCCGGGGGAGCCCCCGATCGCGGCAGGACGAACTGCAGCTTCTCCATGCCGAGGGCACGTTGCTCCAGGCACGCGGCAGCATCTTTGGCGAACAGGTCTTTCTCTGTCTGCGTGGTCGGCGGCATTCGGTGCTTTCAGCTGCCCGACTGGAGGAACTCGGCTTCCGCTGGCCTGCCGATGTGGTTGCAGTGCCGGAGCGGGTGCTGGCCAGCTTTGCGCCCGCCGGGCATCTTCCCGGACTGTGGCACGGCAGCGTTGACACCAGCCGGATCAGCGACAGCACCACCATGCGGGAGGCGATGGCTGCGGGACTTGAGGGGGGGGGCTTGGAGGTGGGGGCCGGTGCATCTCCCTTTCCGGTGCCGCTCGCCTGCCGCGTGCTCTATGGCGACAGGCTGCCGCACGAGGACCTGTTGGCAGAACTCTATCCGGGCCAACGTGCCTGTGATCTGGTGATCCCCGACATCCTCACCGATTTCGACGAGTTAGCCGGCGTGGCCGACGGAAGCCAGGATTTTCTCATCGCCTGTCACGTCATCGAACACACCCGCAATCCGATCGGTTCGATCGCCGTGGCCCAGCGCAAGCTGCGGCCCGGCGGCAAACTGCTGCTTGTCATCCCCGACAAACAGCGCACCTTCGACCGCCACCGGCCGCTCACCCCGCTCTCCCACCTCATCGAGGATCATCTCCGGCCCGATCGACAGCGCGACTACGCCCACTACGAGGAGTTCTACAGGCTCAGTTTTCCGATGCAGGAACCGGCCTATTCGCAGGAGGTGCGCCACCGCTTCGAAACCCGCCATGCCATCCACTACCACGTGTGGGATCACGATGCGTTCCGATCGATGCTCGACTGGCTGCAGGACAACGTCATTGGCTGGTCGGAGATCTGGACCCATCCCGCCGTGGGCAACGCGCAGGAGAACATCGAGCACTATGCCTTGCTCACCAAATAGCCCTCTGCCGGCTCAGGCAGCGACCGCCCCCGGCTGGGTCAGGCCCGATCTGGCATCCCGGGGCAATTTCGGCGAACGCCAGGAGTCTGGCCGGCACGACTGGGGCTACTACGCCCATCTCTCGATCTATGCCTTCGCGGCGGGGTTTGTCCGTGGTCGCCGGTGCTTGGAGATCGGTTGTGGCACCGGCTATGGCGCGCAGTATCTCGAGGCGGAAGGGGGCGCCGCCTCAGTGGTCGCCATCGACAAGGACGAAAGCCAGATAGAGGAACTGCGGACCCGCTTTCCGACGATCACATTCCTGGCCCGCGATCTCGATCTGGGTGGGCTCAATCTGGCGGCGCATTCGGTCGACGTCGTCTTCTCGTCCAATGTCTTCGAGCATCTGGCCTACCCAGACCCAGTCCTGGCCGATTCCGGCAGTGCCCTGGCGGATGATGGCGTGGCCATCATCGCGGTGCCGCCGATCATGACGGTGGGGATGTTGGCAGAAAACGCCAGGAACGTGTTCCATATCAACAACATTCC